>DASZLL010000062.1:0-49666 GCA_035552395.1 Acidimicrobiales bacterium
ACGGCGGCGTCGGTCCTCGTGGGTGCGGTGCGCGAGCGCCTGCCCCGCAAGCGCAACTCGAAGACGTTCTCGTTCCGGGTGGCCGACTGCGAGGGCTACGTGACGGTGGGCGAGTACGAGAACGGGCGCCCGGGCGAGGTCTTCATCAAGGTCTCCAAGCAGGGCTCGACCCTGGCCGGGATCATGGACGCCTTCTCCATCTCCTTGAGCCTGGGCCTGCAGCATGGCGTGCCGCTGGCGACGTTCGTGCGCAAGTTCGCCAACATGAAGTTCGAGCCGGCGGGCATCACCGACGACCCCGAGCTGCGCATCGCGACGAGCCTGATCGACTACATCTCGCGTCGCCTGGCCCTCGACTACCTCTCGGTCGCCGAGCGGACGGAGCTCGGGATCCTCTCCACCTTGGAGCGGACCCAGCCGACGCTGCCCGGCGTGGAAGAGATGGCGACGCCGTCCGTCGGCCTGGTCGACGACGGCCTGAGCGGGGTGACGGCCGGCGGTGGTTCGGGGGCGGCAGCGGGTGCGGCGGGTGCGACGAACGGGGTCGGTGCGGTGCAGCCGCTGGCCCGGGCCGAACAGCGTGACGCGCCGTTCTGTTACAACTGCGGCAATCACATGCAGAGGGCCGGGTCCTGCTACGTGTGCGGGAGTTGCGGGACGACCAGCGGCTGCTCGTAGGACGACCTCGGCAGGCTGCCTAGGCCGGGCGTCACGCGCCCGTCACACATTCGTCAGCCGGTCTGAGAGCGGCACGAAGGATCCGTCATCGGCGACGTCGGGCGGTCTATCGTGCGGGCGCAGGTGGTCCAACGAAGGGGGTCCTTCATGCCAGGCGCCTATCCGATGACAGTCGATGTTCCGCCGGGACCGGCGAAGATTGAGCCAGTCAAGGTCCTGACCAACTGGCTGGTCTTCATCCCGCAGTTCATCTGGGTGTACATCCTCAGCATCGTGGCCTTCCTCGCGGCCATCGGGTGCTGGTTCTCCATCGTGTTCACCGGCGAGGCACCGGAGAGCCTGACGCTGTTCATCACCGGAGTCATTCGCTACCAGTGGCGCGTGATCACCGGCCTGTTCGTGTGGGCCGAGCCGTACCCGCCCTTCACGCCGATCCCGCAGGGTTTCGCCGATCCGGGCGGCTACCCGGCGACGTTGAACCTCACGCCCGTCAGCGGGCCGCGTAACCGGGGCACCGTGGCGATCCGGATCATCCTCTGCATCCCGCAGTTCATCGTGCTGTGGCTCCTCAACATCGTCAACGAGGTCCTTCTCCTCGTCTCGTGGTTCATCGCCCTCTTCACCGGGGAGTGGAACCCGTCGATGAAGGAATTCTGCATGAGCGTGTTCCGGTGGCAGCTTCGGGTGGCCTCGTACTACTTGTTGGTGAACGACGAATACCCGCCGTTCAGCCTGGAGCCCTAGGAGTCACGGGTCGCGGCTTCATGCGCCTTCACCGCCTGGTGGAGCATGACCGGCGCACCTCTGCGATGCAGCCGGGAGACCGGCGGCCAAATGATCGCCGCCATGGGCTTGTCGAAGCGGACGAACAAGGCAAGTGACACCTGCCGATCATCGACCTGTACAACGGCGTGGGTGGTCATGCACCACGACGCGGTCTCGACCCTGATCCAGCCGTCACCACGATCGGCGATCTTCCAGCCCTGCACGTGGTCTGACGAAGGCATCGGGCCGAGACGCAGCCCAAGGAGCCGCCAGAGGATGGGCGCCGATCGCCCGGTCGCCGACTCCTCGAGCAGGGCGCGGGCCCACTGCTCCGCCGTCTTCGCCGCGGCGCCTCTCGTCCGGGCCGTGAAGAGGTCGACGTAGTCGGGGCAGGGCAGCGTGTCGAGGGTGCGGATGGACACGGGAATGTTGTCCAGTCCGACGAAGCCTTCCTGGTTGGAATTCTCTTCAGTCTCGAGCGATCCGGGGGCCATCTCCACCTCATCTCCTCTACCGACCTTTGGTCTATTCACCGAATCATAGTCGGTGACCGATTGTCGGTCGACCGGGTAATCTGAGATGTGTCCGTCAAACCGCTTCGGGTTCGCCAGGCCGAGGCGACGCGCAACCTGCTTCTCACCGTGGCGCGGGAGAACTTCACCGAGCACGGGTACGCGGCAACGTCGATCGACGACATCATCGTGCAGGCCGGGGTGGCGCGTGGTGCGCTCTACCACCACTTCGCCGGCAAGGAGGCGCTCTTCCGCGCCGTCTACGAGGCGGTCGAGGGCGAGGTCGTCGCCCGCGTCATGGAGGCCGCAGCCTCGCAAACCTCGCCCTGGGATGCGCTCCGGTCCGGGTTGTCGATGTTCCTCGACGCCTGTTTGGAACCCGCCTTCCGTCGGATCGTCGTCCTCGACAGCGTGTCGGTCCTGCAGGCCCAGGTCATGGAGATCGGGATCGACCCGGTCGAACTGCCCATGTTGCGGACCGTGCTCACCCCACTGTTGGGCACGACCACGTTCGCGGGCATGGGTCTTGACGCGCTGACGTACGTCGCTCTGGGGGGCCTCTACGGCGCCTCACTGTTCATTGCCCGCGCGCCTGATCCGATTGCCGCGCGAGCCGAGGTGGACGTGGTGCTCGACACCTTGATCGGAGGCCTGCTGCCTCGGCCGAGCGACTGACGATGTGCGGTCTTTCTGCCGCCCCCTGAGCAGGCGGACGATCGCTACCGCCCCGCCTGCTGCATCGGCGGGGTCTGCACCGCACCGGGGAAGGCCGGGAGGGGCAGCATCGACTGCTGCTTCTGGTAGGCCAGCTGCGCCGCGGTAGCCGAAGCCGTGGCGGCGGGGATGGAGGGTGCCGACGCGGGTGCGCTCTGGAAGGCGGTCGTGAAGTCGTTGAAGGTGGAGCGCCGCCAGTCGCTGATGTTGGGCTCGTTGACGCCCGTCACCCGCTCGAGGAAGCGGAGCACCGAGGTGTGGTCGAGCGGGTCGGAGCACACGTTGCCGCCGACCGTCCACGGCGAGATGACGACGGCCGGAACCCGGAAGCCCGATCCGAGGTTGAGCCCCCCACCGGGGGTGCCGCCCGGTGAGCTGAGCGACGTGAACTCCTCCGCCGTGCCCTTGGGCGGCGTGATCGGCGGCACGTGGTCGAAGAAGCCGTCGTTCTCGTCGTAGTTCAAGATCAACACCGTCGAGTTCCACGGGTCCTCGTTGGCGGCCAGCGCCTCGATCTTGGAGGCGACGAACTGCGCGCCGGCCGCCGGCAGGAACGCCGGGTGCTCCGAGGCGACGCTGGTCGGCAAGAGCCAGCTCACCGTCGGAAGCGTGCCGTTGGCGCAGTCCTCCTCGAAGGCCATGGTGGGGTCGCTGGCCGGCGCGCCGCTCAAGAGCGTGCTGACGCCGAAGGCGCTCTGGTACAGGCTCGACGTCGTCGGGGCGTTGATGAACTGGCTGAAGAACTCGAGCACGTTGGTGCCGTAGTTGTCCGCCTGCTGTAGCACTTCCACGAGACGCCCGCCGCCTGGAGGCGCTCGGCGTACGTCGTCCGGTTCCAGACGCCGCGAAGATCGCGACGGCAATTCGGGTGCGGCAGGTGGGCATGGCGTGGGCACAATTCCGTTGTCAGCGTGCGGCAGGGAGTGATGACGCTTCGGTACCCACGCTCGGTGACGCCTCTTCGGACGAACGGTGAGGCGGAGATGAAATGAATTCGAACGCCGGGTGGCGCACGGCCGAGGGACGTTGGCGTCGAGGGCACCTACCCTCGACTGGTCGGAGCCGGCAGGGACGCTCGAATAAGCCGTGCCTTGGGACGGCCGATCATGCGGTCGACTGCCCCAGCACGAACACCACGACGGCCCCTTCTCGGTGCGGCCGGTGCGGTCCGTGCGGTCCGTGCGGTCCGCGCGCTCGTCTCCTACCCTGGGTGCAGATGACAGAGCCGCGCGAGACCATCGCCGCTTTCGTGGACGCGTTCGTCGCCGCCTGGCCTACCGGAGTCGCCGCGTCGCTGGGCGACTTCTTCGCCGAGGACGCGGTGTACCACAACGGACCCCTCGCACCAGTCGCCGGACGCGCTGCCATCGTCGAGAACCTCGAGTCGCTCATGGCGGTGGGTGGCCGCGTCTCGGTGGATATGGTGCACGTGGTGGCGGACGGCGGTGTCGTGATGACCGAGCGGGTCGACTTCTTGGAGGCCGACGGCCGCCGCATTGCGCTCCCTGTCCTCGGCGTCTTCGAGGTGGAGAGCGGGCGCATCGCCGCGTGGCGGGACTACTTTGACCTGGGCCAATTCGCCGCCCAGCAGGGCGGGCCAGTCTGATCGCCCTGGTCGGGCCGTCGGCTGGCCAGGGCGGGCCCAGGGATCCGCTCGGCGGAACTAGGGTGTCGGTTGCGGGTTGGAGGAGGTGGGTGTGCCGGCGCAACATCAGCAGTGTGGTGCGGAGTGCGGAACTCGATGACGGTGCGAAGCAGCCGATCGCGTCGGCGCCGTCGCTTGACGGCCGCCATCAACGCGATGAACGGCGCCTTGGTCGTGGCGGCGGTCGTGGCCGTCATCGAGATCGGGTCGCCCGTGGCAACCAACCTCGGTCTGGGCATCGGGCCGACGTCGATCGCTGGCCAGGTGGCCGGGTCACAGATCCTGCAGAACGCGGCCGTCCCGAGCTGGGTGCAGGCGGCGGCGGCGTCGGTCGCGTCCACGAGTTCGCCGGGGTCTGTCGGAGCGGAGCCTCGGACCGCCGAAGCCCTCGCCTCGAACGTGACAAGCGGAACGGTGTCGGGCGTTGTGACCGCAACGCCAGTGGCGGTCGCTGCGGTGACGGCGTCGGCGAACACGACGCCCACCTCGGCGCACGCGGCGGCGATCGTCTCGTCGTCGACGCGTGGGAACGGCGCCGCTGACGAGACGGCGAGTCCAGCTGCCCACGGGCCACCTGCCGCGTCGGGATCGCAACACGGAAACGGACAGCAAGCGAAAAGCAGCGCCCAAGACTCGCCGCATGTGCCGCCGGGCAACGCCGTCGGCCGCCCGCCGTGGGCCTAGCGACGAACGCAGGGGACCGGGGCGCCCCAGGCGCCCAGAAGCTCAGAGCTTCGGCGTGATCTGGTAGCTGAAAGGCGCCGACGGTGGGAGCAAGGTCTGGCTGTGATGACCGGAGCTCACCGTCACCTTGGTCCCGCCGGCACCGACGCTGACCTCGGCCGCCCCGAGCAGGACCTCACGTTGGCTGCTGTTCGGTTCCATGATGCCCTGGTAGATGGGGGTCTGCCCCACCACACCGATCGTGACCCATGAGCGCCCGGGACCGGTCGACACGGTCACGGCAAAGGCCCGGACGGGAATCGTGTAGTTGGCCGACTGGGAACCCGCGAAGGTCTGGTCGGGAGTCAGGAGCTCCTTGGTGGTGATCGGAACGGTGGGCGGCGTCGTCGCGTGCGTCTGCCCGCTGGCCTTGGGGCTGGTCGTCTCGCCGAGGACACCGGACTCGACGAGGGCAAGCGCCACCCCGCCCGCCAGGATCGCGACGGCCACGAGGGCCACCGTGGCGCGCAACCACCGCGGCGCGCCATAGCGGCGCGCGTTGTGCGCCCGGCGCGAGACGGCGGGAAGCTCGTCAGTGTCGGCGAACACCGGCGCGCCGGCGGGGTCGTTGAAGAGGCGTCCCTGGTCCGCGCCGGGGAACGCCGGCACGACACCGGTGACGGACGGATCCGACCGGAATTTCGTCTCACCGGTGTCCACGTCCATGGCCGCTTCCTCGACCTCCCACGCCCCGAATTCGAATGCGCCAACTGTGCCGCCCGCCCCGAGGGGACGAGCCGAACCCACGGACCTTCCGTGCGAGCGCTCCTAGGATCTCACGTAGCGGGGTGAGATGGGTAGCAGGACGGACGCGCGAGCGGGTTCGCCGGCGACCCTTCAGCGGCCGGTGCGGCCATCGAGCAATTCCCGCGTGATGTCCATGTGCCCGACGTGGCGCGCCGTCTCCTCGATGAGATGGGAGACGGCCCACCGCAACGTGGTCGGGCGCAGGTCACCGGCTGACGCCTCGTCGAACGAAGCGGCCCGGTCGAGCACCGCGTCGGCCCGCCCGGTCTCGTCCCGGTAGAACCCGACGATCTCGTCGTAGCCCCATCCGTCGGGCAGCTCGAACATGTGGGCGCGCCACCCAATGTCCATCGGCTCGCCCGCGAAAATGGCGCGGATCCACAGCCGCTCCGCGTAACCGAGATGGACGACGATCACGCCCAGGGCGTTCGCGGCGGCCGCCGGCCGCCAGCGCAGCTGCTCCTCGGACAACCCCTCGAGCTTGAAGACCGCGCTCTCGCGCAGATGTTGCAGCCAGGCGCGGGCCATCGGCACCTCGTCGAGCGGCGTCGACTCTGCGGGTCTCGGGACGGTCAGTCTCGGTGGCGTCTCTGCCATGGCGCTCCCCTTCCGCGTGGCCTACCGAGCGCTCGACGTCGTCGTGGTCGGCGCCCCGCACACCGACGAGGTCCACTGCTCGATGGTGGCGCCGTCGCGCACCAGCCGGGGGTTCTTGGCCAGGCGCGCAAAGGACGAGAGCAAGCCCGGGAAGCCCTTCGAGGACTGAATATCGTTTTTGACCTGCCGCACGAAGGAAAGGAGGTTCTTGAAGGCCGAGCGGACGGCGAGCGGTGCCGACTTGGCCGCGGCGAGCGCCTGGGCGACGTTGCGCTGGTCCGAGCCGTACGCCTGGAGCATGGCCTGCTTCGACGCCGCGAAGTTGCCCGACGACACGGCGCGCTCGAGGGAGGCCCCCACGGTGTTCGAACTGGTCTCCTCCGCCTTGACCGCACGGCACAGGGCGCTCTTCGATGCCGCCCCTGCGTGGTTCGTTCCCACGGGGACGAGGGACATGAGGCTCGCCGCGCTGACGCAGAAACCTGTCCACCATCGACCGCGCCGCATCGTCTCCTCCGGTCTCCGGACTCCGAGCCGCCGGGTGACGCTACCGCAGGACCCAGCCGCGCTCGGGCCGTGCCCTCCGGGCCCCCCCGCCCAGAGCGTTAACGTGGGCCGCTGACACGAAGGTGTCGGCGACTGGGGGCAGTGCAGTGGACGACCTGAGCGGCAAGGTGGCCGTGGTGACCGGGGGAGCGGGCGGCATCGGCCGCGGCATCGTCGAGGCCCTGCTGCAAGAGAAGGTACGGGTGGTCGTGGCCGACGTCGAAGAGCCGATCCTCGAGACCGCGGTGAAGGAGTTGGCCGAGCTGGGCGACGTCCGTGGCGTGGTCACCGATGTCTCGTCGCCCTCATCGGTCGAGGCACTGGCCGACGGTGTGTTTTCGACCGAGGGCGCTTGCCATCTCCTGTTCAACAATGCGGGCGTGACCTCAGGCGGAGGCGGGCGGCCGTGGGAGCAGGAGGCCAACGACTGGGTATGGTGCTTCTCGGTCAACGTGTTCGGCGTGGCCAACGGCATGCTGTCCTTCGTGCCCCGGATGATCGAGTCCGGTGAGCCGGGCGTCGTCGTGAACACCTCGAGCATGGACGGCGGCATCGCCCCCGTGCCCTACGCCTCGGTCTACGCCTCCAGTAAGGCCGCCATCTCCTGCCTGACCGAGGCGCTCGCCCACCAGCTCATCGCCGCCGGCACCGATGTGCGGGCCGCGGTGTTCTACCCGTCGGGCGGCCTGCTCGACACCGGACTGTGGACGGCGCAGCGCAACCGCCCCGCCGCGCTCGCGCGCACGAAGCCGAGGCCGCCCGCGCCGGGCACCACCTTCGAGGAATTCAAGGCCCATCTCGCGGCGTCGGGGCACCCCGCCCAGCTCATGGACCTCAGCGACCTCGGCCGCTTTTGCGTCGAGGGGGTCAGGCGCGGCGACTTCGTGATCGGCCACGGGCTCGAGGACACCGCAGCCATGCTGCACCGCCGGGCCGATGCGATCGGTGCGGGTCAACTCCCTCCCGCCGCGCTGACCTGATGGCGACCACCGCCGTGCCGGAGCGCTACACCGTCGTCTCGGCCGACGGCCACGCGGGCGGCGACATCGCCGACTACAAGCCCTACCTGGCCAGCCGCTGGTACGACGAGTTCGACGCCTGGGCAGCGGCGTACGTCAACCCCTTCGCCGACCTCCTGGCACCGTGGGCCTACCGCAACTGGGACAACGAGCGGCGCCTCTCCGAGACCGAGTCGAACGGCATTGCCGCCGAGGTGCTGTTCCCGAACACGGTGCCGCCCTTCTTCGAGGAGGGCAACCTGGTCGCCCTGCCGCCGACGCCGGAGGACTACGAACGGCGCTGGGCCGGGGTGCAGGCGCACAACCGCTGGCTGGCCGACTTCTGCGCCGCCGCGCCCGGTCGGCGGGCAGGGATCGTCCAGGTCTTCGCCAACGACATCGACGACGCCCTGGCCGAGATCCGCTGGGCCAGCCAGGCCTTCGGGCAGCCCTTCGGCGGCATCCTCCTCCCGTCGATCCCGCCCAACTCGCATCTGCCGCCGCTGTGGGAGGACCACTACGAGCCGTTGTGGCGGCTGTGCGCGGAGCTCGATGTGCCGATCAACATCCACGGCGGCAGCGCGCTGCCCGACTACGGCGAGCACGAGGCCGCCCGGGCGATGATGCTGATCGAGATCCCATGGTTCAGCCACCGTTCCGTGTGGCACCTCATCTTCGGGGGCGTGCTTGAGCGGTATCCGACGCTGCGGGTGGCCGTCACCGAACAAGGGGTGGCCTGGTTGCCTCGTGGCCTCGAAACCCTGGATTGGTTCTACGGTCGGATGACCCTGGCCAACGCCGCCGAGTCGAACTTCTTCGGCGCCGCGGCGGCCAAGCTGACCATGACCCCCTCGGAGTATTTCGCCCGCAACTTCTGGATCGGGGCCTCCTTCCTCCGGCCGAGCGAGGCGCCGCTGTGCCGCGACCTCGGCATCGACCACGTGATGTGGGGCGCCGACTATCCGCACACCGAGGGCAGCTACCCCTACACGACCGAGGCGTTGCGCGTGGCTTTTGCCGACTACGACGAGCGATCCACTCGCGCCATGGTGGAGTCGACGGCCGCATCGTTCTACGGCTTCGATCTCGAGCACCTGCGACCGATCGCGGGGCGTATCGGTCCGCTGGTCACTGACGTCGCCCGGCCGCTGGCGCGAGCGGATTGGCCGACCCGCACGACGTGCAACGCATTCGACCCCACGCAGATCCTGCGTGCGTGGTGAGACAAGGAGGGTCCATGGAGAACGTGCGCTACGCCGCCCGTGAGGTGCAGAGGAACCGCGAGATCGAGGCCAAGACCGCGCCGGACATCTGGTCAGAGGCGGTCACCGCCCTCTACGAGACCGATCCGGAGATCATCGCCGCCGTGCTGCCGCCGCCGCTCCAGCCTGGGCCCGAGCCCCTTGTGCGCATCACGATCACCCGCGTCGAGATGCCGGGCCTGCCGGTGTTCGGGGCCGGGTGGATCGGGGTCCAGGCCCGCCACGAGGACCGGGTCGGCGAATACCCGATTCTCATGCCGATGACGACGGAGCAGTCGCTCATCGGCGGACGGGAGATCAACGGCGAGCCCAAGAAGCTGGCCGAGGTCGAGGTGGAGCGTGACGGCGACGCCGTCTCGGCGCGCATCGCGCGCATGGGCTCGCTGATCTGCGAGATCAACGGCCGGATCAGCGGGACCAGGGACAACTACGCGCGGGCCAAGACCGACTTCTGGTTCAAGCTCTCGCCCTCGTGTGAGGCGGCCGGGGTGCTCGACCACGATCCGTTGCTCGTCTACGGCGAGAAGACCGAGAAGACGAGGGTGCACGAGTCGATCGACGGGGAGCTGATCCTCAAGGAGGCGCCTCTCGACCCCGTGGCCGACCTGGTCGTCCGGCGCATGGTCGACCTCAACTGGACGGAGCGAGCTTCGACCCAGGTGGGGCGGGTCATCGGGCCCGTTCCTCGGGCGGGGCTCGAACCCTTCATCCACCAGCGCTACGACGACCTCTCGGTCCTGGGGGCGAAGCAATGAGTGACCGCTACACGATCATTTCGGCCGATGCGCACGCAGGGCTGGCCTGCGAGGACTATCGGCCCTACCTCGAGGCGGGCCATCACGCCCAATTCGACGACTACCTGGCCGAGCGCCAGACCAACCGTGACCAGCAGCTGGCGATGAATTACGACTACATCATGGGGTGGGAGACGGACAACGAGGAGGGGCTCCGCGGCGCCTGGGACATCGAGCAGCGCGACAAGGAGCTCGACGCCGACGGGGTGACCGCCGAAGTGATGTTCGCCGACGCCGACGCCATCACGGGGATGGCTTCGCCGCCTTTCGGGGCGGGGCTCTCGGCCGGCGCCATCGCCGACCCCGAGTTGGCCTTCGCCGGCGCGCGGGCGCACAACCGCTTCCTGGCCGAGATGTGCGCTCGGAGCCCGTTGCGCCACGGCGGGATCGCGCTGGTCCCGATCACCCACGGCGTCGAGCGCTCGGTCGCCGAGATCGAGTGGCTGGCCGAGCAACCCGGCATCCGCGGGATCATGGTGCCGACCATGTGGCACGACCTCGTGCCCTATAACCACCCCGACTACGACCCGGTGTGGGCGGCCTGCCAGGCGGCCGGCTTGCCGGTGCACACCCACTCAGGTGAGGCGCCCCAGGACGAGTACAACGGGAACATCGGCATCTACCTGGCCGAGGTGGTGTGGTGGGCGGCGCGGCCCATGTGGCACCTCCTCTTCTCCGGCGTCTTCGAACGATTCCCGGGCCTGAAGTACGTCGTCACCGAGGCGGCGGCCTACTGGGCCTCCGACATGATGTGGAAATGGGACCAGTACATGGGGGGCGGCCACACGACGAAGAAGATGGCCGCGTTGCTCAAGGGCAAGATCTCGAAGCTGCCGTCCGACTACTTCGGCGAGAACCTCTTCATCGGCGCGTCGACCATGTCGAAGGAGGAGATTCGTCGCCGCCACGTGCTCGGCTGCGACGTCGTGATGTGGGGGACCGACTACCCGCACCCCGAGGGCACGTGGCCGCACACCCAGGAGCGTCTCCGCACCGACTTCGGCGGCATCCCGGTCGAGGATGCCCGCCAGCTCCTTGGCGAGACGGCCGCCCGCTGCTACGGCTTCGACCTCGACGCGCTCCGCCCGATCGCCGAGCGCATCGGGCCGACGCCGGCGGACCTGGGACAGGACCCCGGACGGCGCACCGACCCCGACGAGGTGGCGGCGGCGCGCTGGTGGAAGGCCGAGTACCAGGTGCAGGCACCCGGCTGAGGCTGGACGGACAAGGCCATGAACGCCGCGCACATGGAGTACTGCGCCAGCGACGATTGGCGGCGGCTCGTGTACGAGACGATCCTCCCCGAAGCGCTCCGCGGCGTGGAGCTCGGCGACGACGCCATCGAGATCGGTCCAGGCCCCGGCTTCACCACCGACATCCTGCGCACCAGGACGGCGCATCTCACGGCCGTCGAGATCGACGACGGGCTGGCGGCGTCCCTGGCCGAGCGGATGGCGGGCGGCAACGTCGAGGTCGTCGTCGGCGACGCGTCGGCGCTCCGGTTCCCGCCGGACCACTTTTCCGGCGGTGCCTCCTTCCACATGCTCCACCACGTCGCGCCCGCCGACATCCAGGATCGCGTGTTCGCCGAGTTGGCCCGCGTCCTCGTCCCCGGTGCCGTCCTGGTGGCCGCCGACGGCACCTACAACGACGCCACCGCCAGCTTCCACGAGGGCGACACCTACAACCCGATCGCCCCCGCCGATCTTGCGGCGCGCCTGGGTCGGGCCGGCTTCGTCGACGTCGACGTGCGCACCTATGACCTCGGATGGGTGGGCACGGCGCGGGCCGGCTGAGCCTCCGTCACCGTTGCCGTCCTGCCCGCGCCGCCTGAGAGGCAGGCGCGCCGCCGGGGGTCAGAGCTCGTCGGGCCCCGGCAGCAGCGAGCTGACCCAGTTGCCCTGCATTGAGGCGCCGTCGGCGATCAGCGTGGCGCCGCAGACGTAGCGGGCGGCGGGCGAGCAGAGGTACAGGATCGTGCCCGCCATCTCGTCCATCGTGCCCAGGCGGGCCGACATGCGCTGGGTCACCATTTCGTCGAGGAAGCTCTTCTCGTCGTGCCCGAGTGGTCCCAGCTCCGACTCGATGAGCGCCGGCGTCGTGAAGACACCGGGCGCCAGCACGTTGATGGTCACGCCGTGGCGCATGAGGTAGGGGGCGAGCGTCTTGGTCATGTTGACCACGCCGGCTCGCGCCGCGCCCGAGTGCAGGAACATCGGTGCCCCGCGATCGAAGGAGAACAGGGTGACGACGTTCACGATGGACCCGTTGCCGGCCTCCGCCATCGGGGGCATGAACCGGCTGATCATGTTCCATGTGCCGTTCAGGTTGAGGTCCACGACGGAGCGCCACCCGTTGTCTGAGATCGCGCTCGGCACGGCCGGGAACTGCCCGCCGGCGTTGTTCACCAGGAAGTCGGTCCGGCCGAAGCGCTCGTAGACCTCGTCTCGCAGCGCGTCCACCTGTTCGGTATCCCGGATGTTGGTGGGAATGGCCGTGCACTCCCCACCGTCTTCCTTGATCGTCGTCACCACGTCGTCGAGCTTCTCGGCCGTCCGCCCGGCGATGACCGGGTGGCCGCCGAGGTGGGCGAACGCGTGCGCGAGCTCCCGCCCGAGACCGCTGCCGCCACCCGTGATGACCGCCACCTTCCCCGCGAAGAGGTCCGGGGCGAATATCGACACACCCGGCCCCGCCTGCCAGCTCTCGTCGAGTTCACCCACCGAAGTCCCAGCTTTCGTTCTTCTCGTAGTGATGCAGGACGTTCTTGGCGATGAGGATGCGATGCACCTCGTCGGGACCATCGGCCAGGCGCAGCGTCCGGGCGCCCAGGTACATCTGCGCCAGCGGGAGGTCGCTCGTCACGCCGGCGGCGCCCCAGACCTGGATGGCGCGGTCGACGACCCGGCTGTACGCCGCGGGCACGAAGACCTTGATCGCGCTGATCTCGGTGCGCGCCTGGGGGTCGCCCTGGTCCACCTTCTCGGCCGCGTGGATCGTCATCAGGCGGGCACCCTGCAGATCGATGTAGCTGTCGGCCACGAAGCCCTGCATGAACTGCTTGTCCTTGAGCAGACCGCCGTGGACCTCTCGGGTGAGTAGGCGCTCGACCATGAGGTCGAAGGCCCGCCACATCTGGCCCACCGAGTTCATGCAGTGGAAGATCCGTCCCGCGCCCAGGCGGTCCTGGGCGGCGCGGTGGCCGTCACCCACCTGGCCCAGCGCGTTGTCGAGGGGGACCCGGACAGTGTCGTAGCGCACCTCGCAGTGGTCGGACACCGGAGCGCCCCAGATCCCGATGCCGCGTTCGATGATCACGCCCGGCGTCGATGTCGGCACGATGATCTGGACCATGCGCCCCGGCGCGTCCTCGTCGTCCTTCGCGTCCTTGGCCCGGCACATCACGATGAAGAAGTCGGCGGCCAGGCCGTTGGAGGTGAACCACTTGTGCCCGTTGATCACCCACTCGTCGCCCTCACGGATGGCGGTGGTCTGGATGGAGCGGGGGTCCGAGCCGGCGTTCTCGGGTTCGGTCATGGAGAAGCCCGACTGCATCGTTCCCTCGACGAGTGGGAGCAGCCACTTGCGCTTCTGCTCCTCCGTGCCGTACTTGACGAGGATCGTCTGGTTCCCCGAGTTGGGCGCCACGACGCCGAAGAGTGACGCCGCACCGATGGCGTAGGCCAGGATCTCGTTCATGTACGCGTGCGCCATGAAGTCGAGGCCCATGCCGCCGTACTCCGGGGGCAAGTGGGGCGCCCAGAGGCCCTGCGCCTTCACCTCGTCCTGGATCTCGGTGCGGAGCGCCTTCGCCTCGGCTCGCTCGGCCTCGGTGGCCTTGCCTCGGCGCGAGACCCAGAGCAGGGACTCGTTCGGCAGGATCCGTTCGTTGACGATACGGGCGGTCTTCAGCCGCACATCGTTGATGTGATCGCTCAGACTCGGGATCGGCGTGACGTTGATTGGCATGGTCCTCCCGTTTGCCCTGCGCTGCCGCGGGAACCTTAGGCAGATCCGCTGGGCCGCTCGACCCGGGCCACCCAGCGGCCAGTCAGTGCACGCTCATAACGGCCGTGTCCGACAAAGCTCACGGCCCAGCGGGCCAGCGCACCGAACCGGTTCTTGAACCCGGTGAGGAAGGTCACGTGGACGACCAGCCACAACAGCCACCCGATGAAGCCCCCCACCTGCACCGGGCCGATGTGCGCCACCGCGGTGAAGCGCGAGATCACCGCCAGCGTGCCGAGGTCGCGGTAGTGGAAGTCCTTGGGCTCCTTGCCCTCGAGTCGCCGAACGATCGTATGGGCGGCGTGGGCGCCCGACTGCATGGCCACCTCGGCCAGGCCGGGCAGGTCGTCGAGGGCCATCAGGTCGCCGATCGCGAACACCTCGGGATGCCCGGGCACCGAGCAGTCGGGCGCGACGCGCACCCGACCCGCCTTGTCGAGCTCGGCGCCCGCCTCCTTGGCCAAGATCTCGCCCAGCCCCGAGGCGCGCGTGCCGGCCGCCCAGATCCGCGTCGCGGCGGGGATGCGCTCCTTGTTCCCGTCTGAATCGGTGATCTCGACGTCCTCGTCGTCCATTCCGCTCACCATGGCGCCGAGATGCAGCTCGACCCCCATGCGGGTGAGCTTGCGCTCCGTGAGGCGGGCGACCCGGCCGCCCATCGACCCGAGGAGGTGGTCCGTCCCCTCGACGAGGACGACCCGGGCATCCTCGGGCTTGATGCGCCGGTAGTTCCGCCGCAGCGCCCGCCGCGACAGCTCCCTCAGCTGGCCGGAAATCTCCACGCCGGTCGGCCCGCCACCGACCACGACGAACGTCATCAGCCGTCGGCGCGCTGTCTCGTCGGGCTCGGCCTCCGCCAGTTCGAAGGCACCGAAGATCTCGCCGCGCAGCGCCAGGGCGTCATCGAGCGATTTCATGCCCGACGCCGTGTGACGAAACTCGTCGTGGCCGAAGTAGGAGGTGGTGGCGCCACCGGCGACGATCAGGCTGTCGTAATCGATGGTCAGCGCATGGCCGAACTCATCGACGTGGACCTGCTTGGCGGCGACGTCGATGTGCACGACCAAGCCCAGCACCACGTTGATCGACTCGTAGCGCCGCATCACGTCGCGGATGGCTGGGGCGATCTGACCTTCGGAGAGAATGCCCGTCGCCACCTGATAGAGCAGCGGCTGGAAGAGGTGGTGGTTGGTGCGGTCGATGATGGTGACGCGGACGTTCTCGCGTTTGAGTGCCTTGGCGGCGAAGAGGCCTCCGAAGCCACAGCCCACGATCACGACGTGGTGACGGGTGTCGACGTTCGTGGTCGCGCCGCTCACGCCAGCATCTCCACGACCGTCTCGACGTAGCGCGCGAGCGGGAGGTCACGCACCTCGTTCATGGTGAACCACGCCACCGCGTCGGTCGTCCCGTCGACCTCGGGCCGCAGGGAACCGTGCCACGACGCCACCTCGTAGATCAGCCGCACCGTGTGCAGGCTCGTCCCCTCGGGCAGCGTGCGCACGTCGGACAGCACGTCGAGCAGCGGGCCGGGGACGATGGTCAGGCCCGATTCCTCGGCGATCTCGCGCCGCAGCGAGTCCGGCGGGTTCTCCCCGTGTTGCACCCCACCGCCGGGGAGGAACCAGCGGCCGCGCAGCGTGAGCAGGGGGGCGGCCCGGGCCAGCAGGAGCCGGTCGTCGTCGTCCCGCACGACGCCGTACGCGGCGATCCGCTGTCGTTCCGTTTCGGCTGGCACCGAGGGAATGGTGGTCCCCACCGGGCCTCGTCGCCAAGTCCGGCGCCAACTACCCTGGCCGCGACCACCGCAGGCCCCAAGAAGAGGAGCGGGCACCCATGGACACCGCGGCCGAGCTCGAGGCCATCAGGCGGCTGAAGTACGCCTATTTCCGCACGCTCGACCTCAAGGAGTTCGACCAGCTCGGCGCGCTGCTGACCGAGGACGCCACGGCTGGCTACGAGGACGGCACCACCGTGCTCGAGGGCCGCGACGCCATCGTCTCGTGGCTGCAGTCGGTCCTGGGCGACCCGGGTATCGTGACCGAACACCACGGGCATCATCCGGAATTGACCTTCAGCTCGGAGACCGAGGCGCAGGGGACGTGGTACCTCCAGGACCGCGTCATCGTGCCGTCAGCCGACCTCGAGATCGGCGGCACCGCCTTCTACGAGGACCGTTACCGGCGGACCAGCGAGGGCTGGCGCATCGCCCACACCGGCTACATGCGCGTCTTCGAGGAGCACCGCACCCACTCGACGCTGGCCGTGCGCTCCTTTACATCTCGCTTCGGCGCGCCGGGCTGAACGTAAAGCCGGGGTCGAAGAGGGTGGCCGGGGCGAGGGCCTTCTCTATGGCCTCGAGGAAGTCGGGTTCGAGCACGACGTCGAGCGCCTTGACGTTCTCGACGATCTGCTCGGGCCGGCTGGCCCCGACGATCGCGCTGGCGACGTTCTGGTTCAGCAGCACCCACGCCAGCGCCACCACTGCGGGAGTGAACCCGGCCTCCCGGCACAGGTTGGCGTAGGCCTCAACCGGGTCGAGCACCTCGTCGCGCAGGAGCCAGCTCATCTCGCCGCCCTCGGGCCCCGTCGCGCGTGAACCCGCCGGCGGCGCGCTGGCCGCGCCCGGTGGGTACTTGCCGGTGAGGACGCCCTGGGCCAGCGGCGACCACACGATCTGGCCGATGCCCTGCTCCTCGCAGAGCGGCACCACCTCGGCCTCGATCACCCGCCAGATGAGCGAGTACTGCGGCTGGTTCGACACGATGCGGTCGAAGCCCATGTCGTCGGCCAGACGGAGCGCCTCGGCGATCTGGTCGGCGTTCCACTCCGACACCCCGATGTAGTGCACCTTGCCCTGGCGCACCAGGTCGTCGAAGGCTTGCATCGTCTCGTCGAGCGGGGCCTCGTAGTCGAACCGGTGGGCTTGCAGGAGATCGACGTGGTCGGTCTGCAAGCGCTCGAGCGAGGAGTGCAACGACTCCATGATGTGCTTGCGTGACAGGCCGCGGTTGTTCGGGTTGGGACCGGTCGGCCAGTACGTCTTGGTGAAGATCTCGATCGAGTCGCGCCGCACCCCCTTGAGCGCGCGGCCGAGGACGGACTCCGCCGCGCCCTGCGCGTAGACGTCCGCCGTGTCGAAGGTGGTGATCCCGGCGTCGAGCGCCGCGTGCACGCACGCGTTGGCAGCCTCCTCCTCGATCTGACTGCCGTGCGTGATCCAGTTGCCGTAGGACAGTGCGGACACTTCCATGCCCGAGCGTCCGAGGTGTCGGTACTCCATGGCCCGGACTGTATCGGCATCGCCGTACGCTCGTTGGGTGGCTGGTGAGGAGACCCTGCACGTCCGACGTGGCCTCGACGTGCCGCTCGCGGAGATCTCCTGGCGCGCCACGACCTCGGGAGGCCCCGGTGGGCAACACGCCAACCGGACGCTCAGCCGGGTGGAAGTGTGGTTCGACGTGGCTACCTCGACCGCCCTCGGCCCCCGCCAGCGGGCGCGCCTGCTCGAGCGCATCGGCCCCGTCGTCCGCGCGAGCGCGGCCGACTCGCGCTCGCAGGCTCGCAACCGCCAGCTCGCGCTGGAACGGCTGGCCACCCGCATCGATGCCGCTTTGCGCGTCGAGCCCCCCCGGCGCGCCACCCGGCCGACCAAGGGTTCCCAGGTGCGACGGGTGGAAGCGAAACGCCACCGCAGTCAGATCAAGCGCGGCCGTCGTCGCCCCGGCGACGACGACTAACCGAGCGGCCTCGAGCCAAGCTGCGGACCGGGGTCAGCCGGCGAAGCCGAAGGGTGCGAGGAGGTCGTCAAGGCCCTGGTCGATCTGGGCCAGCAGCGCGGGATCCTCCTCCGCCACCGGGCCCCGCAGGGCGGACAAGGCGGCGTAGCCGCGGGCAACCAGCGCGGCGTCCTCGGCGCCCGTGTCGCTGTCGTCCTCCTCGAGGTCGCCCGTCTGGGGGAACGGCGACCCGACGGTCAGCACGATCTCGCCCCGCTCTCCGGGCTCGCCCTCCATCACGGCGCGCGCCGCTTCCGCCGCCGCCGGGCCCTCCATCTCCTCGGGGTTCGGCGCCTCCCAGCTGGCCGGGCCGCCACCACGGGCGGCCTTGATCGTCCCGGCGCCGCCCACCCGGGCCCAGCGCAGGCCGCGGATCTGGCCCAGGGGCAGGTGGGGCACGTTCAGGTTGAGCACCGTGCGCACGGGAGCGGCAACGAGCAGCGGGATGAGTGCGACGGCGAGCTCGGCCGCGGACTCCCAGGGGTCCGGGTCGGCGCCCGCCCGCAGCGAAACGGCGAGCGCGCTGATGCCCAGCTGGCTGGCGGTCAGGGCGGCGCCCACGGTGCCCGAATGCAGCACCGAGCGGCCGACGTTGACGCCGTGGTTGATGCCGGACAGTACCAAGTCGGGCTTGGGGCCCACCGCGCCCAACGCACCGGCGATGACCGAGAGCGCCGGGGACGCGTCGAGCCCGTAGGCCTCGACCGTCTCTGCGCCCGCCACGACGGCGCGCTGGTAGGGGATGGCCGTGCCCTCGGTGACGGAGCCGACGGCCGCGCCGGCGCCGCTGTAGTTGGAGCTCGGGGCGACGACGACGATCTCGTGGGGGCCTCCGGGGACGTCGCCCCCGGCTTCCTTGGTCCAGCGGAGGAGGGACCGGGTCAAGGCGGCCAGGCCGGGCGCGCTGACCCCGTCGTCGTTGGTGACCAGGATCCTCATCGCGCCGACCCTACCGGGGCCCTCCACCCTCGCTGGTGCCCCTTCGCGGGGCGTTCAGCACCCGGTCACCGCACCTTCACGTGACCCTCACCCCCGCGGAGGCCCTGGTCTGCTTCAATTCACACGCAATGACGCCCCGGACGCCCAGGATCTCTGTCGCTTCGCCGACGGGGCAGCAGTGGCGGATCGGGCACGGCCGCCAGGCGGTCGTCGTCTGCGAGGTGGGCGCCACGCTGCGGGCGTACACGGCGGGGAACCACGCGGTCATCGATGGCTTCGGGCCCGACGAGTGGTCGCACTCGGGCCGCGGCCAGGTGTTGGCCCCCTGGCCGAACCGGCTGGCCGACGGCCGCTACGAGTTCAACGGCGTCCGGGCCCAGGCCGCGCTCGACGAGCCGGAGCGCCACAACGCCATTCATGGGCTGGTGCGCTGGCTGCCCTGGACGCTCCAGACGCGCCATCAGAACCAGCTCTCGCTGCGCCTCCAGCTCCATCCGTCACCCGGCTACCCGTTCTCGCTCCTCCTCGAGATCGAGTACCACGTTGGCCGCGACGGCCTCACCGTGACGACCAGGGCGACCTCGCTCGACGAGAGTGTGATCCCGTTCGGCATCGGGTTCCACCCGTACCTGACCGCCGGGCCCGAGACCGTGGACGGCGCCATCCTCCGCGTGCCGGCCCGACACACCCTCGACCTCGACGACCGCGGGCTGCCCACCGGCGCTCTGACGCCCGTCGAGGGCACCGACCGCGACTTCACCCTGGCGCGCTTCGTGGGGCCGGCGGTCCTCGACACGCCGTACACGACCCTCGAGCGCGACGAGGACGGCCGCGCCTGGGCCAGCCTCGATGCGCCGGGCGGGGCCACGGGCGCCGCCCTCTGGGTCGACCCCGGGTTCCCGTACCTGATGGCGTACACGGGTGACACCCTTTCGGAGATCCAGCGGCGCCGTCGCGCCGTCGCCATCGAGCCCATGACGTGCCCGCCCAACGCGCTGCGGACCGGCAAGGACATCATCGACCTCCGGCGGGACCAGGAATGGGCGTCCTCGTGGGGCATCGTCCCCCGATGAGCGCACGGCCGTGAACGACGCCCCCCTGCACGGCCAGGTCGTCGCGATCACGGGCTCCTCGAGCGGCATCGGCGCGGCGACCGCGCGTGCCTTCGCCGACGCCGGCGCCTCGGTGCTCGTGAACTCCGCCCGCTCGGTTGCCGACGGCGAGGCGGTCGCCGGGTCGCTCCCCGACGCGTTCTACGTGCAAGGCGATATCACCGATGCCGACGTGCCCGACCGTCTCGTGGCCGCCGCCCTCGAGCGCTGGGGGCGCCTCGACACTCTCGTCAACAATGCGGGGACGACCGCCCTGATTCCGCATCACGACCTCCAGGCGGCGTCCGTCGACGTGTGGCGGCGCATCTTCGAGGTCAACGTGTTCGGCACGTGGGCCATGGCGGTCGCCGCGGTGCCGGCGCTCCGCGAGGCACACGGGTCCATCGTCAACGTGGCGTCGGTGGCCGGTGTCCGACCGACGGGTTCGTCGATCCCGTATGCGGCCAGTAAGGCGGCGCTCAACCACATGACGGTGCTGTTGGCGAAGGTGGTCGGGCCCGAGGTGCGGGTGAACGCGGTCGCCCCGGGATTGGTCGACACCCCGTGGACCGAGGACTGGGACATGATCCGCGAGGTGGTCCGCCAGGTGGCGCCGCTCAAGCGCTCCGGACAACCCGAGGACGTGGCCGAGATGATCCTCGCCTTGGCTCTGTCCGCCTACGTGACCGGCCAGGTCCTGGTCGTCGACGGCGGACTCTCACTCGCCACCTGACGACGACCCGACCAGCGCCCCGGCGTGCCGGTGCGTGGCAGAGTGCAGTGCATGCGTTTCGTCGTTTTGGGTGCCGGCGCGATCGGTGGTGCGGTCGGGGGCCGGCTGTTTCAGAAGGGCTTCGACGTGACCCTCGTGGCGCGGGGCGAGCACGGCCGCGCCCTGCACTCGTCGGGACTGGTCCTCGAGGATCCGAACGAGAGCGTCACCTTGCCGGTTCCTGCGGTGGATGACGTGGCCGAGGTGTCGTGGGACGGCGACGCCGACGGCGATGTCGTCGTGTTGCTCGCCGTCAAGGGCCAGGGCACCGACCACGCGCTCGCTCAGCTCACGGCCGCTCCGCCCACGACGCCGGTTGTCTGCATGCAGAACGGCGTCGAGAACGAGCGGCGGGTGCTCCGTCACTTCTCACGTACCTACGGCATCTGTGTCATGTGCCCCGCCAGCCAGCTGCGTCCGGGTGTCGTCCAGGTGCACTCGGCGCCCGTCTCTGGCCTCCTCGACCTCGGGAGCTTTCCGCAGGGGTTGGATGCGCAGGGCCGGGCCATCGCGCATGCGCTCGACAGCACCACCTTCCAGTCGGCGGCGCGTCCCGACATCATGCGCTGGAAGTACCGCAAACTCCTCATGAACCTGGCCAACGCCGTGGAGGCGCTCTGCGGGCCCAGCGGCCGGTTCAGCCCGCTGGCCGAGGAAGCGCAACGCGAAGGCAAAGAGGCGTTGGCCGCCGCCGGCATCGAGCCCATCAGTTCGGAGGAGGACCGCCAGCGACGCGGCGACTACCTCCAGCTGGCACCCACGGCGTCGGGGGAGTGGCAGGGCGGATCGAGCTGGCAGAGCCTGGCCCGTGGGGCGGGATCCATCGAGGCGGAGTACCTCAACGGCGAGATCGTGTTGCTCGGTGGCCTCCATGGCGTGGCGACGCCGGTGAACGATCTGCTGCAGCGTTTGGCGCTCCGGGCGGCGATCGAAGGGACGCCCCCCGGCAGCTGGCGGATCGAGGACCTGAGTACGTTGGCTGGGGTGCCTCTTGGCGTGTGACCGGGCGCAGGCGTTGGCCGACGACTTGGCCCGGGCCAACGAGGAGGCACTGGCGTTCGCGCCCGCATGCACCGACGAGCAGTGGGCCGTGACGGTCCCGGGCGAAGGTTGGACGGTCGGCGTCGTGCTGCATCACATCGCCGAGGGCCATGCGCACACTCTGGGTTGGCTCGGCGACACGACGAGCGGTCGTGGCGTGTCCGATAACGCGGAGGGTATCGATCGCGAGAACGCGGAACACGCGTGGCGCGCCCAGTCGGCCGATCAGACCGAGACCGCAGCGCTCCTCGAGGTCAACGGGTCACGCCTGGAAGCGGCGCTGCGGGGACTGAGCGACATCGAACTCGACCGGAGTTCGGCGTTCGGTCCCGCCGGAGGGCGCCCCCTCCCGACCGAGCAACTGGCGGCGGTGACCGCCCGCCACGCCCGGGAGCACCTGGCGCACGCGCGGGGTGCGGTGGCCGGCGCCTCTTGAGTCGTCCGCCTCAATCCCAGTCGCCGTTGCCGGCAACATGCTCGACGGTCGTCCGCATGAGGTAGCCGGGCGGCGGGTTGTCCATCGGCGGAAACTTCACCCCGGGCCCGATGTAGCGATACGCCAGGCGTTGGAGCAACGCGGGGGCGCCGCCCTCGGTGATGCGGGCGGTCCCGTAGACGACGAGGTACTCGGATAGGCCGCCCGGCCCGGGCCGGCCCGTCTCTATGGAGATCGCCACGCGTGGATCGCGCCCGACGTTGCGCAGCTTTTGGTGCAGTTGGAGGTGCGCGCTCACGACCTCGTCGCCTTCGAGGCCAACCCACACGATGGTGACCTGCGGGCTGCCGTCCGGGTTGAGGGTGACCACATGCGCCAAGTGTCCGGCCTCGATGGCCTCGCGCACGAGAGGCGAGAGCGGCGCCATTAGTCCGCGTGGAGCGCGGCGCGTAGCTCATCGGCCGGGTCGGGGCGCCGGGCGCCGGGCGTCTCGATCCTCAGCTGGTGCACCGTGCCGTTGAACGGGGCGGGCGGCGAGTAACGCGCCGAGACCGGGAACCCGCTGTCGCGCCCGAGTCGCAGGCCTGCGCCACCGTGCTGCAACGCCATCGGCAGCAGTCCCTCGACGCTCGTCGAGTGGACCTCGATGCCGTCGAGAAGCAGCGCCATTCGACCGGTGGCGTCGGGCCCGACCTCGTAGAGCACGTCGAGTTTGTGGGGCCCGACTTCGATGTCTGCCGGCGTGACGAGCTCGATGGCGTCGGCCGAGCGGGCGAACGTGAAGTGCACGGTGCCGTCCACCGCGTAGAGCGCGTAGCCCCCGAACCAGTCGCCGAGCGCACAGATGACTCCGTTGGCCTCGCGCGGCGCCTCGATGCCGGCCGTGAGGCGAAAGCCGCCCCACAAGAGGGGCACCGACTCGTCGGCGACCGGGCCGCCACCCGGCAGGAACGTGCGTTGTGAGCCCGGCGGCCAGGCGGGCGGGATAAACCCCCCGAATCGGTCGACCAGGCCGTCAGAGATGGGCAGCACGTTGTTGCGTCCTGCCTCGGCCGACCAGACTTCGGTCAGGTGGCGCAGCCGCTCCGGCTCGTCGTCGGCGCGATCGCTCGCTTCCGAGAAATCCGTCCCGAGGTCGAACAACTCCCAGCGATCCTCGTCGAAGGTGCGGCTGCCGACGGCCAGCTCCTCCTCGTCGAGGATGCCTGTGCTGATGTGGTTGGTGGTCGCCTTCCACCCCTCGTGGTAGATGGAGCGCGAGCCCAGCATCTCGAAGTACTGCGTGTGGTGCTGTTCCGGCGCACCCGGGTCATCCAATGCCGAGAGGAGGCTCACGCCATCGATCCGCTGTTGGGTCACGCCGTCAACCTCGTCGGGAATCTCGAGCCCGACAGCGTCCATGACGGTCGGCATCAGGTCGATCGCGTGTGCGAACTGTGTGCGCACCGCTCCGGGCTTTCCGACGCGCCCGCCCCAGTTGACGATGAGCGGTGTGCGGGTCCCGCCCAGCCAGGTGTAGCGCTTCCAAAGTTTGTGCGGCGTGTTGCCGGCCCAGGCCCAACCCCACGAGTAGTGGTTGTAGGTCGTGAACCCGCCCCAGTCGTCGTAGTGCGCCAGGTTGTCAGCCAACGACTCGCGGACGTGGGCGGTGAACCGCATCTCGTTGAGGCTGCCTTCCTTGCCGCCTTCGGCACTGGCTCCGTTGTCGGAGAACACCATGACAAGTGTGTTGTCCATCACGCCGAGGGTTTCGAGCGAGGTGAGGACCCGGCCGATCTGGGCATCGGTGTGGGTGAGGAAGCCGGCGAAGACCTCTTGCTGGCGAGCCAGCATGCGGCGCTGATCCGTCGACAGGTCCGCCCACGCCTCGACCCAGGGGGGGCGGGCGGTGAGCTCGGTTCCCGCCGACACCGTGCCGGTGGCGACCTGGCGGGCGAACACTTCCTCCCGCCAGGCGTCCCACCCCTTGTCGAACATTCCGTGGTACGGGTCGACCCATTCGGGCGCGACGTGGTGCGGCGCGTGCATCGCGCCGAGGGCGAAGTACAAGAAGAACGGCTTGCCGGGCGCCCCGTGCTGCTGGTCCTGGACCATGCGGACCGCCTGGTCAGCCAGGTCCTCGCTCAAGTGGTAGCCCTCGCCGGGAGGGCGGGGCGCCTCGATGTAGTGGTTATCGCAGACCAGGTTCGGCGCCCAGTGATTCGTGTCCCCCTGGAGGAAACCGTAATACCGCTCGAACCCGAGCCCGAGCGGCCAGGTGTCGAACGGACCGGCCGCCGAGCGTTGCCAGCGCGGGGTCAGATGCCATTTTCCGACGGCCATCGTCGAATACCCGGCGTCGCGCAGGAGCCGGGGCAGCGTGGCCGCCGACCTGGGCAATCGGGAGTGGTAGCCAGGGAAGCCGAGCGGGATGTCGGCCAGGAAGCCCATCCCAACTGCGTGGTGGTTACGCCCGGTGAAGAAGCAGGCCCGGGTCGGCGAACAGAGGGCAGTCACATGAAAACGGTTGAACGCCGCCCCATCAGCCGCCAGCGCGTCGAGGTGCGGCGTCCCGATGTCCGAGCCGAAGGATCCGAGGTGACCGAACCCCGTGTCGTCGAGCACGATCGCCACGACGTTTGGTGCACCCGTCGGCGGCTTGGGCTCCCGGGGAAAACGCGGTACCGATTCGGCCGCGGTGAAGCCGATCTGCTGGGGCTCGTCCATGGTGACGAGGGTAGACGGTGAGCCGCTTGCAGCGCTCTGCGCAGGGGTAACGTGGAATCCGATGCAGGGCCACCTCCCCGGACCCCCGCCCCAGCCCCACTTCCCGGTGGGACTGGGAGCCTTCATCGGCTACGTGGCGACCCGCGAGCCCCGCCCGCTCGACGACCCCCCGCCCCAGGAACCCGGATGGGCGGACGAGGACGGCAATGCCCTCGACATGTTCGACGACGTCGGGGACTGGGAGCCGATGCACCGGCCAATGATCAAGGTCCTCGCGGTCATCGTGGCGATCTCCCTACTCGTCGGTGGCGTGAGCACCGTCCTCGAGCTGGTGGTCTCCGCTCGCTGAACGTCGCCCCGAGCGGTGAATGAGTCCAGTCAGGCGGTCCAGTGCAGGGGGGAGGCACCACGTTCAGGCTTCCCAATTCGGGCACCGTCACCTGCAGGCTCGCCAAGGCACCCACGCATCCTTGCGCGACGACGGAGACGGCGACGGCGACGTACAGCGGCGGCCTCTTTACTTCCGTGTCGGCGACGAAGCCGATTACGAACTGATCCGCCCCGCCCTTCGTCGCCGCAGCCACCACCACACGATCCCGCTCCCGAGGGCGAGGACACCCAACACGATCACGAGGATGACCCAAGCCGGTGTGCCACTCGACGCCGACGCCGTGCCCGACGTCGTGTGATTCGAGGTGGAGGGACTGCTCGTCACCACCGTGGTCGTGGTGCCCTGGCCCCCGTTGGCCGTAGCCACCGAGAAGGCAACCACGTCGGTGGAACTAGCCACCAGCAGGAGGCCGTCGCCGATCGCGGGGGTCGGAAAGTGATTGGCTGGCGCGCCCACGCTGGCCCTCTGCACCACTGCTCCCGACGTCGCACTGAGCCCATACAACGTGCCGTTTTGTCCGATGCTCCAAACCAGGCCGGCGGCGACGATCGGGGGGCCGCCCCCGGATGTGGCGCTCCAGAGAATGCGGAGGCCGGCGGGGGCGGACGACGCCCGTACGGCGACCGTCCCACTCATACAGGGCAGAAACACGGTCGTCCCGACGAAGGCGGGCCCACCGTCGATGACCTGCCCGCATGCGTCCGGGAGTGACGACAACTCACCACCGATTCCCCCGAGGTGAGTGCCGTTGAGCAGGTAAGCGGTTCGGTCCTTTCCGGCTGCCACCACCTGACCGTCAGACAGGAGCGCGGGCGCCGTCGCGAGATCGAGGTCGCTGGCATTCTCGGTGGCCCACGACGAGGGAGCGAAGTACTGGATGATGGTGAGCGCGGGCGACAGTTCGAGCACCGAGTCACTGTCGTCGTAGGGACGGCTTGCGGTGGTCACGGAGCCGTTCCCGGGCTCAACCCAGATATTGCCACTGGAGTCCACGACGGGGGCGGCCCCACCCATCCAGACGGCACCCTGGCTCTGGCCGGCCCCGGAGTCGACAGCAAAATCCTCGTTCGGGCCACCGGTTTCGGGGACTGCGACCACCCAACCGTGATAGGTGGAGCAGTCTCCGAAATTACCGCCGAAGCCGAAAACGACGCGGTTGGTGTCCAAAGTAAGTCCCGTGCGCTGGAGCAGGGCGGCCGGGGACGATCCTGCTGGGTCGACGTTCCGGGTGAGCACCACCTTGCCAGTGGTCGCGTCCAACCCGATCAGCTCGTGTGCGGGGCGTTGGTCAACGAGTTCGTCCGCGACGACGAACACTTCGGAGCGTGCGGGATCGACAACCGGTGTCCCGGTAATTCCGACGGTCGGCGAGATGTCGCCACACGGCAGCGCTGATGAAGGCACTGGCGTACCAAGGTGGGTCGACCATGCCGCCGCGCCCGTTGAGGTCGAGAGCGCATAGACGGTGTCGTTTTCTGTGGCCACGAAGACGTGCCCGTCCCAAGCCAGTGGCTCGCCATAGAGCTGGCCGTCCAGCGTCGGTGATGTCCAGGCTCGCGTGGAGAGGTTGACCGAGGTGACCGCGGCCGCCACCCCGTCGCCATCGGGCGCGCCGTGGTAGACGGTCCACGAACCGACGGACGGAGCAGGCGCCGTCGTTGTGGTTGCCGCGCCGCTGGGCGGACTGGCACCGAGCAACAAGGCGACGGCGACGGCAAAGAGCTCAGAACGGCGACCGCTGCGCTTTACCGGCCGCACGTTGGCGGGCGCCGGATCAGCTCAGAGTGCGCCGGAACGGCCGCGCCGGCGGAGCGTCGAGTCAACCGCCACTGCAATGAGGAGGACGGCCGCGGTGGCGATGTCTGTCCCCGCGGTGGTGATATTGAGCAGGGCGAGGCCGTTCGTGAGCGTCGCGATCACAAGGCCGCCCAGCAGCGGGTGGACGACCTTGCCGTAACCACCGAACAGGCTGGCCCCGCCGATGACCGCGGCGGCGACCGCGTACAGAACGGTGGTGCCGCCGTCGTAACCCACGGAGAAGGAGCCCAGCCGGGACGCGTAGACAATGAGCGCCATCCCCGCGGTGAGGCTGCACAGCGCGAACGCGATGGTCCTGATCCGCGCCACCTTGATCCCGGCCCGTCGCGCCGCCTCGGGACTGGCGCCGATGGCATAGAGGTAGCGGCCGAGGCGGGTCCGCGTGAGCAGGAACCCCTGGGCGAACACGATCACGACCAGGACGGGGATGACCCACGGCACACCCTGTACCGTCACGAGCGTCCCCCGGTTGAGGTTGCAGACCCAGACAACCACCGCTCCGGCAGCAGCCACCGCGACGATGGTCAGGATCGTGATGCCGATCGGAGGCGCGCTGAGACCCTGGGTACGTCGCCTCGCCGCTCGGAACAGGGCCGCGGCGCCGAAGACGGCCACCAGGACGACGAGAAGGATCCACCCGGCGGTTGGCGTCATGCTGCCGCTCACGAGGTCGTTGATCACATTGTTGGAGATGGTGATCACGCCGCCGACCGCACCCTTGTCGATGTCGAAGATGTAGATCATCACGCCCTGCCAGCCGAGCAAGCCGGCGAGCGTCACCACGAAGGAGGGAATCTTCAGCCGGGTGATCACTGCGCCCTGGAACGCGCCGATCACGGCACACGCTGCGAGGCCGACGATGACGGCCGCCCACCACGGCCAGTTCTGGGGAGCCCCCATCAGCGCGAGGGCGATCGTCGCCCCGACGGCGCCAACGAAGCCGACCGACAGGTCGATCTCGCTCAAGATCAGCGCGTAGAGCTCGGCCAGCCCGAGGAGGATGATGGCGGTCGCCTGCACGAAGAGATTGACGATGTTGCCGGCGTGGAGGAACGCGCTCGACTGCACCTCGAAGAAGATGCAGATGGCGACCAGCCCAAGGATGATGGGCAGCGCGCCGCTCTCGCCGCCCTTGATCCGCTTCCACCAGGCGAGGAGATAAGCGCCGAGGGAGTCCGCCAGCACGTCTGGTGCGAGGACGACGAGCGCGTCGGGGTCGATGGCGCTGATGCTGCCGTCCGCCGGCTGGTCCTCAGGGGCCTTGTCCGAGGCCGGCGGCTCGTCGATCGTGTCGGTCACGGCCGCCTCACCCCGCTGCCTTGCGCTTCGATTGGCCCGTCGTCATGTACTCGACCACCACCTGCGTATCGAAATCGGAGGCAGGTCCCGACGCCACCGATTGGCCCAGGTAGAGGACGGCGATCTCATCGGCCACGGCAAAGACGTCGTTGAGGTTGTGCGAGACCATCATGACCGCGGTCCCCTGGTCCGAGAGGCGTTTGATCAGGTCGAGCACTGTCCGTGTCTGTGCCACACCGAGGGCGGCGGTGGGCTCGTCCATGATGACGAGCTTGGCGGCCGAGAGGACTGCCTTCGCCACCGCCACCGACTGCCGTTGTCCGCCGGAGAGGGAGGCCACGGGCTGGCGGATCGACCGCACCGTGGTGACATGCAGGTCCGCGAGGGTCTCGCGCGCCGCCAGTTCCATCTTCGCTTCGTCGAGCAACCCATACCTGAGCTTCTCGTGCCCGAGGAACATGTTCTGCACGATGTCGAGGTTGTCGCACAGCGCGAGGTCCTGGTAGATGGTCGTGATCCCGAGTGCCTCGGCGTCATTGGTGGACTTGATATGGACGCGGGACCCCTCCCAGAGGATCTCGCCCGAGGTGGGTTCCCACAGCCCCGAGATCGTCTTGATGGTTACGGATTTGCCGGCTCCGTTGTCGCCGACCAACGCCGTCACCTTTCCTGGGGGGAGAGACAGATTGACCGACTTGAGGGCCTGGACCGCCCCGAAGAGCTTGCTCACCCCCCTCAGTTCCAGGAGCGGCACACCCTCGGTCATGTTGGCACCCCCCGTCACCGTCGAATGGAACTCTGCGGACACCCCTGCGGCCGACCCCCCGTCCCGTGGTCGGGAACGGGGGGTCGGCCCGGAGCTCACCTTGCTGCGATCGACATTACCCAGCGAGTAGCGCCGATCCAGCGATTGCTACGGAGTGATGCCTGCCGCGGTGCAGTCGCTCGCGTACTGGCCGGAGCAGAGCTGGGCGGTCGGCACGAAGTTGTCCTTGACCACGGTGGACTTCATGTTCTTCGTGGTCACCCACTCCGGTATCAGCAGGGTGGAGGGGACATTCACCCCAGCCGTCGTGTCCTTGGTCGAACCGTTGACGAGCGATGCCGGTGGCTTGGCCCCTGCCCGCAGGTAGAGCGCCAGTGCGACGGCGGCTTGCGCTTCCAGGTAGATCGGCTTGTACACCGTTCCGCACTGGTAGCCGGAGAGGACATTCTGGAGACCCGTCAGGGTGGCGTCCTGTCCGGTAGTCGGGAAGGTCTTCGGCTTGATGTGCAAGGACTGCAGGTACGTGATGATCGGCGCTCCCGTCTCGTCGTTGGGGATGAGCGCAGAGTTCACGCTCGGATGGGCCGTGTAGACCGCCTGGAATTCGGTTTCTGCTGTCGGCGGGTCCCATGTGCCGGCCGTGTGTGCCACCGCCGTCCACCCGTGGGACTTGAACTCCGGGTTGATGACACCGTCGTAGCCCTGCGCGAACAACGTGGCGTTGTTGTCCGTGACGGCGCCGTGCATCACAACGACCTGGGGCTTCGAGATGTGCCACGCGCTCACACAGCTCACGAGGCCCTGCCCGATCATCTTTCCGACCGTCACGTTGTTGAAGCTGACGTAGTACGTACGGCTTCCACCGAGCGTAAGGCGGTCGTAGTCGATGACCTTGACGCCACGTGACTTCGCGTAAGTCTCGATTTGCGTGCCAACGCCCGAGTCGAGCGGGTCGACGAGCAGCACCGTGGCTCCGTTGGAGATGTCGGTTTGCGCGTCAGTCAGTTGGGTTGCGTCACTGCCGAGGGCGTTTTGCACGACGTACTGCGACGAGCTCAGGCCGGCCTTCTGCAGCGCCTTGGTGATGTCGGGTTGGTCGAACTCGACATAGCGAGTCGAGCTCACGGTGTCGGGCAGGATCGCGGCCACCTTGCCATGGCCCGCTGCGGCGAGCGACTTGAATTGCGACATCGCGCTGAAGTTGTTCGTGAAGGACGTTGTCTTGATGTTGGACGGTCCGCTGGTGCTGATTGAGGCCGACGCCCCACCGCACATGGCACCGACCAGCGTCGCCGACAACGCGAGGGAGAGCCCCCCGAGCATGCCTGCCCTGCTGCTGAAACGCACATTGTCTCCTTTGATATACGGCCCGTCCGGTTGGCCGGGCCCCCCTTGACTGCGTTCTACCCGTGTTTGGTTCATTCCATTGCGGTTTGGTTGCAGCTTCGAGAAGGTTATAGAGGAAGGCCCCTTCGTGCTGGGAGGGTGCTGTGATTTCATGCACAAGCGGGTGGCGTTACTGCGCAACGCCCGAGAGGGACTCCCAGCGAGCGGCTCCGACCAGGCCGGCGTCGTCGCCGAGGCCCGAGGCCACGACGTCGAGGTCGTCGGGAAATTGCGCACGATGGCGCATGACGATCTGACGAAGCGGCCGGAAGAACTGGTCGCGCCGACCGAGGCCTCCTCCGATGACGACGAGGCTCGGCGAGAAGCACATGATGAGGTTGGCAACGCCAGCCGCGCCCGCCGCGATCGCAGCCGACCAGATGCTGGTGGCCGTGGGGTCGCCCTCGTCGGCTGCCGCAGCGACCGCCGCGGCGTCGAGGTTGCCCAGACCGGCTTCGCGGGCCTGTCGGGCCACGCCCGTTCCCGATGCCAATTCTTCGAGCGTGGCTGCCTTGCCGTCGCGCCAGGCCCGCCAATCGATGACGGTGTGACCGACTTCGGCCAGGGACCGGTTCCCCGCGACGAGCTCGCCACCCAGCACGACACCAGCCCCGATCCCCGTGGAGATCGTCAGATAGGCCAGATCCGCCGTTCGGTTGCCGGCGAGCGCCGAGGCCTCGCCGACGGCGGCCAGATCGGCGTCGTTGGCGACGTACGTGCGCATGCCGAGCTTCGCCGAGAGCTTGTCCCGTGAGAGCAGATCGGGCCACGCTTCGGGCAAATTGGGGGCCCACAGAAGCCTGCCGACCCTATAGTCCACGGCTCCCGGAAGTCCGACTACGGCATGCGCGACACGGCTCCCCTCGTCGGAGGCGCCGACAGACCGGATGAGTTCGATCAACGCAGCGGCCGCGTCAGCCTCGCTGGGCGTCGGAGCGGACCTTCGCAGCACGACCTGGCCGTTCTCGCCCACCAGCGCCGCGCGCATCTGGGTACCCCCGATGTCCGCGGCGAGGACCAGGTCATGCGCCATGTCGCAGGCGCGGGATCCCGGCCGCGCTACTCCGGTGCACCTTCGGGGCCATAGCCGGACTTCGATAGAAACTTGCGCAACAGCGCCAACTGTTCCGCATCGATGTCCTTGTTACGCGGTTCGAATGTCTCGGTTTCGCCTCCGATAGTCACCAGGAGATGCCCTTTGTGCGTCTCCCGGACCTCACCGACTGACTCCACCAGCGAGATGACGGAGTGCCACTCGACGTTGTGGCTCAGCGGGTGCCGAAAGATCTGCGCCAGCGTGTCCCTTTGGTGGCTGTTGAGGCCTTGCTCTCCCGTTTTCAGTCCTCCCGTTCAGCTCGTTGCCGAGCCCTTCTCGCCTCATCATCGCGCTGTGTCCAGCGGCTGTGCGTGGCCTCACACCTGATCCGCTTCTGCGCTCGGCGTCGTGCCTGACCCTGCCTCGCGGCAGAGCGAACCAGCGAACCATGACCTGCGCTGGCGGTGGAAGTGGGTAGAAGGGACACTGAGGGTGACGCCGGGGAGGTGTTCATTGAGGTTCCGCGATCGGGTGGACGCCGGTCGTCACCTGGCCGAGGTCGTTCGGACGGTCGATCTCGGAGGTCTGGACGTCGCGGTCTTGGGCCTCCCCCGTGGTGGCGTGCCTGTCGCATTCGAGGTGGCCGTCGCGCTGGGAGTCCCGCTCGATGTGCTGGTGGTCAGGAAGCTCGGCGTCCCCTTCCAACCGGAGCTGGCGATGGGGGCGATCGGGGAAGGGGGCATCCGGGTAGAGAACGTCGACGTTCTCGGACCCTCGGGGCTGAGCCCCATCGATCTTGACGAGGCTGAGCGCAAGGAGCGTGTCGAGCTTGACCGACGGGCTGCGCTGTACCGAAGCGGGCGGGCTCGTATCGAAGTATTGGGTCGTTGTGTCATCGTGGTGGACGACGGTGTCGCCACCGGTTCGTCGGCGCGCGCCGCATGCCAGGTCGCACGAGCCCTTGGCTGCGCCCGTCTCGTCTTTGCGGCGCCGGTAGCGTCCCGGACAGCCGCGCTCGAGCTTCGCATGTCATGCGACGAGTTGGTGTGCCTGCAAGTACCCGAACGGTTTTTTGCCGTCGGCGAGTGGTACCACGACTTCTCGCCGACATCCGACGCCGAAGTGGTCGAGCTGCTGCGGCGTGCCGCGTCGGTTCGCCAGGCCGATAGCGTCGAGAGCCGCAGGAGGGGGCGGGCGTAGTGTCCTCGCTGTTGCCCGACGAATCCAGTGAGGTCGCAGGTCGTCTCCAGCTGCGTCGGTGGACCGATCCGGCCATTCTCGCCATCGCTTTCATCGCTCTCGCGTCGGGATTCGGACAGTACGGAGCGGTTGCGGCCCTGGGCGACGTCTCGCGGCAACTGGGCCATGTCGCTCAGGGAGCTTCGATCGCGGACAAGGTCGGTCTTTCTGGCACCCGCTTGGGAGTCGGATTGGCCATCATCCGGCTGGCCTCACTCGGCAGCCTCCCCCTCATAGGGATCGCCGACCGGCTCGGGCGACGCCGCATTTTCCTCGGCGTGACCATCGTCGGCCTTGCGCTGACCGCGGTCGCGGCGGCCAGCCCTGGGTACTGGTGGTTCGTCATCATCTTCGCCTTCGGACGTCCGCTCCTCACCGCCACGAACGCCCTGGCCGAGGTGATGGCGGCCGAAGAGACAAGCTCGCGGGACCGCACGGCTGCGATTGCTCTCGTCTCAGCCGGCTATGCGGGCGGCGCAGGTCTCTCGGCGATCGTGCACAGCCTGGCTTCGGGGACGCTTGGATTTCGCGGGATCTTCGCGCTGGCCCTGGTGCCCCTCATCGCGGTGTACGCCTTACGCGGTCGGGTGGAGGAACCGAGCCGCTTTATGGTGGCCGAGGCAGAGGCTGATCACCCCACTCCGGTCCTCGGCGCCGTAGGACGTCGCTATCGCGGCCGGGTCGCCGTCTTGGCGCTGATCGGTTTCGCCATTTCGTTTATCACGGGACCAGCCACCAGCTTCGCGTTTCTGTTCGGGCAGGACGTCTTGCACCTCCAGGGGTACGTCACGGCGGCGATGGTGGCTGTCGCCGGGCTGACTGGCCTCATCGGCTTGTTGGCCGGGCGCTGGCTGGCGGATCGCATCGGGCGGAGGCCTACCGGCACGATCGCCTTGGTCGCTGTCGCGTGCACCGGAACGTTCGCCTATACGGGTTCGAGCACGGCGTACGTCTTCGGCTATGTCCTCGGTGCCCTTAGCGGAGGCTTGTTGGCGCCGGCGGTAGGGGCGCTCCTCACCGAGTTGTTCCCGACCTCGGTGCGGGCGTCGGTGACCGGCTGGTGGGTCGCGGCCGGCGTCCTCGGCGCGGTGGCCGGGTTGGTTCTGTTCGGGGCGGTTGCTGACGTCGGCAATCGCTTCGCCGCTGCAGCGGAGTTGACGTTCCTGCCGGCGGCCACCGCGGCAGCGTTCTTCTGGCTACTCCCGGAGACCAAGGGGCGAGAGCCCGAGTCCCTCTGGCCGGCCAGCTCTCAGGAGTAGGTGAACGTCACGACGTTCGAGGTCCCGGTTGCCGTCGTGATCGCGACTTGGGCCGACGCTACGCCGGTCATCGGCGGCACGGTCACGGTGCAGGTGGTCTCCGCGGGACAACTCGTCGGGGCCACCTGACCGTTAAAGGTCGCGACGATCCGACCATCCGAACTGAGGAAGTTCGAGCCGGTGACTTGAATGCCCTGTCCGGCCGCTCCGGAGTTCGGGGTGATCGAGGAGATCACGGGCGGCCCGCCGGCTGCGGGAGCGACCGACGTGGTCGTGCGCGACGGGGAAACCTGGCCGGATCCACGGTGGCCCGGATGGCTCGCCGCGGGAGCGTGTGCAGCAGCGGCCGGCCCGGCCGTCGCTGACGGCGGGGGCGCGGCAACCTGAGGCCCGCCGCTGCCCGACGAGACGGCCAAGGCGATCCCGGCGGCGACGACGAATGCCGCGACCACTGCCACCGAGATAACGAGCCAATGCTCGCGCTGTGCCGACGCGTGCGGCTCGGGCTGAGGAGGGATCGCGCCGGCCCACGGCCGGGGGGGAGTGAGAGGTGGTGGACGGGCCGATGAATGCTCGCCTGGAGCCGACGACGACCTTTGGGGTGGCGGGGTGGTCAGCGTCGTTGCGCCCGTTCGCTCGCGGGCGCGGCGTACAGCGCTCTCCATTGCGCCCAGCGCACGCCGACCGGGCGTTCCCTGAGGCGGTTCGGCCGCCGTCCCTTCTGACATTGGGTTCCTCCGGTCTGAATTCCTTTCCCCGTTCGACCCCATGTATTCGCGCCCCGGATTCCACGGCGCAAGACCAGGTCGGAGGGCCAGTGTTTGGTTCGAGGTCGATGCACGTTGGCGGCGAGCCGACGTTTCGCGCGACCCTGGCCGCGTGTCGATGGGAGAGCAACTCGTGGTGTGTGACGGGGACGAAACGGGCCAGGAATTGCTTGAGGAGGCCCTCCGGGTGTTGGCGCCCGATGTGCTCGGGTTCGATCTCGATCTCGTGCACTTCGACCTTTCGCTCGGGAGCCGCCGCGCCACGGGGAACGACGTCGTCCGTGAGGCCGCCGCTGCCATGAGGGAAACGGGCCTGGGGCTGAAGGCGGCCACGGTGACCCCGGAGATCACCGGCGACGTGGGGAGCCCGAACCGCATCTTGCGCGAGGGCGTCGGCGGCTCGGTGATCGTGCGCACCGGACGGCGGATCCCGGGTGTGACCCCCCCGGCTCACGTGGTGCACCCAATCGTGGTGGTCCGCATGGCCGTCGGCGATGCCTATGGGGCCGATGAAGGGCGGACCGGAGGTCCAGGCTCACTGGACGAGCAGGCCTGGCGGACCGAGCGGATCGATCGCTCCGTGTGCCGATCCGTTGCCGAGTACTCCTTCCTCACCGCCGCCCAATTCGGCGCCTGCGTGTACGGCGGGCCGAAGTGGACCGTGTCGACGGTCTACGAAGGCATGCTGAAAGAAGAGATGGATGCGGCAGCGTCCAGACACCCCGAGATCGTCTATCGGCCCACCCTCATTGACGCCGCCTACGCAGGCCTGATCACGGAATCGAGCGCCAGTCCTCTGGTGGTGCCGTCACTGAACCGGGACGGCGACTGTCTGTCGGACCTCGTTCTGGCCCTCTTCGGTTCGATTGCAGGAGCCGAGTCGGTGCTCCTGGCGCTCGACCAGGAACTACGCCCGCGGGTCGCCATGGCCGAGGCACCGCACGGGACGGCGCCGTCGTTGAGGGGCAAGAACGTCGCCAACCCGATGGCCATGCTGCTCGCCTGCGCCGCCGTGCTCGATCATGCCGCCCACGGCAGCTCTTTGGTGTCCAACAGGGCGGCTGCCATCAGACTGGCCACTTTGGGGGCGGCGGCCGACGGGATTCGCACGTTCGATCTGGGTGGAGAAGCTTCGACTTCCGAAGTCGTGGACGAGGTGCTCCGCCGGCTGCGGTAAAACGCTGGCTGAGCCGCTCAGCGGCTGAGCGCCCGTTCGAGCTGCGCTTTGCTCATCTTGGAGCGCCCCTCGATGCCCTTCCTGCGGGCCTCCTCGTAAAGCTGGTCCCGCGTACGGCCACCTGGACCTCGGTGCGAACGCAACCCACCCCTCCGTTCCGAAGAGATGTCGTCAGTCGAAGTCCGGCTGGCGGCGCGAGCCTCGCCCGACCGCGCCCGATCCTTGTTGACGGTCCGGGCTGCGACCTCCTCCGCCAAAGACTCGGAATCGCCGCGCTCGAGAAGGCCTTCCTTGATGTGGTCGTACTGGCGTTCCCGTTTGTCGCTCCACTGTTGTTGGGGCATCTGGCCCTCCTTGTGTCGATCGCGTGCCTCATGTCGCGCGTACCCTGAAGACCGGCCTCGCAACCACCATCGGCCACGAACGGGCGGGGTGTTGTTACGTGGTCCCGAGTGGGGCAAACAGGTCTCCGTCCTTTTCGACCCTGCGCAACACGTCGGAGGTCTCGAAAACGAGAAGTTGAGATTTCTTCTGTTTGGCACAGCGACGCACTTCTTCGGCCGTCACCGGTGTCGAAACAGTCGGACGCGACATGGCGCGCACCGAGTACACGGCCACCGTGGTCTTTGCCGGGTGGTTCTGGCTCCAGTCGATCAGGATCCGTCCCTTTCGCAGGGACTTTCGCATATTGGAGACGACGAGATCACGGTGGTCGGACTCCAACTTGCGGGCGATGTCGTAGGCGTGGTTGCGGACCCCATCCCACGTGCTCTTCGGTCCGGCCGCCGCGTACAGCTGCAGGCCCTTGGAGCCACTGGTCTTGGCGAATGATTCGAGGCCCTCGTTCTCCAGCTCTTCCATGATGTACCCGGCCACGATGCAACACTCGATGATGGAGGTGCCTTCGCCGGGGTCGAGGTCGAAGACCATGTGGTCCGGATTCGACGGAAGTTTGCGGCGCCGGCCGACATGCCACAACGGAACATGGAATTCGATATTGCCCAAATTGGCGGCCCAGGCAAGGGTGGCGACGTCGTTCGCCATTGTGTAGGCGATCGCTTCCTGCCCGTCGGCGGACGGCACCGACACGGACTGCACCCAATTCGGGGCGTGTGACGGAATGTGCTTCTCGAAGAAAGACTTCCCTTCGACGCCGTTGGGAAAGCGGCGCATCGTCAGCGGTCGCTCCTTGACATGGGGGAGCATGGCATCGGCGATCCGCACGTAGTAGTCGATCAGCTGGCCTTTGGTGAAGCCACGCTGTGGGAAGAACTCCTTGTCCAGATTTGAGACTGAGATCTCCCGCCCGCCGATGGTGGCACGCGTCGACGTGTTGACACGATTCATTCCACGACCACCTGATCGAGTTCCTTGTCGGGTCGCAGGCCACGCCAGATCGGGTGGCGGAGTCGACCGGCCGGCGTCCATTCGCCGTAGGCGACCTCCCCGACCAAATCCGGCCGGACGAAGTGGGCGTTCGAAGTGTCGCGGGCCGGGAGCGGGGAGTCGAAGGGACTGGCGTCCAGCGTCAGCGAGCGAAGGTCGTTCAGGAGGTCTTGCCGGGCCCGCTCGCTGAAACCGGTGCCGACCTTCCCGACGTAACGCAATCCGTCCGCTCCAGGGACGCCGAGCAGGAGCGCTCCCAGGCTGCCGTCCCGTTCGCCCCGGCCCTCGGTCCATCCGCCGATGACGACCTCCTGAGTCCGGAATGCCTTGACCTTGATCCAATCGGGATGGCGGCGGCCGGGACGGTACGGCGCGTCGCGGCGCTTCGCCACCACCCCTTCGAGTCCGTTCGCCGTGGCGGCATCGAGGATGTCCCGGCCCGAGACGTCGTGAAACGAGTCGGTGGTCGTGAAGGTGTCACCAGCCAGGTGCAGCGCCTCGAGTCGGGCTCGCCGCTCGTCGTAGCCGTTGTCGAGGAGCAAGTGGCCGTCGATGTAGAGGAGATCGAAGGCCACGAAGCTCACCGGATCCGTTGTGGCCCGGCGATGCGCCTCTCGTTGGTTGGTGACGTGCATGCGGTGCTGCAGCCTCGAGAAGCTGGGTCGCCCGTCCTCGCCGAGGGCTACGACTTCACCGTCGATGACGCAAGTGGTCATGCCGAGGAACTTCCCGATGTCCGCGAGCTCAGGGAAGGCGGTGGTCACGTCGAGATCGTTTCTGCTCTGCGCCCGGACCCTTCCACCTTCCACGAACAAGATGGTGCGCACCCCGTCCCATTTGATCTCGAAGGCCCAGTGCTCGTCGTCCGAGGGGAGTTCGCCCGGTACGGCGAGCATGGGCTTGATGGAGGTGGGAAGTGGGTCGGTCCGAGTCGAAGGACCGTGGCGATGGATCATCCAGTTGCGATCCTTGGTTTGGAACAGCACGAAGTCGCCGGACGCACGGCCACCGTGCAGCACGAATTTCACCTCGGTGTCCGTCCATTTCTCCGCCTCGTAGTGACCGGTGTCCCAGATCATCATCTGTCCGCCGCCGTATTCCCCCTTGGGGATCTCCCCTTCGAAGGTGGCGTATTCCAGCGGGTGGTCCTCCGTATGCACGGCGAGATGGTTCTGGTCCGGCGACTCGGGCAGACCCTTTGGCAGTGCCCACGACACGAGGACGCCGCCACGCTCGAGCCGAAGGTCCCAGTGCAGGCTGCGCGCGTGGTGCTCTTGAATCACGAACCGCTGGCCGCCGCGCGCAGGGGTACGGCGTCCCATCGGCTCGGGCGTCTTGCGGGGGTCACGCTTGGCCCGGTAGGTGTCGAGCTGCTTCGGGCCGCTTGCCACGCCCGGGCGCTTGGCTTTCGGTGTCACCGAGACCCACCGTAGCCACCAAACTTGCGGGTCGAACCCAGGATGCGCCGCCGACATGTCCGTCGTCACCGGCGTTGGAGATCAAGCGGCATCCCGGGCAATTCCCAGGCATCGGATTCCACCGCGACGGGAGAGGATTGGCGAGGCGGCGCGTCTTCGTCACACCCGCACTGATTGACCGCCGTTTTCTGTCCTCCTGCGTGGGTATCTACCTCGTACGCGCCGGACGACGAAGGAGGTCGGCAGCGATGACAACGGGCACCCTTGCAGGCAATGAGCATTTCGAGCAATCGCGGGTCGAACGTAGTGACGCGAGGACACGTGCGCACCTCGGCCGCATAGGTCTCGGCACCGCCGGTATCGTGGCAGTGCTGGTTTCAGCGTGGGGCGGCATCGTGCCTTACATCGGTCCGCTGTTTAATTTCAGCGGTGACGGAACGGGCTCTTGGCACTGGAACTTGGCACACGCCGTACTGGCGCTGGTGCCTGGTGCGGTGGGTGTCCTGCTCGGCCTGTTCGTGCTCGCGGAGTCGCGCGGGGTCGCCGTGGGCAAGGGCCGCCTGAGCCTGGCGACGGCGGGGACGCTGCTCATGATCTGCGGCGCGTGGTTCGCTATCGGGTCGCTGGCGTGGCCGGTGCTCTCGAACACCGGGGCATACTTCGTTGCATCCTCGCACCTGCGGCTCCTGACCTATGAGGTTGGCTACAGCATTGGCGTCGGGCTGGTCCTGGTCGTCTGCGGTGCGTTCGTCGACGGTTGGGCCTCTCGGCATCAGCCGAAGGCGACCGTAGTGCCGGACTCGACAGGTGCTGGTGCCGGATCGGTTGAGACGGGTATCTGAACCGATATGAGAATGATTACTCGGTACGACTCCAACGCGCTCGAGCTACTCGAGACTGAGGACCTCGAACTGCGAGAGCTATTTGGCGAGCTTCGGCAGCGACGTGGGAGCTCGGTCGAGGATCGGGCTGAGTACGGCGAGCTGGCTAAGGAGATTGTGCGTCACGTCGCCACCAGGGAGGCGGCCCTGGTGGACGTGTCCAGGGTGGCGGCAGAGGAACCGCAGTTGAGCGAGTTCGTATCGAGGTTCGACCAGGGGATGCGGGTCAGACGCCCTCAGATTGACCGGGTGGAGCGGATGTCGCGCGGAGTGCAGGGCATCAACCTGAGAACCGGGCAGGACTTCGACTCGGAGATCGAGGAGCTGATTCAGCTCGTCGGCACGGAGATCGAGTGGGAACTGAGCGAGGCGCTACCAGAGCTCAGAGGCTCGTTCCGCAGAACCGATCACGAAGCGGCCCTGAAGAGCGCGTCGCACATCCGAACGCACGCACCCACAAGCCTGGATCCGCGGGGTCCACGCTGGTGGGAACGTGCTCCCGTGATATCGCGTCTCATCACCGCGTACGACCACTTGCGCGACTTTCCGAGGGGAGCGCAGCGGAGAGACTGAGGGCAAGAGCAGTGCCACGGTCCACGGTCACCTGGCCTACCTCAGAGGTTGAAGTTTGGCGTTCGCTTCGGCCGTATCGAAGTGAGTGCCGTCAAACGACCCACCGATCCAAGTCAGGAACTGTTCGTGCTTCGGGAGGTTGGCATCGTCGAGAGCGACGAGGAACGCCTCATAGCCGCAGGGCCCGCCCACGTCGTCAGCTGGACAGTATTGGCGCCGGCCGTGCGGACGGCGGGCTTCAGCGAATCGCTCAACCGTCTCGTGCGCTCCAGGTCCACGTTGTGGAACCTAACCATCGCCCGTAGTCGTAGTCGAACCAGAACGTTCATTCGTCGCCGACAGCCTCAATGACCGTGGATCGTGCTTCTTCGGGCCAGTCATCGGCGTGCATTCCGTAAAGAGCATCGCCGATCCGAAATTGATGGATGGGAATTGTTCCACCCCATGCTGGCGAGGAGGATGTCAGCCAATTTCGACAGGCGAATCGATGCCGGGACGATCAGTTGCCGCCAGACCGCTGGTCGTACCTCGTCGAGTTCGACGCGCAGCTCGAAAACCGGTTGTTCCGTCGCCCGACCCTCCGACTTCGGCATACCCCGACGTTAGATGGGTGCCGTTCAGTGGGCCGCCGGCAGAAATTGAACCTCCGACCTGCGGATCGGAGCAATGGGATAGCTCGCGGTACCCAGTCCTGAGTCGTAAGGGATTGCGGGCGATCGGACCCCGCACATGTTGGCCCCGTCGTCGGGTGCTAAAAAGCGCCCTTTGGAGAACTGTCGGTCGCCTGTCGATCGGAGGTCCTGTGGCCATCGTGTCGTACTCCCGTCGGTTGGCCGAGCTTGCGGCGGCCGATCCTTCGCGTGCTGCCATCACTTGCGGCGAACGCAGTGTGACCCGAGCCGAACTCGAATCTGCTGCGGAGGCTCTCGCCCGACAACTGCTCGAGGATGGTGTGCAGAACGGTGAGATGGTCACGATTGCCCTTCCCAACTCCGTCGACTGGTTCGTCGCCGTCCTGGCGACGTGGAAGATCGGCGCGATTCCCCAACCGGTGTCGGCACGCTTGCCGCCCCGCGAGCTGGCCGCCATTGTTGAACTCGCCGATCCACGTGTGGTGCTTGGCGCCGACCCCGACGCTTTCTCTGATCGCATCTGTCGACCGGTCGGCTACGTCGCTCCGGTAGCGGGCAAAGAAGCGGTGCCGCTGACTGATGCCACCTCACCCGCTTGGAAGGCGCCGACTTCCGGAGGGTCTACCGGCCGACCGAAGCTCATCGTGGCTGGGCAACGCTCGAGCATCGATGACGAAGCGCCCCCCACGCTCTTGATCCAGCCAGACGGCTGCATGATGATGCCAGGACCGCTCTATCACAACGGTCCGATCGTTTGGTCGTGCAGTGCCCTGCTTGCCGGCAACCATGTTGTGGTTCTCCCTCGCTTTGACGCCGAGTCCACCTTGGCCGGGATCGAGAACCACCGAGCCGACATTGCGTACCTGGTACCGACCATGATGAAGCGCATCTGGCGATTGCCTCTCGATGTACGTGAGTCGTTTGACCTGTCATCGCTCCGCTTGATTTGGCATCTTGCCGAGCCGTGCCCGCCGTGGCTCAAGGAGGCGTGGATCGATTGGCTTGGGCCCGAGAGAATTTTCGAGCTCTACGGCGGAACAGAAGGGCAGACCGCCACGGTGATCACAGGCGCCCAGTGGTTGGAGCACCGAGGCTCCGTCGGTCGGCCGCTCAGTGGGTCGATCAGCATCACCGACGAAGAGGGCAACGAGGTTCCATCCGGCGTGGAAGGGGAGGTATGGCTCAGGTCGGGCCTCGATAGCCCGACCTACCGCTATATCGGAGCTGAGGCCCGCACGCGCGAAGGTGGCTGGGAATCCCTCGGCGACAACGGCTGGCTCGACGATGATGGCTTCCTGTATCTCGGTGATCGAACGACCGACATGATCCTCACGGGAGGTTCAAACGTGTACCCGGCGGAGGTCGAGTCGGCCATAGCGGAACATCCTGCTGTGCAATCCTGTGCGGTGATTGGGCTTCCCGACGACGATCTTGGAAACGTTGTCCACGCGATTGTCGAGGCCGAACCCGGCGAGTTCCAGGTCGACGAATTGCTCACATTCCTGCGCGAACGCCTGGTCCGCTATAAGGTGCCACGAAGTATTGAGATCGTGAACGAGCCGTTGCGCGACGATGCTGGCAAAGTCCGCCGGACCACTCTCCGCGCTGAGCGCCTCGAATCAATGGCCGAGTCAAGCCGTGAACGCGCGTAGGCCCTCGGCCCTTGTTGAGATCGCTCATCCGCGAGGCCAGAGAGCCCCGCCGGCCACCAGCACTACGATCGCCCCGATCTACGACAACAGGCCTGCGACCAACAGACACCAGCTCGCCAACAAAGTCGGTGCGCCTGCGTCTTGAATCGTCGGAACGTGAAGGCGGTCCCCAGCTCGGCACCAGCCATGGGAACCGAGACCGAAGCGCATTCGCCGCCAGGATGGTGGCCATCATTGGGCGACGGCCCAACCGCTTTCCATCAGCACGCAGTAGCCGACCCTGCATAGGGGCGGAGGCCGCCATTGAGGTCAGCTTCAGTCCGATTGCGACTGGGATCCAGGACCAATGCGAATGGCCCAGAGGACTCAGTGACTTGGTCAGCGTCCCCCGCTTGCTCGCGACGAGAGGCGCGCCCACGGTGCCAAGACTGAGGCCACCACGAAGGCAGTGGGCCACCCTCTGATGCTTCCCATGCTCGAGCGAGAGTTCCGATTCCGGCTCGACGCCACGAGCTGCGAATACATCAAGAGGCCCTGGGTCGGCCGATGGCTGCAAGTTGGTTACCGTGGCTACCTCAGTAACCGTAGCCATGGCTCCTAGAACTGGTGGCCGGCGCGGCTGTCGCTCTCGAGCTATTGATCGACTTGAGGTGCGGCGTAGCGACGAAGAAGCCGCTCACGCCTTGGCCGGTGACGTGACCAGGAATGTCGCCGATGAAGGTGTAGAGAAAGCGTCCGTTGTAAGTCACCTGATGACCGTTGGCTGCCTGGAGGGCGGCGAGCTTTCCGGGCGTCCCGGTGCCGACGGGATGCGCGGAAACAAATGCTGGCCACAGTCGAAGGAGTTTTCCGCTGACACTGGATTTCTTCGCGGTGTCACCTTGGAAGTAGTAAAGGGGAAGCCCCTTCGCGTTCTCGAGAATCGACTGTGATTTCCCGTTCACCGCCGCTGTCGTGGCACGCACGGTCGCCGGAGTTCCCACGCGCGGGACGTTGTTTGTCGGCACGGGGGTGGTCGCCGTAGAGGGCTGTGCCACCGATCCGTACGTCGGCGCGGCACCAGCGGACGCGCCAGTTCCGATGGCGAAGAATGGCGCGAGGGCGATGGCGCCGCTGAAGATGGCTGATCGGTGTTGACGCATGCTGTCTCCTCTGTCTTGGACTGTCGCCTCTCAATAGGGAGGGGAGTTACGGCGGAAGACCAGATTCGGCGCTGAGCCCTGCGATGGCAGACGGACAGGCAGACACGCACGGCCGACGCGGTGGACTGGATGGCTGGCCGTGGCGCGGGTGGTGTAACCCCTCCCGCTATCTCCCCCTGAGCACAATTTCGCCAGTGCTCCTGCGCCGGCTCCTCGGTTACGGACCCCCCGCCTTTCGCCTGACCGAGGAGCCGGTGTCACACCCGCCACGAGGCGCCACGCTGACGTTCCGCCAGAAGCGGTGTAACCCGCCTTCCTATCTTTAAGATGAGATGTTTCCTGTTCCGAAGGCCACGACACGCCGCTCCCGACCCGATTCGGGCGACACCGACGTCGCCCGGCTGCGCGTGGTTGACGCCGACAGCTACACCGACTGGGAGTCGGTGTATCGGGACAACGTCGTTCGCCTCTACCGTCTGATGTACGCGCGGGTCGGAAACCGTCCGGACGCCGAGGACTTGACCTCGGAGATCTTCCGGACGGCGCTCGGTCCACTTCGCCTGGCTTCCTCGAAGGGCGAGGTGCGTTCCTACCTCCTCGCCACCGCCCAGACCGTCCTGGCGTCCCACTGGCGACGGACCCTTGGCGTTTCCGTGACGTCCATCGATCCAGAATCCGATCTGGACGCGCTGACGGAGAACTCGGGACCAGAGGAAGTGGGAGACGCTCCCCAGCGAGCCGGCAAGGTCCTGGCCGCCCTTCCCGAGCGGTATCGACGCATCCTCGAACTTCGATTTCTCGAGGTTTGTTCCATCAAGGAGGCCGCGCACGCCATGGAGATCAGCGTCAGCAACGCAAAGGTGCTCCAACATCGGGCTCTCCGCATGGCGGCCAAAGTTGGACTGGAGCTCGAGCAGTGACCGGCCGCCGCCTCACCGCGTTCATCGATGCCCTGGTCTCCGGTCGACGTCCAGATTCTTATCGCGCCGATCCGGAGGACGTCGAGGTCCTAGGCGCGGCCATCGCACTCCGTGCCGCCCGTCCGGGTGATGCAGTGCCCGACGACGCGTTCGTGGCCGAGCTGTACCAGAGCCTGGGCGAAGAGAACAGTACTGCGGTTGCATCGAACGTCCGTCCATTGCGAATGCGTCGATCGCGGGCGGCGCTCATCGGCGTGGCCGCGAGCATCGCGCTTGTCGGAGCAACCTTTGGCGCAACCGAAGCATCGAACAATGGAGCCACCACTACCTCGGCGATTCAAGCGCCGCACGGAAAGATCCTTCGCACTGCCAGCTTCGAAACGTCCCAGGGCCAGGCGCTGGGACAGATCGTCGTCTATGGCGGGTCTCCCGGATGGGTGTTCATGAACGTCGATCTCCCGACCTCCAATGACAGCGTCAAGTGCGAGCTGCGGATGTTGGATGGTTCCGTTGTAGCGGCTGGCACCGTTGACCTGCGCCATGGGACGGGCGTGCTCTCCAAGAAGATCCATGTGGACACCAGTCGGCTTCAGGGGGCGACGCTCTACGGTCGATCCGGCGCCGTCGTCGCCTCAGCCACCTTTGCCTGACGGGCGACGCTCGAACTGAAGCCAGTTTGATCAGCGCTCTGCATCGGACTCTTCAACAGGCCGTGACGCTATGACTGCACGCGGAACTCTGTAACCCCCGCTCCTATTAGGTAACGAGATTCGTTCCCAGTCAAGGAGTAAACCATGAACCAGCGCAAGGACCCATCGGCCGCTTACCGGGCGCATCGATCGGAGCTCGACCATCGCGCCATCGACGTGACCGGTCATCTATTGCTGGGTGTTGTATCGCTTGAGCGCCGAATTGCGTACCTTCCGGAGCAGCTAGGTGCTCTTATCGAGAGGGCCGGCCTGAGCGGGGTTACCGAGCCACTCCGGCATCCCGTCATGACGAGGGCAACCGGACACGATTCGTGAGGCCATGGGTGGAAGCCGCTCCGACACGGAAGATCGCGCAGAGACCAAATAAGAGAATTGAGGATGACAGTGATGAAGATCGAGAACCGCATAGGGCGCCGAGGGTTCGCCGGCACCGAGTTGATCCAGGGGCGACCCGCGAGGAAATACGGCCGGGGGAGGGTTTGTACGACGGAGGGATGCGGAACGACTCTGTCTCTGTACAACCCGAATCCACGTTGCTGGATTCATTCGAACTCGTAGAGGTCGTCGCCATCCCCACCTCGTCCCCGACGTGTGCCACGCTGAGCCGCGTGACCGTTCGGGTCACGCGGCTGACACTCGAGGCGTCAGTCCGTCGCCCGGCCCCGCAATTCCTTCACCGTTCCGGTGGCCACGGCGACAGTCCCGGTGAGTACAGGGATGAGGAACAGAGCGGTGTGGAGCGTTGTCAATGATGCGATTGCGCCGATCAGGACAGGTCCAACGACGAAGCCCGCCCAACCAAAGCCAGCGACCGCGGCCACGGCTCTGCCGGTGTGCACGTTGCCCACCTCTCCGGCCGCACTGAAGACCACCGGGATGACTCCTCCGAGTCCGGCGCCGAGCAAGGCGAACCCGAGCAGCACGCTCACCGGACGGGCGATGACGAGACCGGCGGCGAACCCGAGCGTGGCAAGAGTGGCCAGAAGCGGCAGCAAGCGATAGGCAGCGAACTTGGTGAAGAGTCGATTACCAGAGAGCCGCACGGCCAGCATCGCGAGGGCATAGGCGGCATAGGCAAGTCCGGCGACCAGGGGCACGGCGTGCACAGAGTTGCGGAGATAGACGGCGCCCCAATCGGCCGCCGCACCCTCACACAGCATGTCGGCGAAGGCGATGCACCCAAGCACAATGACCGCCCCCTGCAGCATCCCACTGCGCCTGTCGGCCGTGCCCTCTGGAGATTCGGAATCGCGCACCGCTCGCAGGTCGGCGATCATTCGGGTCGAAAGCCAGCTCACGATCAGAAGGCATGGAATCGACAGGACGAGCAGTTGCTCGCTGAGGGAGATCCCGAGCCCCACCGCAGCCGCTCCGGTGATTGCCCCGAAAAGAGAGCCGGCACTCCACGACCCATGGAAGCCCGGCATCAGCATGCGCCCCGAGAATCGCTCGACTGTGATCGCTTGGGTGTTCATCGACACATCGAGCATCCCCTGAAAGAAGCCCCACAGGAGGAACGCGACAAAGAACGTTCCGAGCGAACCGGTAAGCCCGATGAGCGGACCCGAAACGCAATAGCCGATGAGAGCAACGCGCACCATCCGACGACTTCCCACCTTCGGCAGGAGGCGGGCGGTAAGAACCAGCGCAAGGACAGAACCGACGGGAGCTCCAAGCAAGGCGATCCCGAGTTGGCCGTTGCTCAGGTCGAGGTGATGTTTCAGCTGCGGAATGTGGGCCGTCCAGGAGGCAAACAAGAAGCCGTGCGCAAAGAACACGGCGATGACGGCAAGGCGCGGCCACCGGTCCGCCGAGGTTGGCGCCGCTCGTTGGTTCGAACTCGGGATCAGCGTGACACGCAGCGAACGTCGACTCCCGCGTTCCTCAACTCGTCCACTATGTGCTGGTTGGCTCCGGTATCGGTCAACACGATGTCGATGTCGTCGAGATCGCAGACATGGCCGAACGCCACTCGACCAAGCTTCGAGGAGTCGGCTACGGCGATGACACGTTGCGAGGCACGAGCGGCGGCGCGCTTCACCGCCGTCTCGGCGAGAAGGTGGGTCGTGATACCGGCGTTGACGTCGATACCGCAGGGACCCATCACGCAGGTGTCGAAACGGAGCTGCGAAAACGAATGCTCGGTCAGCCCTCCCGTCAACGACAGCTCGCCCGGCCGGACCTCACCCCCTGGGAGGAGAAGATTGATGCTTGGGCACTCGTGCAGCTCAAAAACAGGCCTCAGAGCGAGTGGCATGACGGTCATCCGCCGGCGGCGAAGCGCTCGAGCCACTTCCATCGCGGTGGTCCCACCGTCGAGGATGACCGTCTCCCCATCCGAGAGGAGACTGGCGGCACCTTCGCCAATCGACGCCTTGGCCTCGCGGGATTCAAGAGCGCGTATGTCGTACGGGGTCTCCTCGGCACTGAGGAAAACGCTCGTCGCCCCGCCGTGCACCCGCCGCAGGCCTCCACTGCGCTCCAGCGACTCAAGGTCACGCCGAACGGTCATCTCAGAGCAATCGAGCGCGGTGGCCAGTTCCCCGACCAACACCGGACTGCGTTCACGAAGTGCCTGCAGGATCAGCCGGTGGCGAGTTGGCACATCCATCCTGTTCAAACTAACATAAATTATGTCCGTTCTCACACAGGAAACGAGATTGCGCCGGTTGAGGCCGTGGTCTTCGACGTGGGCGGCGTCCTGCTCGATTGGAACCCGCGGCACCTCTACCGCAAGTTGATCGCGGACGAGGCTGAGATGGAGCGATTCCTCGAACAGGTCTGTTCGCCGTCATGGCATGCACCCCACGATCGGGGCGTCTCGACTCCGGAGTCGTGCACGGAACTTGCGGGCAAGTATCCCGAGCTCTTCGAGCTGATCTGGGCATGGTCGACACGGAGCGAGGAGATGATCGGCAGTGTCGATGCCGAATCCGTAGAGGTTCTCCGGGCGGTGAAAGAAACCGAGCTGCCGTGCTACGCGCTCACCAACATGGAAGCGGAAACGTATCCCCTCCGCCTTGAGCGATTTCCGTTCCTGGCTTGGTTCGACGGCACCGTCGTTTCCGGTCGGGAAGGGGTGGCGAAGCCAGAGCCGGGCATCTTCATACTTCTACTCGACCGTTTTGGCCTGACCGCCGAGACAACATTGATGATTGATGACGTGGAGGAGAACCTCGACACGGCCAGCACGCTCGGCATGCAGACCGTCCTATTCCGTTCGTCCCGCCAACTCCGGAAGCAGCTCGAGGTCGCCGGGATCCTCCGACGTTCTCTCACGCCGCACCCAAGAAGAGGACGCCCTAAAGCCGCGCGCCATCGTTGATCAGGCACACACCCTGCATCACCTCAGCAGGTATGAGCCGCCGTCTCAGCGGGCCGGGACTCATGAGGACGCCTGAGCAAGCGAAAATGGATCGCGGATTTGCTCCCGCGAGTCGATGGAACTCAGGTTGGCAGCGAGATCGGGCGTCCCAGTCGGAGCGACGCCATCTCCTCGGCCACGGTCAACGGGGTCCGTCGGCTGTAGCCGGCCTCGTTGACGATGCTGGTCACGCGATCTCCGATAGCAAACAGCGAGTCCTCGAGCTTGTCGGGACCCCACTCGCAGCGCAAGGCGTGGATCTGGATTACGCCCCCGGCGTTAATCACGAAGTCCGGGACGTAGACGACGCCGCTCTGGTCGAGCATCATGGCCACCTCCTGGGTGGCGAGCACGTCGTTGGCACCGCCGGCCACGATCCGACAACGGAGAGATCCGACAGCGGTCCGGTCGATGACCTTTGCGGTGGCGCACGGCGCCAACACATCACAGCGCATGGTCAGCGCAGCCAGCGGATCAACTACCCTGCCGCCAATCTCCCGGGACACGGTCTGAGCACGGAGCGGGTCCACGTCAGCGACCGAAACGTCGCAACCGGCCACAGCCAAGAGTCGGGCGAGGTTGGCACCTACGTGTCCGACACCCTGGACGACCACGTGGGCGTCGCACAGGTTGGTGCCGGTAGATGAGAGGGCGGCTCCGATTCCGGCGAAGACGCCGAGGGCAGTCGACGGCGAAGGATCCTCGTGGTCGCACGACACCTCGCGGGCCACGGCTCCAATGATCGCCAAGTCTTCTATCGAAGTGCCCATGTCGACACCGGGGATATAGGCACCCCCCAGGCGATCCACGAACCGACCAAAGGCCCGCAACTGAGCATGCCTGTGCGCCTCGACATCGCCGCCGTCGATGAGATCGTCTTTGATGAGGACCGATTTGGCACCGCCATACGGGAGGTCGGCGCATGCGTTCTTCAACGTCATCACCCGGGCGAGTCGCCGGGCTTCGTCTGCGGCGGCTTGCTCATTCGGATAGGCCTGCCACCGCACGCCACCCAGCCCCGGTCCCAGCGTCGTGTCGTCGATGGCGATCACCGCTCGCATCCCACTTGCCCTGTCGAAGCAGAAGGTCAATTGTTC
>DASZLL010000063.1:0-39178 GCA_035552395.1 Acidimicrobiales bacterium
CCGGTCTCTGTGCGCGGTACGCCGCAGCCGTTCCACCGCTCCGCCGCGCGTGAGCTGGTCGTCTACCTGGCGTTCCACCGCGAAGGTGTACGCCACGACGATTGGGCACTCGCGCTCTGGCCCGACCGGCCGGTGTCCCCGGCAACCGTGTATTCCACGGCGTCCGATGCGCGACGCGCGCTGGGCCGAGCGACCGACGGCGCGGCGTGCTTGCCGTGCGGCCCCCGGCTCTGCCTGCACCGCTCCGTGGAGACCGACGTCGATCGATTCCACGCCTTGGCGCGAGCGGGTGACTTTGTCGAAGCGGTCGGGTTAATACGCGGTCCGCTCTTCGGGGGATTGCGCCGCCCGGACTGGGCCGTGCTCGACGGGACCCTCGCCCAGGTCGAGGCCGCGATTGTGCATGCCGTGTTGCACGGCGCCGACACCTTGCTGTGCTCGGGCCGGAGCACCGAGTCGGAGTGGATCGTGCGGCGGGGCCTGGTCGTCAGCCCTTACGACGAACGCCTCTACCGCGCGTTGCTGCGAGCCCTCGCCGCCCAGGGGAACCGCCTCGGACTTCGTGCCGCCATGGCACAGCTGCTCGTGGTCGCCGGCGACCCGCCGGATCCGGCGCAGCTCGGTAGGCGGGAGACCGGCGCGTGGGAGCCGCGGCACCCCGAGACGTCCGCCCTGTACAGAGAACTTCTCTGCGGATGGCCTGCGACGGGAGGAGCACCGGCCAGGCTGTAGGGTTGCGTCCCGCAATGGCGAGAAGCTCTTCAGGAAAATCGGTCGCACGCGCCGCCGCCACGGGTGGCGGCGCGACCTATCGCGGCCAGATGCCGGTGAACTGGTACGCCGCCCTGGTGGTGATCGTCCTCATCGGGGTCGCCTCGGTCGCTCTCGCCAAATACCACTACAACCAGACCGCGGCGGCCGTCGAGCCGGCCGTCGGCACCACCTGGCATGCGGCCATCGGGTTCGACATCTGCGGGACCTTGGAGCCCTCCCTCACGGCGTCTCCCAGCAGCGCGTCCACGGGGCTCACAACGACCGGTGATGGCGTCGTCTTGGTTGCTCCGAAGAAGTCCGGCGAGGCGGGCGCCAACGCCACGGTCGGCAAGTTCGCCAGCGGGTATACCGGCCTGACGTTGACGAACACCGCACTGAAGTATCCGGCGGCCAAGACGCCCGAATACAAGAACGGCCAGAAGTGCCCGGCCGGCACGCCCGACGCCGGGAAGGTGGGGAAGATGGTGGCCCGTTCGTGGGTCATCACCACCCAGACCAAGAACAAACAGCAGGTACAGACCGGCGGCGCCACGACGGCGAAGCCGGCAGACCTCAAGTTCTTGGACCGCCAACTGATCACGGTTGGATTCGTCCCGGCGGGCACGAAGCTGCCGAAGCCGCCGCCCGCCACCATCACGGCCCTGTTGCAGGTTCTCTCGGGGAGCCAGCCTGTCGCCACCACGACGACGACGGCGCCGGGCGCCACGAGCTCGACGACTGCGACGACGAGCAGCACTGCCACGACCACGAGCACCACGGCGGCGCCGACCACGAGCACCACGGTGGCGCCGACGACCACGACGAAACCTTCGTCCACCACGACGACGAAGTAATGAAGGCGGTCGTCCTCGTCGGGGGCGAGGGGACCAGGTTGCGCCCCCTCACGCTCACGTCCCCCAAGCAGATGCTCCCCATCGTCGGCGTGCCGATGATCGAGCGGGTCCTCAACCAGCTCGCTGTGCACGGCGTGGACGAGGCCGTGCTCTCCCTCGGCTACCTCCCGGACGCCTTCATGCAGGCCTACCCCCAAGATCAGGCGGCCGGCGTGCGGCTGACCTATGCGGTCGAGCCCGAGCCGCTCGACACGGCGGGCGCGGTGCGCTTTGCGGCCGCCTTCGCCCGTATCGACGAGACGTTCGTGGTGGTGAACGGCGACGTGCTCACCGACCTCGACCTGACCGGCCTCGTGGCCTTTCACCGCGAGCGGGAGGCGGAGGGGACCATTGCCCTCCATCCCGTCGCCGATCCCTCGGCATTCGGCGTGGTGCCGACCGACTCGCAGGGCCGGGTCACCGCCTTCGTCGAGAAGCCGCCCCGCGACGAGGCCCCGACGAACGAAATCAACGCCGGGACGTACGTGCTCGAGGCCTCGGTGCTCGAGCGGATCCCCGAGGGCGGGCGCGTCTCCATCGAGCGCGAGACCTTCCCGGCCATGGTGCGCGACGGCAAACTCTTTGCGCGCTCCGACGACGCCTACTGGCTCGACACGGGCACACCATCCGCCTTCCTCGAGGCCAACTTCGACTATGTGGCCGGCAAGCGTGGTCCGCTCGTCGCCCCGGGCCTGGTCGATGACGGCTCGGGCGTGCTCATGGAGGGCGAGAGCGAGATCTCGGGCGACGTCGTGGGGCTCTGCGTCCTGTTCTCCGGCTGCGTGATCGAGCCGGGCGCTCGGGTGGAGCACAGTATCCTCGGCCGCGGGTCCGTCATCTCCGCCGGCGCCGTGGTCAGCGATTCCGTGTTGATGGAGGCCTGTCACGTGGCGGGCGACGCCAAGGTCTCGAGCTCCGTGATGGGACCTCGGTCCGTCGTAGGGCAGCGGGGGGACGTGCGGCCGGTCTCGGTACTCGGCGCCGACGCCGTCGTCTCCTCCGGAACGCTTGTCGACGGCGAACGGGTGTCGGGCTAAGAAGGGCGGCGCATGCGCACCCTGGTCACTGGCGGCGCGGGCTTCATAGGTTCGAATCTGGTCGATCGGCTGTTGGCCGAAGGCCACGAGGTCGACGTGGTGGATGACTTCTCCACCGGCTCGCTGTCGAATCTGTCCGAGGCCCGCGGACGCGGCGGCCGGTCGCTCACGATTCACCACCTCGACATCACGGCGCCGGCCGTCGTGGAGTTGATGGAACGCCGGCGCCCGGAGCTGGTGTTCCACCTCGCGGCGCAGGCCGACGTCAGGGTGTCGGTCGCCCGACCGACCCATGACGCCGCGGTCAACATCATCGGATCGCTGCAGATCCTCGAAGGTGCGCGCCGAGCCGAGACGGAACGCATCGTGTTCGCCGCCAGCGGGGGCACGCTGTACGGCGATCCCGCGCCGGAGGAGCTTCCGGTGCGCGAATCGCACCCCCAGCAGCCGCTGTCGCCGTACGGAGTTTCCAAGAAGTCGGTCATCGACTACCTCGTTGCCTACCGCGAGCTGCACGCGCTCGAGTTCTGCGCGCTCGCCCTCGGCAACGTGTACGGACCGCGGCAAGACCCGCACGGGGAGGCCGGGGTCGTCGCCATCTTCGCCGAGCGGATACTGCGGGGCGATCCCGTCAAGGTCTTCGGGGACGGCGAACAGACCCGGGATTTCGTGTTCGTCGACGACGTCGTCGATGCGTTCGTGCGGGCCGCGACGCGCGGCGGCGGCCTGGTCTGCAACATCGGGACCGGGACGGAGACCTCGGTGAATCAGTTGTTGTCGACGATGGCTGGCCAGGCCGGCCTCGAGGTGTCGCCCGTTTTCGCTCCGTTGCGCACGGGCGAGCTGTTGCGCTCGTGCCTCGACGTGGAACGGGCGGCGATTCAGCTTGGCTGGCGGCCCTGGACCGACCTCGCCGACGGCACCCGCGCCGTCCTCGAGTTCGTCGGCCCGCGGCTGGGCTGAGGCCGAATTAGCGGAAGAGATCCTCGTCGGGGGGGCGGACGACCTCGGCGCGGACGGACGCGGGCCGGAGCCACGCTGCCGGGACGCCGCGCACGATGGCCACCGGCACGCCACGATCCTTGCCCATCACGAGCTCCGCGGCGCCGGCGATCTCGTCGGCGACGCACACCTCGGTCGCCATGAGCTCGCGTCCTCCCGCGTCGAGCGTCCCCTTGAGGTCCACGACGGCCGCGACGCCGGCGCAGCCGATGGCGACGTCGGTGACCCCGCGGCGCCACGCCCGCCCGAACGTGTCCGAGATGATCACCCCGACCGCCACTCCGAGCAAGTGCTCCAGGGCCGCCCGGATTCGGCGCGCCGAGCGGTCCGCGTCCTCAGGGAGCAGCGCGGCGGTGCCTTCCTCCACGTTCGAAAGGTCGACACCGGCATTGGCGCAGATGAACCCGTGCCGGGTCTCGCTGATGACCAGGTCGCCCCGCCGGCGCAGGATCCGCACCGATTCTTGCTCGACCAACGCAACCTTGGCCGCCGGGTCGGCGTGATCGAGCGCGACCAACCGGCCTTCGGTCTTGGAGACCACCTTTTGGGTCACCACGAGCACGTCGCCCTGGCGGATCTCGGGGCCCTCCGGCCGCGCTGGCGCCACCGCCGCCGCGATGAGCTGACCCAGGTCGGCGCCCGGCGCCACCTCACCGATGCCGGTGAGGGGAATGAGCGTGACGCCCTCAGCTCCGGACATCGCGCACCACGCGGGCCAGGTTTGCCGCTCGCTCCGGCGAGCTCATCACCGTGGCGGCCACCACACACCGCACCCCTTCGGCCTCCACTGCTCCCACATGGTCGGCGTCCGCCTCGTCAATCACGAGAGTGCCGACCCAGGACGCGTAGAGCCGGGCCACGCCGACCACCGAGGGCTCGGTGCCCAGTTCGAGCATCAAACGGTCGGCCGGGCCCTTGAGGGCGGCGCCCGCGATGATGGGGGAGACCGCGACGACGTCGTCCCGCCGGGCGCGCAGAGCCTCGAGGACGCCGGGCACGGCGAGCACGGGTCCAATGGAGACCACGGGGTTGGAAGGGCAGACGACGATCAGCTCCGCGTCGGCCAAGGCCGCCATGACCCCCGGTGCCGGGCGCGCGTCCGACGCGCCGTCGAAACGCACCCGGCGCACCGGGACGTCGTGGGCCAGACGGACGAAGTAGTCCTGGAAGCTGACCTCCGTGTCGGCCGGCCCCAGGGCGCTGGCCGCGGCGAGCGTGAGCCGCGTCCGCAGCGGGTCATCGGTGACGGGGAGCAGCCGCACCGCAATGTCGCGGCGTTGGCACAGTGCCGCCGTGACCGCGCTGAGCGGCTCCCCGGCGGCGAGGCGGCCGGTGCGGAAGAGGTGGGTGGCCAGGTCGCGGTCACCGAGCCGGAACCAGACCTCGCCACCCAACCGGGTCAGCTCGTCCATGACGGTCCAGCTCTCGCCGGCCACCCCCCAGCCCGTTTCTCGGTTGTCCATCCCGGCCAACGAGTAGGTCACGGAGTCGAGGTCCGGGCTGATCGAGAGCCCGTGGAGGACCGTGTCGTCGCCGACGTTGACCACTGCCGTGATCTCGTCGCCTGGCACGACGCGCACCAGGCCAGAGAGCATCCGGGCGGCCCCGACGCCGCCGCACAGGGCCACCAGCACGCAGCGAGCATAGGAGTGCGGCGGGGAAGGGCCGTTCGGGCCCCTGGTACCATCGCCGCCCGCCATGCCCACCGCGATCCCGCTGGACCGGCACTCGACGGTCGTGTCCGTCCTGCGAGAGGCGGCCCACGTCAACGGCGATGTCGAGGCCTACGTGGAGCCCGCCGGGGCGAGGGAGCGCCGTTCGCTCACCTTCGCCCAATGGGACCAAGCCGCCGACGGCGTGGCCGGCTACCTGCAAGGACGGGGTATCCGCCAGGGTGACGTCGTCTGCCTGCTCCTGCCGTCGTGCATCGACTACGCCGTGCTCTACGCCGCCCTGCAACGCCTCGGCGCCATCACGTCGGGCCTCAACCCCCGTATGGGCGCCGGAGAGGTGGCCTCCGTCGTGGAGCGGGCCGCACCCGTGCTGATGGTCGTCGATACGGACGCGGCCGTCCCCCCTGAGGCGGCCGGCGTGCCGCAGGTGACCCGCGCCGAGGTGGAGGAGGCATGGACCGCGCCAGCCCCGGCTTCGCGGCCCGAGCTGGGCGCCCACGACCCGGTGGCCGTCGTGTGGACGAGCGGGACGACCGGGCAGCCCAAGGGCGCCCTGTTCGACCACGCCAACCTCGCCGCGGTGGCCCGCGGCACCGACGTGCTCAGCCAGCCCGGCGACCGCAGGTTGTCGCCCCTGCCCTTCGCGCACGTCGCCTACATGACCCGCGCCTGGGACGAGATCGCCCACGCGGTCACCACCGTCATCACCCCCACGCCGTGGCGTGCGGACGACGCGGTGCGCATCATGGCCGCCGAGCGCATCACCGTCGGCCAGGGGGTGCCGACGCAGTGGGCGCTCATGTTGGCCTCCGAGGAGTTGGCCGGCGCCGACCTCACTTCGCTCCGCGTGGTGGGCACGGGCGCGGCCCGCATGAGCGCCACGATGGTCGCCGAGGTGCGCGAGCGCTTCGGGGCGCCGGTCGTCGTCCGCTACACCTCGACGGAGGCTTCGCTCGGGACGGGGACCACGCTGACGTCCTCCGACGCCGAGGTGGCGACAACGGTCGGCCGCCCCGTACCCGGCGTCGAGCTCGCGATCGTCGACGACACCGGCGCGCCGGTCGCGTCGGGTTCGATCGGGCGGGTCATGCTTCGTTCTCCGGCCGCCATGCGCGGGTACTGGGGCCGGGGTCCGGGCCACGGCCGCTCCGTCCGAGAGCTGATCGACGCCGACGCCACCGCGTCGGTGCTGGCGCCCGACGGCTGGCTCACGACGGGTGACTTCGGGTTCGTGACCCCCGAAGGGAACCTCCGGTTGGCCGGTCGCGCCCACGAGCGCTACATCAGGGGCGGCTACAACGTGTATCCGGCCGAGGTCGAAGAGGCCCTGGCCACACACCCCACCGTCGCCCGGGCCGCCGTGACCGGGGCGCCGGACGAAGTGCTCGGCGAGATCGGGGTGGCGGTCGTGGTAGCCGCGCCGGGCCCCCGGCCCGAGCTCGCCGCGCTGCGGGCGCATTGCGCGACGCGGCTCTCGGACTACAAGGCCCCCGATGCCCTGGTCGTGGTCGACGAGCTCCCACTCACCCCGATGATGAAGGTGGACCCGGTGCGCCTAGGCGCCCTGGCGGCGCAGGCGGCCGAGGAACGCCGGTCGGCCCGAGAACGCGAGCACCGCCCGAGCGCCGGGATGGTAGGCAGTGGCGGCGACGAGACCGCTGCGGCCGACCAGAAGGAGCGTGCATGAGCCCCACCAAGAGAGTCGGCCAGTCCGACCCCAACCGCGGGACAGCCCCCGAGGCGATCACCCCCGGCCGCTACACGGGTCGGGTCGCGATCGTCACCGGCGCCGGGTCAGGCATCGGGCGGGCCACGGCGCGCCGGCTGGCCGCCGAGGGGGCCGCCGTCGCCTGCCTCGACCTGGCCGCCGACGCCATCGCCGCCGTCGCCGCCGAGATCAACCAGGAGGCCGCCGACGCGGGTGGGCGCGCCGTCGCGCTGCGCTGCGACGTGACCGACGAAGCCGGCGTGGCCGACGCGGTGGCGCAGTCGAAGGCCGAGCTCGGAGAGATCACCAATCTGTGCAACATCGCGGGCATCGGTGGGTTCGCCCACACGCCCGAGCAGTCCTTGAGCGGGTGGGACAAGATCATCGCGGTCAACCTGACCGGCACCTTCCTGATGTGCCGGACGGTCCTCCCGTCGATGATCGAGCACGGCGGCGCCATCGTGAACACCGTCTCGACTGCCGGCATTATCGGCCAGCCCTACTCGGCGGCATACTGCGCGTCCAAGGGCGGGGTCAAGATGCTCACCAAGGCACTGGCGGTCGAGTACATGGCGCGCGGCGTCCGCGTCAACGGCGTCGCACCCGGTGGAGTCGACACGCCGATCATCCACAACTTCGGGCCGCCCGAAGACTCGGACTGGAAGCTCATAGAGCGTTTGATGACGCCGATCGGGTTTGCCTTCCCCCACGAGATCGCCGGCGCCTTCGCCTACCTCGGATCGCATGAGGCCGACTACGTGACCGGCGCGATTCTGTCCATCGACGGGGCGATCACGACCTGAGCGACGCCCCCACACCGCCGGCCGCGTCCCTCTCGCGCCTACGGGTCGCCCTCGACGCGACACCGCTTCTCGGTCTCCCCACCGGCGTCGGTGCCTTCTGCCAGGGTGCGCTGGCCGCGCTTTCGTTACGGCCGGGTGTCGAGGTGCACGCCTTCGCGGTGAGTTGGCGCCGCCGGTCGCTGCTTCAGGGCCAGCTCCCGGCGGGCGTGGGATCGCGACAGCGCGCCATGCCGGCGCGTCCGCTCCAGGCGCTCTGGGCGCGGAGCGACCACCCGCCCGTGGAATGGTTCATTGGCCGGGCCGACGTCGTCCACGGGACGAACTTCGTGGTGCCCCCGATGCGACGCGCCACGGCCGTCGTCTCGGTCCACGACCTCACCCCCCTGCACCACCCCGAACTGTGTAACGCCGCGACGCTGGCCTATCCGGGACTGATTCGCCGGGCCCTGGCCCGTGGGGCCTGGGTGCACGCCGACTCCGGATTTGTCGCCGGCGAGGTGATCGAGGCCTTCGGGGCCGACCCCGCGCGCGTGCGCGTGGTCAACCCGGGGGTGCCCGCACTGCCTGACCTGAGCGACGCCGAGACGGCGGATGCCGTGCGGCGCCTGCTCCCCGCGGGAACGGGGCCCTACTGCCTGGCCGTGGGAACGGCCGAACCACGCAAGGACCTCCCCGGCCTGGTCCGCGCGTTCGGCGACGTGGCAACGCAACACCCCGACGTGTCCCTGGTGTTGGCCGGACCGCCCGGCTGGGGCGAAGAGGCGCTCGAAGCCGCCATTGCCGCGTCACCGGCCCGGGCCAGGATCGTGCGCACGGGTTGGGTCGAAGACGCCGACCTGGCTGCGCTCCTGCGCCGCGCCACGGTCCTGGCCTTTCCCTCACTCTACGAGGGGTTCGGGTTCCCGCCCTTGCAAGCGATGGAGGCGCAGGTGCCGGTCGTGGCCACCCGCGCCGGGTCGCTGCCCGAGGTCCTGGGCGACGGCGCGCGCCTTGTCGACACCGGCGATCGCGACGGCCTGGCCGCCGCGCTGGACGAGTGCCTCGCCGACGAGGCCGTGCGACGCGGCCTGGTGGCCGCGGGCACCGCCTGGGTGGCCCGCTTCTCCTGGGACTCGTGCGGCGAAGGGCTCGAGTCGCTCTACCGCGACGCAGCCGGGGACCGCCGTGGCTGACGCGCGCCCGACGGTGCTCATGGCGGTCGAGCAGCTGCGCCGGCCCGTGCCGGGGGGGATCGGCGCCTATGCGCGCGGTCTCTTGGGCGGCCTGGCCCGCTGTCGCGCCGAGGGCGACGGTGTCGAGGTGACGCTGTTGGCGAGCCGGCCCCCCCGCCGCGGCCCCGATCCGCTGGCCCTGTTCGACCGGCCGCTCGTCGCGTCACCGCTCCCGGGGCGGTTGATGACCAGGGCCTGGGACCACTCGTGGTTGCGCGCCCCGGAAGGATTCGACGTGGTCCACTCGGTGTCGCTGGCCGCGCCGATGCTGCGGCCGGGAAGCCCCAGCCGATTGTCGGTGACGGTGCACGACGTCGCCTGGCACCGCCATCCCGAGGCGACCACGCCGCGGGGCCGGCGCTGGCACGAGGCGGCATTGCGCCGTGCCCGCGACAGTGGCGCGTCCTTGGTCGTCCCCTCCCGCCTCGTTGCGGCCGACCTGGTCGCGTTCGGCGTCGACGAGGCGCGGATCACGATCGTCGGTGGGGGCACCGACCACCTGGCGCCGCCCGACGAGGACGCCACCGCCGCCGTCCTGCGCCGGGCCGGGGTCGTCGGCGAGTACCTGCTGACGGTCGGCACGCTCGAGCCACGCAAGAATCTCGACCGCCTCGTGCAGGCCTTCCGGCTCGTCCGGCCTTCGCTGCCCGAGCCCTGGCCGCTGGTGATTGTCGGCCCGACGGGTTGGGGCCGCCGGGCCCGCCCGCCCGACACCGACGGCGTCGTCTTCACCGGATCGGTCCCGGATCCGGTGCTTTCGGGTCTCTACCGTCGCGCCCGCGCCTTCGCCTACGTCCCGCTCACCGAGGGCTACGGGCTGCCTCCGCTCGAGGCCATGCGCATGGGGACGCCCGTGGTGGTGTCGGCGGAGGTGCCGAGCGTGAACGATCTCGGCGAGCACGGGCCCGCCACCGCGCTGATCGTCGACCCGCTCGACGTCGACGACGTGGCTGCCGCGCTCGGCGCCGTGCTCACCGACGACAGGCGGCGCGCTGACCTGATCTCTCGCGGGACCGCGCTCGCTTCGGCGCGCACCTGGCAGGTGGTGGCGTACGAGCACGTGACCCTCTGGCGGCAGCTGCGATGACGGGTGCCGCCCCGCTCGAGGTCTCGCTCGACGTCTCCGCCGTGCCAGCGCTGCCCGGCGGGGCAGGGCAGTACACCCTGGCGCTCGCCCGCGGGCTCGCGGCGCATCCCGGCGTGGCGCTGACCTTGGTGGCCCGGCGCGTGGACGCGGCCCGTTGGGACGAGATGGGCGCGGCCCGCCTCGAGGCGTCGGTCCCCTCGTCGCGCCCCGGTCGCCTCGCCTTCGAGCAGGTGGGCCTGCCCGCGCTCCTGCGAGGGGCCGGGGTGGCGGTGCATCACGGGCCGCACTACACGATGCCGGCCCGCTCGCCCGTTCCGTGTGCGGTGACCATCCACGACTGCACGTTCTTCGACCATCCCGAATGGCACCTCCGCTCCAAGGCGTCGTTCTTCCGGCGCGCCATCCGGCGCGCCGCGCTCGGGGCGGGGGCGCTGATCTGCGTCAGCGAGGTGACGGCCGAGCGCTTGCGGGCGAATGTGCCCGTGCGCGCGCCGGTGGTCGTGGCCCCACACGGCGTGGACCACGCACGCTTCTCGCCCGCCGAGCCCAGCCCGGGCGCGGACGACGCCGCGCTCGCTGTCGTCGGCGTGCCGGCCGACCGGCCGATCGTCGCGTTCGTCGGCACGCTCGAGCCGCGCAAGGGAGTTGTCCCGCTCGTTGCCGCGTTCGACGCGCTGGCGGCGGCACGCCCCGATGTGGTGCTCGTGCTCGGGGGTCAGACTGGTTGGGGCATGAGCGAGACCGAGCGGGCGCTGGCGGCGGCTCGGCATGCGGACCGGATCGTGCGCACGGGCTACCTGCCTGACGGTGCGGTCCCCGCCTTGTTGCGCCGCGCCGCCGTCGTGGCGTACCCGGCATTCGAAGAAGGTTTCGGCCTGCCGGCGCTCGAAGCCCTCGCGTGCGGAGCCCCGCTGGTGACCACGGAGGGAACGGCCATGGCGGAGCTGGCCGGTGGCGCCGCCCTGCTGGTGCCGCCGGGCGGCGTCGCGCCCCTGACCGAGGCGCTCGGCCTGGCCCTCGACCAGGGACGCGAGACGGAACGGCGGCGGCTGGGGCTGGCCGTGGCGGCGGAACGGACGTGGGAGGCCAGCGTGGCGGAACACGTCCGCGCCTATGAGCTGGCCCGGTCGGCCTCGCTGTAGGGTTCGGCGAATGCGCGCGTTGATCACGGGGGGCAAGGGCTTCGTGGGCCAGTGGCTCGCCGCGCACCTGAAGGACCACGGGGACGAGGTCGCAGTGATCGACCTCGAGACCGACGTCGCCGACGGCACGGCGGTGCGCCGGGTCCTGCACGATGTTGCCCCGGACGCCGTCTACCACCTTGCCGCCATGACCCACGTGGGCGAGAGCTGGGAGGACCCGAGCCAGGTTCTCCGGGTCAACGTCCTCGGGACCGCCGAAGTCCTGGCCGCGGCGCGCACGCGGCCGCAGGCCCGGGTGCTGGTGGTGAGCTCGGCGGAGGTCTACGGGGTGGTCACGGCCGAGCAGCTGCCGCTGGGCGAGTCGACCCCCACGGCGCCGGCCAGCCCCTACGCCGCCAGCAAGCTGGCCGCCGAAGCGGTCGCGCTCCAGGCGTGGCGCGGCTACCGCCAGCCGGTCATCGTCGTGCGGCCGTTCAATCACATCGGCCCCGGGCAGTCGCCCAACTTCTTCGTGCCCGCCCTGGCCAAGCGCATCGTCGAGGCGCGCCGGTCGGGCGCGGGCTCGCTGCGCGTCGGGACGTTGACGACGCGCCGGGACTTCACCGACGTGCGCGACGTGGTGGCCGCCTACCGCCTGCTGATCGAGAAGGGGGCTCCCGGTGAGGTCTATAACGTCTGCTCGGGCCGCGACGTCGCCATGTCCGATGTGGCGGCCCAGCTGCTCGCGCTTGCGGGCGCCGACCTCACCTTGGAGACGGACCCCGAGCTCGTGCGGCCCGTCGACGTGCCCGTGCTACGCGGGGACGCCGGGCGGCTGCACGCCGCCACCGGGTGGAGGCCCTCCATCCCGCTCGCGACAACGCTCGCCGACGTCCTGGCCTCGTGGGAGGCGGACTGACGGCGAGCGTTGTCTACGGGGTGCGGAAGGTGCTGCTCAGGCGCTGATGCGCTGGCGGATCTGGATGCGCACCTCGCGCGCCTGCTCGCGTGCCTTGATGGTGAGCTGCGACACCGATGCCGGCAGCCTGTCCTCCAGGGGCTGGAGCGTCGTCTCGACGAACTGCGCGGCCGACTCGGCCAAATCGTCGATCTGGGCGTACCCCTTGGCCACGCCCTGGCGGACGTCGCCGAAGTGCTGGTCGAGCGGCAGGTCCTTCGAGAGGCGCTTTTGCAGCTCGACCCGCTGCACCTGGGCCCGCTGGTAGGCGAGGACCCCGAGGCCGACGGCGACGTAGGCCGCATCCCGGGCGAGGTCCGTGGCACCCTTGGAGAGGGAGCTGATGTTGGTGGTCACGTCAGGCATGATGCCTCCTGTCTTGGTCTTCACTCGGTCGATCTTACGTGTACTACTGTATCACCTTTGTTAAACAGTAGCAAGCACCAGGCACGAATTCCGTGCCTGAGGGGGTTATCGCGGAACAGATAGCCTCAGGCACCTGATGGACGCCCAAGTGCCGGCCGTGGTCGCCGTCATTGTCACCACCGAGCCCGGTTCCTGGTTCGACGAGGCGGTCTCCTCCCTGGCCTCCCAGGATTACCAGGAGCTCTCCGTCCTCGTCCTGGCGACCGGCGACGACACGCCCGAGGTCACCGAGCGAGTCGGCCGCGTGCTCCCCGACGCCTTCGTCCGCCACCTGCCGGGCCGGCCCAGTTACGGGGCGGCCACCAACGAGGTGGTGGCGATGGTGGAGGGCGCCGCCTTCTTCCTGTTGTGCCACGACGACGTCGCGCTGGACCCCGACGCCGTGCACAAACTCGTCGAAGAGTCGTTCCGCTCCAACGCCGGGGTCGTCTCGCCCAAGTTCGTAAATTGGGACGACCGCAGCATCCTGCTCCACGTCGGCATGAGCTGTGACAAGACGGGCGCGGTGGTCGACCGGATCCTCGAGGGCGAGGTCGACCACGGGCAGCACGATGCCGTGCGTGACGTCTTCGTGGCGCCCGGCGGCTGCATCCTCATCCGCGCCGACCTGTTCCGCGAGCTCAAGGGGTTCGACCCCGGCATCGTCGCCATGGGCGAGGATCTCGACCTTTCGTGGCGGTGCCAGGTCGCCGGTTCGCGGGTCGTGGTCGCGCCCGACGCGCGGGTACGCCACCGCGAGGCGGTGGCCGGCGGGCTGGCCCCGATCTCGGCGGGCTCGGCGGGCCGGGCCTCTCCGGGACGCCACCCCGTCACCATGCAGTCGCTGCAACGGCGCCACGAGCTGCGCGCTGTCCTCAAGTGCTACACCCGGCTCACCCTGGTGCGGGTCCTGCCGCAGGCCGCATTGCTGGCGCTCGGCGAGGTGCTCGTCGCGCTCTTGGCCCGTGACGGAGCGCGGGCGCGGGCCGTGTCCGGGGCCTGGACGTGGAACGTCCGTCGCCTGACCGAGATCTCGCTGCTGCGAGGCGAGCTGGCCCAGCATCGCCTGTTTCCCGACAACGAGGTCCGCCGCCTGCAGCTTCGGGGCAGCGCCCGCTTGTCGCGCTACCTGAGCCGGCTGTCGCATCAAGGCCTCGAAGCCGCCAACTCGGTGGCCCTCACACAGGAGCGGGCCGAGCCGGAGAGCGCACGAGAAGAAGGGGTGGCGGTCCTCACCGGGAGCGTGGGATCGGCCTTCAGCGAGGATTCCGACTTCGACGAGCTTGACGACCTGGGTCGCCGCGCCGGCCGCGACCGGTTCGGCCGGAGGGTGCGCGCCGCCCCGTTGAGTACGGGGCGTCAGCGCCTGGTGGCCGTGCTCGTCGCACTGTTCGTCATCGTGCTCGGCACCCGCGATCTGTTCTTTGGCACGCTCCCTTTCGTCGGCCAGCTCGCCCCGCTGCCGTCGTGGTCGGCCACGTGGCACCACTTCTTCTCGGGTTGGCAGTCGATCGGGGTCGGCACGACGGCACCCGCCTCGCCGGTGTTCGGCCTCTTCGGGGTCACGGGCACGGTGCTCTTCGGCGCGATGGGCACGCTGCAACGCGTGCTCCTGTTGGGCTGCATTCCCCTGGGGGCCCTCGGGGTGGCCCGGTTCATGCGACCCCTCGTCTCGCCGCGAGCGCGGGTCGTCGCGGTCATCGCCTACCTCGGCCTGCCCCTGCCCTACGGCGCGTTGGGCGCCGGACGCTGGGACGGCCTCGTCGCCTACGCCGTCTTCCCGTTCATCGCTTTGTGGCTGGCCCGGGCGGGCGGCCTGGTTCCGTACGCGGTGGCGCCGGGGACGCACTGGCGAAGCAAGCCCGCCGGGCAGGTCGTGATCCTGGGTGCCCTGATTGCGGCCGGTGCAGCGTTCGCGCCCGCCCTGGCTCCGCTCGTCCTGGTGGCCGCGTTGGCGTGGACCGTGGGCTCCGTGCTGGTGCGCGCGCGCGAGGTCCGATGGCGCCTCCTCGTGGTGGCGCTCGCGGCCCTCGGGGTGGCGCTCGTGCTGGCCGCGCCTTGGGTCGTTGGCACGGCGCTGGCCGGCAAGGGCTCGGTCGCCATCTTCGGGCTCCCCGTTGCGGGAGCGACGGCGCCGAACTGGGGCGAGATCGTCCGCTTTGCCGTCGGGCCGATCGCCCGCTCGCCGCTCGTCTGGCTGCTGGTCGCCGCGGCCGCGCTCCCGCTCGCGCTCGGACGCGGGATCAGGCTCCTCTGGGCGGCGCGGCTGTGGGTCACGGCTTGCGCATCGTGGGGTCTTGCGCTGGCGGCGGTGCGCGGCGACATGGGGTCGTTCACGCCCTCGTTGACCGTCGTGCTCGTACCCGCCGCGCTCGCGGTCGCCGCCTGCCTCGGCGTGGGGATCTCTTCCTTCGAGAACGACCTCACCGGCCGCGAATTCGGTTGGCGCCAGGTGACCAGCGTCGCCGCGGTCGTCTTCGTAGCGGTCGGCCTGCTCCCGGTGATTGCGGGGGCCGTCGGTGGCCGGTGGGGTCTGCCGTCCCAAGGGATCGAGCAGCCGCTTTCCTTCCTCGACCATCCAAGTGCGACCGACGCCTCTCGGGTCCTGTGGCTCGGTGACCCGCGGGCGCTCCCAGTCGGAGGGTGGTCAGTCGAACCGGGTCTGGCCTACGCGCTGACGCCCGGGGACCTGCCGGACACGTCACAGGTGCTCACGCCGGCCGGCCCGGGCCCTGCCGTCCTGGTGGCGGACGCGGTGCACCTCGCGACGTCCGGCGGCACGGTGCACCTCGGCCGGCTCCTGGCGTCGGCGGGCGTGCGCTACATCGTCCTGGTGCAGGGCCTGGCACCGTCGGCGGTCGGCTCGCTTACCCCGTCGGTCGACGCGCCCCCGCCGGCGGGCCTCGAGACCTCGCTGCTCGGACAGGACGACCTGCACATCGTCCCGGGGGAGGTGGGCGTGCAGGTGTTCGAGAACGACGAGGCCATGTCGGTCGCCGCGCAGCGGGCCGCCCCGTTGAGCGTGGTGCGCTCCTGGTCGTATCCGAGCGGGGCGGACGTGGTGGGCTGGCAGCCGGTCTTGGCCTCGTTGGCGGAGTCCTCGCCGGCCACGGGCCCAGTTCAAGCGGGCACCGTCTATGCGGCGTACGCCCCTGCCGGCAGCTTCGCCCTGAGCGTCGATGGCCGCACAGTCCGCCCGCGGCCCGCGTTCGGGTGGGCGGCGCAGTACGTCACGACCAAGGGGCACGCCCAGCTCTCGTTGTCGCAGTTCCCGCTGGTGCCGTTGGCCGTCCTGGCCGAGGTCGTGCTCTGGGTCGTCCTCCTGGGCGCGCTGGTCGGCCGCCGTCGAGCCCGGCCCCGCCCCGGCCATCGGAGCACGTCGTGAGCCCGGCGCAGCACGGCCGGCTCGCGCACCACACTGCGGAGCGGCGCTGGCCGGTGCTGGTCGTCGTCGCCGCGGTCATCGTGGTCGTCGGCGTCGTGGCCGGCTCACGGGGGTCATCGACCCCGTCCCGGGCGTCGGCCGTCCCGACCGCACTGGTGAGCCCGCCCGACGCCGAGTCGTCGACCTGGTACTGCGCCGGGCAGACGACGGCCTCGGGCCCCGCCGCCGGTTTGCTTGTGCTCTCCAACACGACTGCCCGCGCCGTGGTCGCCGAGGTGACGTCCGTCTCCGACTCCGGGGCCGAGGTGCACTCCGCCGTCCCGGTTCCGGCGCGGGGCGTGATCGCACCCTCGCTGCCGAACGTGGCGTCGGGCTCCTGGCAGGCCGACACGGTCGCGGTCGCGGGCGGCGGCGTGGCGGTGTCACAGGCGGTGCACGGGTCCGCCGGCTGGTCCGTGGCGCCCTGTCAGAGTTCAACGTCCGCCCACTGGTACTTCCCCGACGGTTCGACAAACGGCTCCAACGCTCTCGACATCGCGCTCCTCAACCCGACGTCGTCACCCGTCGTCGTCGATCTGAAGTTCGACACCCCGACCGGCCCGGTCCAGCCGATCAACTACCAGGGCGTCGTGCTCGGTGCGGGCGCCGTGCTGGTGGAGGACGTCGGATCCGAGGTCCAGCAGGCCGCTCCGGTGAGCACGGTGGTCACGGCGCGCACGGGTCGCGTCGTCGCCTCCGAGTTGCAAACCTTCGTTGGGCCGAGCTCCGGTCTCTCCATCGTGACCGGACTGACCCAGCCCGAGCGCCGCTGGTCGATCCCTCAGGCCGAAGAGGTAGCGGGGGGCGGCTCGGACATTGGCGTGTTCAACCCGGGCCAGGTGCCCGAAGCGGTGTCGGTGCACCTGCGGCTGGCCTCCGGACCGCTGGCGCCCCTCACGAACACGGTGGCGCCCGGCGCGACGTGGTCCCTCCAAACGAGCACGCAGACGCGGATTCCCGTTGGCGCGCCCTACTCGGCCGAGGTGACGGCGACAGGCGGACCCGGTGTGGTCGTGAGTCGCTACGTGTCCGCTCCCGGTTCGGCCCCGGCGCCCCAGGTTGGTCTCGCCACGGCGGTCGACGCACTCACCACGGCGACGCCAGCGAGCGAGTGGCTCGTGCCGCCACCAGGGACCGCTGGCAACCTCGCCGTGAGCGGCGCGGCCCCGCAGTCGCTGGCCGTGGTCAACCTGAGCCGCGCGCGCCAGTCCTTCCGTGCGTTCGCCATCGCGCCGGGGCGCCAGCGCCTCGTGGCTGCGGGAGTGCTCGAGCCCGGCGCGACCGCGCGCATCTCGGGCGCGACCCTCTCGGCGGCGGGGCTCGAGCCCATTGTGGTGCGGGGCGCCGGTCCCTTGGCGGTCAGCGAGGACCTGGCGCCCAGCGGGATCGTCGGCGCCGCCACCATGCCCGGCCTCCCCATGGCCGCCCCGATCGGGCTCTGATCGCTACAGGCGGTGGCGCTGATAGCGGCGCCAGAGCAGGCGGCCGCCGACCGCCACGATGGCGAGACAGAGCAGGGCGAAGAGGAACGGACCGGCCAGTCGGATCACGCCGTCGATCCCCGCGACGAACCCGCCGACGCTGTCGTGCCAGGACTGGACGAGTCCCGACTCGGGGAGCGGGCTCGGCCGGGGTGGCGCCCCGCGCTCGCTGACCGTCAGGTTGAGCGTCGAGTAGGACGTCTCGCTCGTCAGCACCTGGAGCTGGCCCTGCAGCTGCTCGATCTGGGACTGGATGTTGTCGAGCTGTTCCTGCACGGAGAGGATGTCGCCGATGCTTGTCGCCTTGGCCAGGATCGTCAGGTACTGCTGGCGGCTCGCCTCGAGCGCGGCGAGGCGCGCCTGCAGGTCGACGTACTGGCCCGTCACGTCGGTCGCCTTGGTCGAGACGTTCGACGTCTTGCCGTACTGCTCGGCTTGCTTCAACACGGTGGAGAAGTTGTCGACCGGCACCTCCAAGGTGATGGTGCCGTACGGCGCCGCCCCGCCCGATCCGCCCTGGCTCGCCGAGCTGGCGACGAAGCCGCCGTACGCGCCGGCCAGGCTGGTCAAGCGCGTCATGGTCCGGGCCAGGTCGCCCCGGGCGACGGCCAAGCCGAGCGTGCCCGTCTGCTCGATTTTCGTCGACTGCCCGACCGAGTCCTTGGGGAGCGATGGGCTATTGGGCGCGGCGCCCGCTGCGGTGCTCCCGCCGGCACTGCCCGACGTGCCCTGGGCCTCGAACCCGAGCGGACCTGGCGCGCCTGTGGCCGCAGGCGCGTGGAGGGGCGACGTCGTGCTCGTAACGGGAAGGAGCGCCCGACCCCCCGACCCCGCAACGTTCGGCGCCTTGAGCCCCGCCGTCACGGTCGGGGTGGGGCGCGCCCGCACGACGGCACCGATCGTGCCCGCCACGAGCAGCGCGACCACCAGGCCGGCGGCGACCGAGAGGATCCGGTGGCGATTGGCCGTGGCCACGAGGCGCCGTCCGCGCCCGGGTGCGCGGAATGCAACGGGCTCCTCGTCTTCGCCGCTCTCCGTAGCGGGCGCTTCGTCGGCCCCGTCGCCGCCGGCCCCGTCGCCGCGCGCGCGCGCCCGTATCTCGTCCGGGCCCGCCGCGGGAACCTCGAATGCCTCGGCGGCTTGGCCCAGGAGCGCGGACAGACGGTCGTCGTCGAGCATGGTCATGATCCGGCCTCCTCGGCGGGCGTCTCGGCGTCGCCGCCCGCCAGGGCGAGCGCGTGGAGCTCGGGGTCAGCCGCCAGCCGCCGGCGGGCCTCGTGCAGTCTCGACTTCACCGTGCCCTGGCGGCGGCCGATGGCGTGCGCGATGTCGCGCTCGCTCAGATCTGCGTAATAGCGCAGCACCACCGGCACCCGGAGCGACAGCGGGAGTCGCCCAAGCGCGGCGAGCACGGTGTCGGCCACGGCGCCCCGCTCGGCGCTGGTCTCGGGGCCAGGCTCCTCGGCGGGCAGGTGGGCCAGGGGCCCGTCAACGGCACGGCGATCGCGATGCGGGATTTCCTGGCGCAGCTTGGAGTAGCAAGAGTTGACGACGACCCGATAGAGCCAGGGCCGGATGCTCGGTACCGAGGTGAGCGAGTCACGAAAGCGCCACGCCCGGAGGAACGCCTCTTGCACCGCGTCCTCGGCGTCGGCCCGGTTGCCCAGGATCAGGCAGGCCGTGCGGAAGGAGGGCACGTACCCCTCCTCGAGCCAATCGGCCAGCTCTGCGTCCACCATCCCCCTTCATGACGCCGCCGGGCCCGAGTTGGTTCGGTGGTTCTTAGCCTCCCGAGGAGCCTTCGGGTGCCGCCGTTCCCGGCTCGGCCGGCGGCCAGGACGGTGGCGGCCAGGCCTCAGCCTCGGGGGGCCGGCCTGTGGTCGAGGGCACCGCCGGCGTGGCGGGGACCGTGAGAGGCCCCTCGCGAGCCGGATCCGCCTCGTCCCGCGCGCTGTGACCGTTGGCCAGGCTGGCGCCGGCGCCGTTCGCCACCTCGGCGGCGCCGTTGGCGTGGGGCGGGGCGGCGGGGGCCCCGTTGGCGATGGTGAGGTCGTCCGGTGCGGTGATGGCGCCCTCGTTGAAGTGCGGCACCGACTTCACGCCCTCGCCGTGGACCGGCGATCCGTGGGCCTCGTCGACCAGGCGGGCCACCTCGGCGCCGTCGATGATCTCGTTGTCGAGCAACGCGCGGGCGATGGCGTTCAGTCCGCCCCGGTGCTTGCTCAACGCGTCCATCGCCCGCTGTTCCTCCGAGCGCAAGATCCGCTCGACTTCGTCGTCGATGACCTTGGAGGTGTCCTCGGAGTAATCACGCGTGTGCATGAGGTCCTCGCCCAGGAAGACCTGGCCTTGCGAGCCCCACGCCATGGGGCCGATCGCCTCGCTCATGCCCCACTCTCGTACCATCTTGCGCGCCAGCTCGGTGTTGCCGACGAGGTCGTTGGCGGCGCCCGTCGACAGGTCGCCGTAGACCAGCAGTTCGGCGCAGCGGCCGCCCATGCGCACGCACAGCGAGTCTTCGATGTAGTTGCGCGGGTGGATGTGCCGCTCTTCCATCGGCAGTTGGTGGGTGACGCCGAGCGACATGCCCGTCGGCAGGATGGTCACCTTGTGCACCGGGTCGGCGTGCTCGAGCACGTACGCCAGCACGGCGTGGCCGCCCTCGTGGTAGGCGATGCGCTCCTTCTCGTCCTCGGACAGCACCATGGACTCGCGGCGCTGGCCCAGCAACACGCGGTCGCGCGCCGTCTCGAAGTCGGCCATGGCGATCTCCGCGCTGCCGCGGCGCACGGCGTGCAGCGCGGCCTCGTTGACCAGGTTGGCCAGGTCCGCGCCCGACATGCCGGGTGTGCCCCGCGCCACCACGCTGAGGTCGACGTCGGTGGCCATCCGCTTGCCCTTGCAGTGCACCTGGAGGATGGGAAGGCGCTCCTCGAGGTCGGGCAGGGGCACCACGATCTGGCGGTCGAAGCGGCCCGGGCGCAACAGCGCCGGGTCCAAGATGTCGGGCCGGTTCGTCGCCGCGATCATCACGACGCCCTCGCCCGTGTCGAAGCCGTCCATCTCCGAGAGCATCTGGTTGAGCGTCTGCTCGCGCTCGTCGTGGCCGCCGCCGAGGCCGGCGCCGCGCTTGCGGCCGATCGAGTCGATCTCGTCGACGAAGACGATGGCTGGTGCCTGTTTGCGAGCGGTCTGGAAGAGGTCACGCACCCGGCTGGCGCCGACGCCGACGAACATCTCCATGAAGTCCGAGCCGCTGACCGACATGAAGGGCACGCCGGCCTCACCGGCCACGGCCCGGGCGATCAGCGTCTTGCCGGTGCCCGGCGGGCCGACCAGCAACACGCCCTTGGGGATCTTGGCCCCGATCTCCTTGAAGCGGGCCGGCGTCTTCAAGAAGTCGACGACCTCGCTGATCTCCTGTTTCACGCCCGTGTAGCCGGCGACGTCCTCGAAGGTGGTCGACGGGCGGTCACTGCTGAAGGTCTTGGCCTTGGAGCGGCCGATCGACATGATGCCCGACATCTGACCCCGGGTCTGGCGCCCGATGAAGAAGATGAAGGCCGCGCCGATGGCGATGATGAAGACGTACGGGAGGATGTCGCCGAGGAGGTTCGAACCCTGCGTCGGGAAGCTGACCTCGACGCCGTCGTTGCGCATGGTGGCGACGTCGTTCGGCAGCGAGGGACTCGGGCCCTGGACCTGGTAGCTCGTCCCGTTCTTGAGGGTGCCGGTGATCGTGCCGTTGGCGTTGGAGATCTTGGCGGTGGAGACCTGCTTGGACTGCACCTGCTGCATGAACTTCGTGTAGGTGATGCTCTTCGCGTTGTTGGTCTTGATCGTGCCGACGGCCAGCAGAATGGCCACGATGCCGATGGCCAGGACGCCCCAGAGCCAGCGCCAGCTCTGTCCGCCGCTCGGCGCCCCGGGTTGAGGCGCGCCGCCGCCCTCCCCGCCTTGCGGCGCGTTCGGGCGGCTCGCAGGCTTGTCTGCGCGCTGTGGACTCACCCCTGCCATGCTAGGCGCCGCCCTCGCGCGACGGTGACCGCCCCTCACCAGGTCCGTTGCCATTCCGCCTGCAGGTCCTGGTGCCGTGACCCGCCGGTATCGTCTTGTCGATGAGCAACCCCGAGTCCGGCGCGTCCCCGGCTGGACCGCCGGCCCGAGGCCCTGGGCCCGTCCCGGTCGGCTACGTGCCGCGCGAGTGGCTTCAGCAGGGAAGCCCGCCACCGGCGTCGCCGCCCGACGGCGCCCTGGTCTCGGCGCAGCCGTTCCCTCCCTACGGGTCGTCGCGCTCCGCCACCCTCCAGCCGACGGGCGGCGTCGCGCCTCCGGCCGCGCGCAGCGGCCCCGAGGGAGAGGTGCCGTTCCTCGATACGCCGCAGATCCCGCCGCAGACCAAGCATCAGGCGTGGGTCTGGCTGGTCTTCGCCGGCGCCGGCTTCGTCGTCGGCCAGCTCGGCGCCACCGTCTTCGCCTTGATCTCCGGGGCCATCGCCGGCAAGACGGCGGCGCAGATGCAGTCGATCACGACGTCCACGGTGCCACCCGAGTGGTACGTCGTCTCCACCCTGATCGGCCTGTGGATCGGCTTCATCGGCGCGCCCTGGCTGGCCAGCCGGACCCAGGGCACGCGCAACTTCGTGCGCGACCTCGGGCTGCGCTTCCGGCCGATCGACCTCGTCGGCATCGGCATCGGCATCGGCGGGCAGTTCCTGATCGCGGTGATGTACGCGCCGTTCCAACACGACATCCACAACTTCAACGCTCCCTCGCAGCGGCTCACCGGGGCCTCGCACGGCGGCGGCTTCGTCGTCATCGCCATCGCCACCGTCCTCTTTGCTCCTGCGGTCGAAGAGCTGTTCTTCCGCGGGTTGTTGCTGAAGTCACTCGTCCGGCTCTTCACGCCGCTGCAGGTGGCCGGCGCCGCCCGTGCCGCCGGAGTCGTCCTGGCCGTGATCGCCGACGGGCTCCTGTTCGGCGCCGCGCACGGCGAGTGGGTGCAGCTCGCCGGCCTCGCCGCGTTCGGGATCGTGCTGGCCGCCGTCTCCTACCGCACGGGGCGTCTCGGCATGAACATGGTCGCGCACGCCTCCTTCAACCTGGTTGCCATTATCGCCATCGCCACCGGGAGCGGCGTGATCCATTGAGCAGCGCCCCGCCGCGGCAGGTCCGTGCGGAGAGCCCTCGGGCCGCCCCCTATGGTGGTGCGCCGTGAGCAGGATGGACCAGGTTTTCAAGGCCTACGATGTGCGCGGCATCGTGCCCGATCAGCTCGATGCGGACATGTGCCTTGCCATCGGCCGAGCCATGGCGCGCTTCGCCGACGCCCCGGAGATCCTGGTGGCCCGGGACATGCGCGAGTCCGGTGTCGAACTGTCACGCGCCTTCGCCGATGGCGCGCGGGCCGAGGGAGTCAGTGTCACCGACCTCGGTCTCGCCTCGACCGACTTCCTCTACTTCGCCTCGGGCCACCTCGACGCCCCCGGCGCGATGTTCACCGCCTCGCACAACCCGGCGCAGTACAACGGCATGAAGCTGTGCCTCTCGGGGGCGCGTCCGATCGGCCGTGACACCGGGCTGGCCGACATCGAGGCCGAAGCGGTGAAGCTCTGCGGCGAACCGGTGCCACCCCTCACCGGAGGACACCGCCAGTTGGACCTGCTGGGGGAGTGGGCCGAGCACGTCGTCTCCTTCGTCGACGTCGCGTCGCTGCGCCCGCTGAAGGTCGTGGCCGACACCGCCAACGGCATGGGCGGCCTCGTCGTGCCGATCGTCTTCGACCGGCTGCCCTTCGAGGTCGAGATCCTCTTTCCCGAGCTCGACGGCACGTTCCCCAACCACCCGGCCGACCCGATCCAGCCCGACAACCTGGTCGACCTGAAGAAGGCGGTCCTCGAAGGCGGCGCCGACATCGGGCTCGCTTTCGACGGCGACGCCGACCGCGTGTTTCTGGTCGACGAACGTGCCCAGCCCGTGTCGGGCTCGCTCACCACCGCGCTGGTGGCGGCGTCGATGCTCCGGAAGTATCCCGGCGAGACGATCCTGTACAACCTCATCTGCTCGCACGTCGTGCCCGAGGTCGTCACCGAGATGGGAGGTACCGCGGTGCGGACCCAGGTCGGACACTCCATCATCAAGAAGGTCATGGCCGACACCGGCGCCGTCTTCGGCGGCGAGCACTCCGGGCACTACTACTACCGCGACAATTTCCGCGCCGACTCGGGCATCATCACGGCGCTCCTCGTGCTCGAACTGCTCAGCCAGAGCGACGAACCGCTTTCGGTCATGCTCGAGCCCTTCCAGCGCTACGCCGATTCCGGTGAGATCAACACCGAGGTGGCCAGCCCGGCGGCGACGGTCGCCGCCATCGCGGAGGCCGAGCGCGCCGCCGGGGGCTCGATCGACCTGCTCGACGGGCTGACCGTGGACCATGGCGACTGGTGGTACAACGTCCGACCGTCCAATACCGAGCCCCTACTGCGCCTGAACGTCGAGGCTCGGACGCCCGAGCTCTGCGCCGCGCATGTCGCCGAGGTACAGGAGCTGATTGCCAACCACGCCGGCTCGCCGGCCGAACCGACAATGAGGAGTCCCACATGAGCCTCGACCCCCTGCTGCTCGACGTCCTCGCCTGTCCGGTCGACAAGGGACCACTGCTGTGGTTCGAGGACGAAGACGTCCTCTACAACGCCCGGCTCAAGAAGAGCTACCGGGTGGAGGACGGCGTGCCGGTCATGCTCGTTGACGAAGCCGTCGACGTCAGCGGGGCCGAGCACGACCGGCTGATGGCCAAGGCCGAAAAGGACGGGGTACGGGCCACCGGGCCGGCCGAGGGGTGAGCCGCCCACCCCGCCTCGACACGGCGGGGATGTGGGAAGCCGCCACGGCACTGCCCGAGAGTCTGGCGAGCGCGCTGGAGACCGCGCGGCGTGTGTTCGGACCGCCCACGTCGAACGACGCCGCACCCGTCGCCGTCGTCGGCCTCGGACTCGGCACGGCGGCCACGGCATGTGACGCCGCCGCCGCCATCGTCCGCTCGCAGCTCTCGGTGCCCTTCGTCGTGTGCCGCGGCACCGAAGTCCCGGCGCTCGTTGGGCCGGCCTGCCTCGTGCTGGCCGTCTCGTGTGGGCCGGACAGCCCAGAGACGATGATGGCGACGCGACAGGCGCTCGAGCTCGGCGCCCGCGTCGTCGGAATCGGCGGCGACGGCGAGCTGGCCCGCCTCGCCGCTGACGCGGGGTTCCCGTGGTGCCCGGTCGCGCCGGAAGGTCCAACCGGGCGCGCCGCACTCGGCGGGGCGACCGTGGCGTTGTTGTGCGCGCTGGGTCGCGACGGCCTGCTGCCCGATTGCGCGGCCTCCATCGCCGCCGCCGTGGGTTCGCTGTCCCGGCGTCGCGACACCTTCGTCGCCGATCGTGGACCCGCCGCCGAGTTGGCTCGCCAGATCGGCCGGACCATCCCGCTCGCCTACGGTGCAAACGGGGTCGGCGCCGTGGCCGCCCAGTGGTGGAAGTCCTGCGTGAACCTGAACGCGAAGGCGCCCGCCTTTTCCGCCGAGCTGCCGGCGCTCGCCTACGACGAACTGGCGGGCTGGGGCCAGGGGGGCGACATCACACGCCAGACCATGACACTCGTCCTCTTGCGCCACGGCGGCGAGCCGGCGCCGGTGCCCGAACTCTTCGGCGCCGTGCGCGACGCGACGGAAGAGATCATGGCGGACGTGCTCGAGGTGTGGGCCGAGGGCGAGGACGACCTCGGCCGGTTCTTCGACCTCGCGCTCTTGGGCGAGCTCGTCTCCTTGGAGATGGCGGCCCGTGAGGGCGTGGACCCGGGACCCGTTCCCGCCGTCGAGCAGGCGCACGCCCACCAGCCGTAAACCTCGGCGAACAGGTCGGCTGGACTACTGTCTGCGGGCCTCATGACCCAACGCGGGCGGAACGCGGGAAGGCGGTGCGGTGCACCTCGTCGCCCTTGAGCTGAACCGGCACTTCGTCGTGGCGTTGGTGACGATCCCGGTCTTCACGGGCGCTATCGGCTACATCACCAACTGGACAGGCGTCATCATGCTCTTCCGGCCCATCAGCTTCCGGGGCATCCGTGTGCCGGGCCTGAAGTTGCTCTATCCCTACCTGCCCCGGCGGGTCCAGGTGATCCCGGCCGTCTCGAGGGACGGGCGCTTCGGCTGGCAGGGCATCGTCCCCTCGCGCGTCGACAAGATGGCCAGCATCTCGGTGGACAAGGCCTTGGCCAAGGTCGGCAGCATCTCGGACTTCTACCATCAGCTCGAGCCGGACAAGATCGCAGACCACTTGGTGGCCACCGCGCAGCCGGAGATCCGCCAGGTGGTCGAGCGCATCATCGCCCGCGAGCACCCCCAGCTCTGGCGCGATCTGCCCCCGTCGCTCAAGGAAGCGGTCTTCGTACGGGTCGAGCAGGAGTTCCCGTCACTCGCACGAGCGATCACGACCGAAGTCGGCGAGCACATCGACCAACTGATCGACGCCAAGTTGATGGTCATCTCCTACTTCGAGAGCCATCCCGAAATGATGAACCAGATGCTCCAGGAGGTCGGGCGCAAGGAGCTGCGGTTCATGCAGAACTTCGGGTTCTACCTCGGGGTGCCGCTCGGCCTCATCCTCGTCTTCGTCGTGCAGGCGTTTCCTTATTGGTGGGTGCTTCCCCTCGGAGGCGTGATCATCGGCTACCTCGTCAACTACATCGGCATCACCATGATCTTCGAGCCGGTGCAGCCGCGCCACGTCGGCCCCTTCCGCCTGCAGGGCCTCTTCCTCAAACGCCAGCCCGAGGTGAGCGACGTGTTTGCCCGGCTCATCGCCGACGAGGTGATCAACCTGCGCAACGTGGGCAACGAGCTCCTCTACGGTCCGCGCTCGGACCGCACCCGTCAGATGCTCGAGGACACGATCCGCCCGGCCGTGGACAAGGCCATCGGTCGGGCCCAGGGCGCGCTACGCGTGGCCATCGGATCCCGTGAATACGATCGGATCAGCGCCTCGGTCGCGCTCGAGGCGACGGACTTCGCGAGCGCGTTCGACGACGAGGACTTCGGTCGCGACCAAGCGGAGAAGATCTATGTCTTCGTGGCGAGTCAGATGCGTCGTTTGCCCGCCGACGAGTTCAGCGAGTTGCTGCGCTCGGCCATCAAGCAGGACGAGTGGTTACTGTTCCTCCACGGAGCCGTGCTGGGCTTCGGGGCCGGGTTGCTCCACCTGGCCATCTTCGGAGTGTGAGATGAGCGACCCCGTTCCCGACCATCAGCCACCGACGCCAGTCGAGGCGAGCGTCGACGACCTGAGCGGCCCGATCACGGTCGACCGGGTGCTCCGCGCCGCGCCCGGCATGGTGCGGCTCGCCGCCCGGTCCTGGTGGCACCTGACCGAATGGACCGCGCGCACGACCGTCGACACCGGACGTGACGTCGTGGCCGCCCTGGCCGCCGGCGCCCGGCCCTCCGAGGCCGTACGCGACGCCACGGCGGACCTGCGCCGACTCGGTCGTCAAGCCATGGGCGCCGATGCGCGCGAGGCCGCACACCTCCAGCCCGCCAGCGCAACCACCGAGGAGTTACACGCCCGCGGCGCCGAGCTCCTCTATCGCTCGGCCGACGTGTGGTTCTCGTCGGACATCCACCCGGCGTACGAGCGGATGCTCGACGAGCTCGCGCCGGACGAAGCGCGGATCCTGCGCTTCCTGGCGATCGAGGGGCCGCAGCCGTCCGTCGACGTCCGTACGGGTCGCCCCTTTGGCATCGGATCGGAACTGGTGGCCAGCGGCCTGTCCATGATCGGCCTGCGTTCGGGGGTGCGGGACTTGGCGCGCACCAACGCCTACCAGAACAACCTCTTTCGGCTCGGCCTCATCTGGTTCTCGCGCGAAGAGGTCGACCCCGTGCGATACCAGGTGGTCGAGGTGCAGCCCGACGTTGCCGACGCCGTCAAGCGGGCGGGGCGCCTGCCACGGACCGTGCGTCGCAGCATTCATCTCACGCCGTTCGGCGAGGACTTCTGCCGGACGTGCCTGCCGATCGACGAGTCTTCTTACTGGCGGGGGCCCGAGTCGGCGCGTGGGTCGGCGTCATCGCGGGACGCGGCAGCTCACCCCAGAACACCGACGGTGTAGTCAGTCCCCGACGCGGCTCCGTGCCGCGAGCCCGCTGCTCAGCTCAGCCGCTCGACGATCATGGCCATGCCCTGCCCGCCGCCGACACACATCGACTCGAGCCCGAAGGTCTTGCCCCCGTCCTCGAGCCCGTTGAGGAGCGTGGTCATGATGCGGGCGCCCGTCTGGCCGAACGGGTGGCCGAGCGCAATGGCGCCACCGTGGATGTTGAGTTTGTCCCAGCTGATACCGAGGTGCTTCGCCGAAGGGATCACCTGCGCCGCGAACGCCTCGTTGATCTCCACCAGGTCGATGTCATCGATCGTCATGTTGGCCCGGGCCAGCACCTGGCGGCAGGCGTCGACGGGGCCGAGGCCCATGATCTCGGGGTTGAGGCCCGATACCCCGCTGGCCACGATGCGGGCGAGCGGGGTGATGCCCAGCTCCTTGGCCTTGGTGTCACTCATGACGATGACCGCCGCCGCACCGTCATTGAGCGGGCACGCGTTGCCCGCCGTCACCGTGCCGCCCTCGCGGAAGACCGGCTGCAGGTTGGACAGGCCCTCGAGGGTGGTGTTGGCCCGCGGCCCATCGTCCTTGGTCACCACGGTGCCGTCGGCCAGGGTCACTGGGATGATCTCGCGCTCGAAGAAGCCGTTGTTCTGCGACTCGACGGCGCGGGTCTGCGACAGGAGCGCGAACTCGTCCATCTCCTGGCGCCCGACCTTCTCGTATTCGGCGACGTTCTCCGCCGTCTGACCCATCGCGATGTAGACGTCGGGTAGTCCGGCCGGCGCCGTCCACGGCTCGGTGACCGCGGGCGTGCGCACCTTCGTGCGCTGCTCGGCGTCGGCGAAGGCGCCGTTGTGCGGCCCGGTGTCCGACGCGCCGTGCGCGTAGCGGCTGACGGTCTCGACGCCGGCCGCAACGAAGACGTCGCCCTCGCCGGCCCGGATGGCGTGTGCGGCCATGCGAATGGTCTGGAGGGACGAAGAGCAGTAGCGATTCACCGTCACGCCCGGAACGTTGGGCAGTCCTGACAGAATGGCGGCGACCCGCGCCACGTTGTACCCGGCCTCGCCCGCCGGCTGGCCGCAGCCGAGGATCACGTCCTCGACCGTCTGCGGGTCGAGTTGGGGCACCTTCTCCAACACCGTCTTGATGACGAGTGCGCTCAGGTCGTCGGGCCGGCACTCCACAAGCGACCCCTTGTTGGCCCGCCCGATCGGCGTGCGACCGGTGGCAACGATGACGGCTTCAGGCATGGTGAACGCTCCTCGCTTCGATCGTCGTCCTGGGGGCTCCCGCCCGAGGACGAGGTGCAGGTTACCCGTCGGTAGAAGTGGCCCCGGCGGGCCGCCATTGGCCGCGCCGGCGGGTCGGACTGTAACGTGTTCTACCGCGCCGAGCTCAGGGGTCCGGCCGGCGACGACGTGGCGTCGACGTGGGGCGATGCGCCCCCGCCATCCCGGGAGGGACACCGATGGAGATTGCCTACACCGAGGAGCAGCAGACGCTGAAGAGCGAGCTGCGCGCCTACTACCAAAACCTTCTCACCCCCGAGCTCGAGCTGGAGCTGTCGCAGGCCCACGGCATCGGGCCGGTGGTGCGCCGCGTCGTCCGGCAGATGGGCCAGGACGGCTGGCTCGGCATCGGATGGCCCAAGGAGTGGGGCGGCCAGGGTCGCTCCGCCATCGAGCAGTTCATCTTCTTCGACGAGTCGATGCGCAGCGGGGCGCCCGTCCCGATGCTGACGATCAACACGGTCGGCCCGACGATCATGAACTTCGGCACGCAAGAGCAGAAGGAATTCTTCTTGCCCAAGATCCTGGCCGGGGAGATCCATTTCTGCATCGGCTACACCGAGCCGAACGCGGGCACCGACCTCGCCTCGCTGACCACCCGGGCCGTGCGCGACGGCGACGAGTACGTCATCAACGGCGCCAAGGTCTTCACGAGCTTGGCCGGCGACGCCGACTACATCTGGCTGGCCACCCGCACCGACCCCAACGTGGCCAAGCACAAGGGGATCTCCATGTTCCTCATCCCGATGAACACCCCGGGCATCCGGGTCGTCCCCATGAAGCTGCTGGGCGACCACAACATCAACTACACCTTCTACGAGGATGTCCGTGTCCCCGCCACCAGCCTGGTCGGTGGCGAGAACCAGGGCTGGAACCTGATTACGAACCAGTTGAACCACGAGCGCGTCACCCTGTGCTCTCCGGGCATCATCGAGCGGGTGCTGACCGACGTCCGGGCGTGGGCCCAGGCGACGAAGCTGCCGGACGGGCGCCGCGTCATCGACCAGGAGTGGGTGCAGGAGCACCTGGCCCGCGTGCACGCCGAACTTGAATTCTTGCGCCTGATCAATTGGAAGGTGGCCTGGCAAGGCACCCAGGGCCATCTCGACGTCGCCGACGCATCGTCCATCAAGGTCTTCGGCACCGAGTTCTATCTGCGAGCCTTCCGCGCGCTGATGGAGATCATCGGCCAGGCCGGCTATCTCACGCGCGGGTCACCGGCCGCGGTGATCGCGGGACGGCTCGAGATGTACGCCCGCTCCATGATCATCCTCACCTTCGGGGGCGGCACCAACGAGATCCAACGCGACCTGATCGCCATCTTCGGCCTCGGCATGCCGCGGTCGCTGCGCTGAGCTTTCGAACGAGGAGACCACATGGACTTCAGCTATAGCGAAGAGCAGGACGCCGTCCGGCAGCTCGCCGGGCAGATCTTCGGGGAAAAGTCGACCCACGAGCGCCTGAAGGAGATCGAAGCCGAGGCGGGCGACGAAGGTCCCTTCGACCGCGACCTGTGGCGTGAGCTCGCGAATGCGGGCCTCCTCGGGATCCACCTGGGCGAGGACGTCGGCGGGGCCGGGCTCGATTTCGTGGCTGCGTGCCTCGTGGTGGAGTCGGCCGGGCGCACGGCCGCGTACGTGCCGCTGGTCGAGACGATGGTCTACGGCGCCATCCCGATCGCCCGTTTCGGCACCGACGCGCAGCGCAAGACCTGGCTGGCGGGCGTGGCGAGTGGCGACACCGTGCTGACCGCTGCGCTGGCCGAAATGACCGGCGAGATGATCCTGCCCGGTGGCACCGAACCGGCGACCACCGCCGCTGCCCAGGCGGATGGCTCGTGGTCGCTCCGCGGGACCAAAGCTTGTGTCCCGGCGGCCTTCGCTGCCGACGCGGTGTTGGTCCCGGCCCTGTGCAAGACGGCGGACGGCGCCACCACCGGCGTGGGCGTGTTCATCGTCGACCCGCAGGCGCCCGGCGTTACCTTGACGCGCCAGACCACCACCACGGGGCGTCCCGAAGCGATCATCGAGCTGGCGGACGTGCAACTCCCGGCCGATCGCCTGCTCGGTGGCGACGACGCCGACGGCGCCGACGGCGCCGCCATTGTCCAATTGATTACCGAGCACGCGACCACGGCGCTGTGCATCCTCGAGGCGGGCGCGTGTGCCGCGGCCCTCGACCTGACGGCGGAGTACACGAAGACGCGGGTGCAGTTCGAAAAGCCGATCGCCACCTTCCAGGCCGTGGGCCAACGTGCCGCGGACGCCTATGTCGACACCGAGGCCATCCGGCTTACCGCCTGGCAGGCCGCCTCACGCCTGGCCGCCGGCCTGCCCGCCGCTCCGGAGATCGCCGTGGCCAAGTACTGGGCGGCCGAAGGCGGCCAGCGCGTCGTCCACGCCGCCTCGCATCTGCACGGGGGGGTCGGGGTCGACCGCGACTACCCGCTCCACCGCTATTTCCTCCTGACGCGCCAGATCGAGTTGACCCTCGGCGGCGCCAACGAGAGCTTGCGCCGCCTGGGTCGCATCCTGGCGGACGAGCCGGCCTGACCCAGCCGCCGCGCCTGGCGCTCCCAAAAGGCTCCGCCCGCGCACGGCGCGGTGCGATACTCGTGGTTGATGGTGGACGGAGTGCGGGCGCGACTGATCGGCGCGGCGGTCACGATGGCCGTCGACCAAGTGACCGAAGAGGTCGTCGCCGCGTTCGACCGGGCTCGGGTCGCGTCGTTGTTGTTGAAGGGACCGTCCATTGCCCAATGGCTCTATCCCGAGGGCGGCCGGATCTATCGGGACACGGACCTCCTCGTGAGCCCCGACGATTTCGGCCGCGCCTCGGACGTGCTGCGGTCCGTCGGCTTCGGGGCACCCTCTCACGCGTTGGTCGACCACGCGCATACGTATCAGCGCGACATGAGCGGCTATGCGCAAACCGTCGACCTGCACCGCACCCTGCCCTACTTCGCTTCGCCCCCCGCCGAGGTGTGGCGCGTCCTGAGCCACTCGAAGTCGACGATCACCCTGGGCGACGTGGACGTCGACGTCCTGGGTGCCCCCGAGCGTTGCCTGCACACGGCAGTGCACGCGGTGCAGCATGCGTTCGAAGTGCTCGAGGCGAGCGGTCCCTTCGAGGACCTCCGGCGCGCCATCGCGGCGGGGACGTTCGAGGAATGGTCCGAAGCCGCTGCGGTCAGCCGGGCGCTCGGGGCCGAAGATGCCTTGGCGGCGGGGCTCTGTCTCCTCCCCGAGGGCGAGACGCTGTGCGCTCGCCTCGGCCTCACGACCGATCGACGCGGCATCGTGCGCATCGCCGCCACCGTTGGCCACAACGAGCTTCCCGCCTACCAGCTGCAGCGCTTTATCGATGCGGGGAGCTTCTCCGAGCGGGTTCGCCTCCTGGTCAACCCGGTCATGCTGTCGCCGGCCAACCTGCGGCAGGTGTCCCCGCTGGCCCGGCGTGGACGCATGGGCCTCGGGCTGGCCTACGCGGCCCGCCCGTTCGTCGTGGGGGGTCGCGTCGGATCGGCCCTGGTGTCCCGGCGGCGTATCCTCAAGCCCTGATGACCGACCCCATCGTCGCCCGCTCGGACGACCTCGAGGCGCGCGCTGTCGAAGACGAGCTCGTCCTCCTCGACCTTCGCACGCAGACGTATCTCAGCCTCAACCGCACGGGCGCACGACTGTGGCCGCTGATGGTCGAGGGGACCCACCGTGCTGCCCTCGTCGAGGCCTTGTGCAATCGTCACGACGTCTCCGTCGAGGTAGCCGAGCGCGACGTCGACGTATTGGTCGCGCAGCTCCAAGAAGCCGACCTCCTCTTGCCGGCGGAGGGACATGCGGGTCCCGAAGCCTGACGACCTGCGCGCCGGCGTCTGGACCCTGCGCTGTCTCGCTCGCTGCCGCCACCTCGACGAGCACGACGTGCGCACCGTCACGTTCCCGTCGTCGGCCCGGATCCCCGGCCCGGGTGGGCGTGCCGTCGCCCGGCTGCTGCGTGATCGGGAGGACAAGTGCCTGAGCACCGCGCTGGTCGCCCAGGCGTGGCGCTCCGACCACGGTGATCCGGTGGACGTCGTGATCGGGGTCACCGCCCCGTCGTCGGGCTTCACGGCGCACGCCTGGCTGGCCGACGCGCCCGCGGCGGCGAGCGAAGGCCATCAGGAAATCCATCGCATTCCGCCGAAGGCGAGCGTCTCGTCGCGCGGTGACTGACCTCGAGGCGACGACCAGCGAGGCGCGGGCGCCCACGCTCACCCGGCTCGAACGCGCCGCGGGTGTTGCGTTGGGGGCCCAGCCGATCGAGCCGCTGCCGGACGGCCCGATGGGTTCAGCCCGCGCCGTGCTCGAGCGGGTCGTCGGGCGCTTCCTCGAGCGCACGCCGTGTGTGGTCAGCTTCTCCGGCGGGCGGGACTCCTCGGCCGTGCTCGCCGTCGCCACCCACGTCGCGCGCCGCGACGGGCTGGCGCTCCCTATCCCCTTCACCTTCCGGTTCCCCGGCAAGGCACTCACCGAGGAGTCCGACTGGCAGGAGCACGTCATCACGCACCTCGGCCTCGAGGAGTGGCCGCGCGTCGACCTGCACGACGAGCTCGATCTCCTCGGTGACGTGGCCCGGCGCTGCCTGACGGACTTCGGGCTGCTGTGGCCGGCCAACGCCTACCTCCACGTGCCCGTGTTCGAGGCCGCAGCCGGCGGCACCGTGCTGACCGGCCTCGACGGCGACGGTCTCTTCGGCGACTGGCGGTTCAGCCACGCGCAGTCGGTGTTGTACCGCCGGGTCGCCCCGCGGCCGCGGGACTTGATCCGGGTGGGGTTTGCGCTCGCCCCGGCGCCGCTGCGCCGGGCCACCTACCGCCGGCGTGGCGTCTTCGTCCCGGGTTGGCTCTCTCTGGCGGCGGGCGCCGAGTACGCCGACGCGGTGCTCGACCGTGCCTCCGGTGAGCCGCGCCAATGGGATCGGCGCGTCGTCTGGCACGCCGGTGCGCGCGCCCTGCACCTGGCCCAGCGCAACCTCGAGGTGATCGGCGCGCGGGACGATGTGCAGGTGGGCAACCCGTTGCTCCACCCTGAGTTTCTCGCTGCGCTGGCCCACGAGGGAGGCGCCGCTGGTTTCGGCGACCGCACGCAGGCGATGCGCCACCTGGTGGGCGACCTCTTGCCGAACGAGACGGTCGAACGCGAGAGCAAAGCTGCCTTCGGCGATGCGGTGTGGCTCGACCAGGCCCGTGCGTTCATCGACTCGTGGGACGGTTGCGGGCTCGACGCCGAGCTCGTCGACCCCGAGCGCCTGCGGTCGGCCTGGCGGGCCGAGTACCCCGTGTTCCATAGCTGGACGATGCTCCACGAAGCGTGGCTCGCCTCGCACGGCGCCACGTCCCCGAAAGTACACACCGCGCCGGAGAGCGTTTAGGAGAAGTAGTCCATCAGGGCTCGGCAGAAACCGGCGAGCCCGCCCGGGTCTCGTGGCCGACAAGCCAGGATCATCGGCACGCTGGCGAGCTCCAACAACGCAGTCGGGTTCGCCGGCACCGTGGGAAAGTTCCGCTGCCGAGCGATCAGCTCCATGCGGCCGGCGAAGCGGACCGGGGCGAGCTCGAGCGCCGGACCCCAATCGAGGACGACCAACCCGGCGAGGGGGAGGGCCGGCGGCGCGGCCGGGAGCCGCACGCGGTGACGCGCGCCCGATCGCACGAGTTGTTCCGACACGCCGGGGAGGGTGCCCTCGACTCGCAGGTCGATACTGCGCGGGCCGACGAGTACCTGGTCGCCGTCGAGCACCGCGAGGTCGTCGGACAGGACGGGCGTCCCCCCCTCTGTGGCCAGCCAGGCGAGCGTGGTGCTCTTGCCCGCCTCCTTGTCGCCCAGCATCAAGATGGCGCCGCCACCGGACTCGAAGACCCCGGCGTGAATGGCCTCGCGGCCCGACCACTGCCAGAACAGCGCGGCCGCCGGAGCGAGATACGGGTGCAGCAGGTCTTCGTCGGGCGGGCGCACCGCCAGGTGGAAATGCGCCACCGGTTGCTGGCGCTCCTGGCGGAGCCGGCCTCCCCCGAGCAAGGGGAAATCGGCCCGCGTCTCGGTCAGGACCGGATCGGAGCGGTCATCGGCCGCCTCGGCGTCGCCGGCGTGCACTTCGAGCCGGAACGTCGGCGCCGTTGCCAACTGAGGTTGCATCCAGGGCTGAGCACCCGGGATACCGTCAATGACCAGGCCATATGCACCCAAGGCCGGGCCGGGTCGAGACGCAGCGGGGACCCGGGGCACGCCGAGACTCTATGCACGCACTGGGTAACAAAAGCGCAAGGGTTGAGCGCCCGTTGCGTTTCCCATTGCAATGCAGGTGAAAGCACCTGTATTCTGCGGTCAGGCGAAATACACCCGAAAGGAGCTTCACCAGTGGCGGACCAGATGGCGGAAGAGTACGAGGCCCCGACGCTTACCAAGCTCGGGACGCTCTCGGAACTGACGATGGGCGGTAGTGGCATCCTGCACGGCGACGTTCTCCTTGGCATCGGGTCGCTGCTCAACATCGGCGTGAAGATCGGCCTCTGAGGCAGGGGCACCGCCGGTTGCAGAACCGGCGGTTTTTGCAAACGTTTCTCGTTGACCGGCTCGCCTCGTGCGGGCCGGTTGGCAATTCGGCGGACGTTTCCGCCGCCCTGCTACGCCGATGCAGCGAACTGCGCGGTGTACAGCTCGAAATACCGGCCGCGCCGGGCCAGGAGCTCGTCGTGCGTGCCGCGCTCGACGATGCGCCCGTGGTCGAGCACCAGGATCTGGTCCGCCCGCCGGATCGTGGAGAGCCGGTGGGCGATGACCAGGCACGTGCGCCCGGCGAGGGCCGCCTCGAGGGCGCGTTGGACGGCCTGTTCGGTGGCCGTGTCCAACGAGGCGGTGGCCTCGTCCAAGACGACGACCGAGGGGGTGCCCAGCATCATGCGGGCCAGGGCCAGGCGCTGCTTCTCCCCACCCGACAGGCGGAAGCCACGGTCGCCGACGACGGTGTCGAGGCCTTCGGGTAGCCGGTCGACCGTCGAGAGCAGTTGGGCCTCTCCCAGCACGCGTCGGAGGTCTTCGTCCGACGCGTTAGGCCGGGCGTAGCGCAGGTTGGCCCGGATGGTGTCGTGGAAGAGGTGGACGTCCTGGGTCACCATGCCGATGTAGTCCTGGAGCGAGCGCGACGTCGCGTCGCGCACGTCGACGCCGTTGATGGAGACGGTGCCCGATGAGACGTCGTACAGGCGGCGGATGAGGTAGCTGATGGTGGACTTGCCGGCTCCGGTGTGCCCGAGGAGCGCGACCAGTTGGCCCGGTGCGATGGCGAAGGACACGTCGGTCAGGACCGCCGTCGTTGGCTCGGTCTCGCCCGTGGCCCCGTTCTCGAGCGAGGGGATCGAGTTGCCCTCACGCCCGGGGTAGGCGAAGTCGACGTTGTCGACCAGCACCGTGGCCGGTCCGGGCGGGATGTCAATGGCGCCGGGGCGCTCGCTGAGCCCGACGGGAACGTCGAGCACCTCGAAGAGCCGCTCGAAGGACACCAGCGCGTTCACGACGTCGACCGGCAAGCCTCCCAGCGAGATCAACGGGCCGTAGATCCGCCCCAGGTAGGTGGCCAGGGCCACCACCGTGCCGGCCTTGATCGTGCCGTTGGCCGCCAGGATCCCGCCCCACCCGAAGATGAGCGCGGTGACCAGGCCCGACACCACGAGCAAAATGGCCGAGAAGCTGCGCGCGTAGACCGCCATCTTCACCTGGACGTCGCGGACCTCGCCCGAGAGCCGGTCGAACTTCCGTGCCTCTTCGTGCCGACGTCCGAAGAGCGTCACCAGCAGTGCGCCGCCGACGTTGAAGCGCTCGCTCATGTGCGTGCTCATGTTCGAGAGCGCCTGCAGGTTGGCCCACGACAGGCCCGCCACCCGCGTGCGGGCAAACCGCACGATCAGGCCCCCGACGGGCAGCGCCACCAGGGTCAAGAGGGCAAACGGCCAGGAGAGGACGAACATGACGACGAACGACACCACCAGGATGAGCCCGTTGCTGACGACGACCGATGTCAGGTCGGTGAAGGCCTGCTGCGCCCCGGCGACGTCGTTGTCGAGGCGACTCATCAGGGCGCCGGTCGGGGTGCGGGTGAAGAACGCGAGCGGGAGTTTCTGGATGTGCTGGTACACCGTCGAGCGCAGGTCGAAGGTGATCCCCTGCCCGATCCGAGCCGAGAGAAAGACGCTCGTCACCCCCAGCACCTGGTCCACCACCGCCACCCCGGCGAGCCCGATGGCCAGGCCGACGATCTGGCCATGGTTCTTGGCGACGATGGCGTCGACGATGAGCCCGAAGAGCAAGGGGACCGACGCGGCGAGCAGCGCGTCGAGGACGACGACGCTCAAGAGGAAACCGAGACGTCCCCGGTAGGGCCGGGCGAAGCGCACCGCCCGCTTCGCCGTGCCGCGCGCCACGCCGTGCTGCAGCATCGGTGGCAGGTGCAACATCTTCACCAGGGACGTCCCGCGCGTCGGCTTCTCACGATGGGCCAACGATAGGGCGGCCCGTCGCGGCACCCTTGTCTTTACCAGGGGCGACTCAGGAGGTGCCGGGCAAGGAGAGGCCGAGCCCGTAGCCGGCCAGGAACACCCCGGCCTCCTGGTGCCGCGGGTACCCGCCGGCCAGCCGGTGGAAGGCGGGGGAGTGGTCGGGATGCGTGAGGTGGGCCAGCTCGTGGACGAGGACCGAGTCAAGGACCCAATCGGGCACCACGCGTAACCGGTGCGAGACCCGGATGTCGCCTGAGTAATACGAACACGAGCCCCAGCGCGCGCTCTGGTTGGTCACCCAGCGCACCGAGGCGGGCCGCGTCCCGATGAGGTAGCGCTCGCTCAGGGTGATGGCACGGGCCAAGAGGTCGTGGTCGCCGAGTTTCGACGGCAGCCGGTGCCGGGTCATCAGCCGCTCGACGAGCCAGTCGATGGTGGACTGGCGGGACTCCACGTCGAGATGCGCGGGCAGCGACACCACGATGCGGTCGCCTTCCCACCGTGCCTCCGACGTCTTCTTCCGTCGCGCGCTGATGCGGACCTCCACCCGCGGGCCCGTGTCCGGCGCGGCCTCGGGCTCGACGAGGGCCGCCGGCCCGAGCGTCCCCCCGGGCACCCGGAGCTCCGGGTCGAGTTCTTCGCCATCGAAGCGGGAGACGTCGAAGAGGGTCACCCCGGCATTGTGGCGGATTCGTGTGACCGTGCAGCGCATGCCTGATCAGCGTCGCTGCAGCGGGGAATGCAGCCCCCTTCGGGTGTCTGCCTAGGTCGTCGACTCCGTGGCCAATTAGTTCGCCAAGAGGTTGCTGGGATCACGCAGCACCACGGTGCTGGCGATGTGGTCGGCCAGGCACTTTCGCTCCCGTCCCGTCACCATCAGGACGAACGACAGCAGCTCGGTGATGATGCTCAGGATCCCGGTGACGATGCCGCCGACGATCTCTCGCAGCGCCATCCGCCAAAAGCCGGCGTGGCGCCCGGTCTCGGGCTGCCAGGTCCGCATGCCCAGCACCTGTTGGGTGGGCGTTTGCCCCCGGGGCCAGATGATCAGACCCCAGATCACGTAGCCAATACCGAGCGTGACGAGGGCCAGGGGAATCGCCAAGAACCATGAGCCGATGCGCCGGCCGATGGGGGCCAGTGCGGTGCCATCCGGCAGGTTGAGTCCGCTGACCGGATCGAAGTACATGCCGCTGGGCGGCGCGACCCCCGCCGGTGCCGCCGGTGGCGGTCCGTACCCGGGGGGCGGAGGCGAAGGGGGTGGAGGGGGAGGCGGAGGAGGCGCTGCCGCCGTTGGCTCGCCTGCGGGCGTGGGAGGAAGGTCGGTCATGGATGCCCCTGTCTCGATTCCTCCGCGGGACAGTAGCCCGCAGGCACCCCGATTGCCCCGAGAACGGGCAAAGGGCGCTGAACACCGGCCAGGCCGCACGCCCCCCGGCCCACCCCAGCCTGTTCAGCCGAGCACGAGCTCGGCCATCGTCCGCAGCGTGTCGAGGTTCCCGTTGACGAGCATCGTGGTGGCGCGCGACTCGCGCCACGCCTCGAGGTCGTCGCGGATCTTCTCCACCGGCCCGACGAGTGCGATGTCCTCCACCATCGAGGTGGGCACGGCCGCCGCCGCGTCGTCCTTGCGCCCGTCCAAATAGGCGTCCTGGATCTTGTGCGC
>DASZLL010000064.1:0-13977 GCA_035552395.1 Acidimicrobiales bacterium
CGCGCTTCGAAATCGAACACCGTCATGTGCGGGGCCGCAACCTCGGGTCCAACCGCGTTCCGGCGCGGATCCGGGTGGCCACCTTCGAACAGTTGTGCGCACTCCTCGGCACCGCCGGCGAGGTCCGGGACCTCGACGCCCTCTTGGTCGAGACCGGCCGCCGGGTTCCGGCGTTGGTGCCTTGGGTAACAGGGCACCCCTGCGACACACTTGCGCACGCGCCAAGCTGGCACCGGGTGCTGGCCACGGTCGAGTGGATCGCGGCCAACGACACCACGACCGTCTACCTCCGCCAGATGGACGTGGAGGGTGTGGACACCAAGTTCGTAGAGCGGCACCAGCGCCTGCTCTCCGTGTTGTTACCTCTGGCGCTCCCCGCCGCGAATGCCGGGCTGGAAACGCAAAAGGCAGAGCGAGCCGTTGATTTCGCCGGCCGCTTCGGCTTCCTCACCAAGCCTTCCTACACCCGCTTCCGTCAGCTCGACCCGACGCTGCCCACGCCGTTGCCACCGGCGGTGACGGAGGTGACGTTGCGAACAGACGAGCTCGCCCACCTGGAGCTCAGCGTCTCGACGGTCTTCGTCGTCGAGAACGAGGTGACCTTCCTGGCCTTCCCGGCGGTGCCGCGGGCAATCGTCGTGTTCGGCTCCGGGTTTGCGTCGAGCCGTTTGTCGGAACTCCCCTGGGTGGCGGACAAAGATGTCGTCTATTGGGGGGACATCGATACCCATGGCTTCGCCATCCTCAACCGGCTGCGGGGCCACCTCCCCTGCCTGCGCTCGATCTTGATGGACCGCGAGACGTTGCTCGCGCATCGCCAGCATTGGACCGCCGAAGCGAGCCCGACGAGGAGACCGTTGACCGACCTCACGGACAAGGAGCAGTCCGCCTTCGGAGACCTGGTGGCCGAACGCTACGGGCCCGGGATCAGACTCGAGCAGGAACGGGTCCGATTCTCTCGTGTGCGCGACGCCTTAGCGCCGTGGACGGGGTGTCCGCAGCCTTCGGCGCCCACCGTTCTTCGGTAGCCTCCGTCGCGTGACAGCTGAACCATGGATGGAAGACGCCTGCTCGCTCGTCGACGCCTACCGGGCTGGGACGATCTCGCCCACCGAGGCGCTCGAGGGTTCGTTGGCGGCAGTCGAGGCCTCGAAGCTCAACGCAATCGCCTTCGTCGACGAGGAGGGGGCGCGCGTTGCGGCGGCCGTCGCCGACGTGAATCTGCCTTTTGGCGGGCTCCCGATCGGCGTGAAGGAACTCGATCCGGTGAAGGGGTGGCCGCAGACCGAGGCGTCCCTAGTCTTCAAGGACCGGATTTCAGAGTACGACGGCACGATGACGTCACGCCTCAAGGCGGCCGGCGCCGTTTTAGCGGCGCAGACGACGGCGTCGGAGTTCGGCGGGATCAACGTCACGTACACCCGGCTGCACGGGGCGACCTCGAACCCGTACGACCTGGAGCGTACGCCGGGTGGCTCGTCGGGAGGCTCGGCTGCGTCTGTGTCGGGCGGGCTGTTCCCGCTCTGCACTGGAGGTGACGGCGGCGGGTCCATCCGGATTCCGGCCGGCTTCACTGGCCTGTTCGGGCTGAAGTCGACGTTCGGGCGCATCCCCAAGGGGCCGCACACCGAGATCGAGCCGCTGACGGCCGTCTTGGGTTGCGTCTCCCGCTCGGTGCGCGACACCGCCCGCTGGTTCGACGTGTGCAACGGCTACGACGAGTACGACCCGTACTCACTCCCCCGCGTCGAGGGCTGGGAGGCCGGCCTCGGCCAGCAGGACTTGCGGGGCTGTCGGGTCGCCGTGTCTATCGACCTCGGCGCCGCCGTGGTGGCGTCGGCCGTGCGCGAGAAGGTGGAGGAGGCGGCTGACCTCTTGATCAAGGACGCCGGCCTGGAGCGCGTGGAAGTCCCGATCACGCTGCCGCGGGGCGGCCTCGAGTGGGCGATGGCGGGTACGGCGAGCCTGCTGGTTGGGCTCGGCGACCTCTACCCCGCGTGCGAGACCGAGTTCACCCCCGAGATCATGCTGGCCGCGAACATTGCCACGAACCACTTCAACATCGACACGGCGAAGAACATCGAGGCGTTGCGGCGCGAGTTCATCGTGGCGATGGCGGACGTCTTCGAGCAGGTCGACTTCGTCATCTGCGCCACCAACCCCGACGTCGCCTTCGGCGCGTCAGGACCGATGCCGACAACGATCGATGGTCGCGATCTCATCACCGAGCTCGGCTTCGAGGCCGGCCTCGGGAACAACGGCGCCTTGACGATCCCCGCCAACACGACGGGGCACCCCGCCGTCGCCATCCCGGCCGGCCTCGTCGAGGGGCTGCCGGTGTCAATGCAGATCATCGGTCGCCGCCATACCGAGCAGCTCCTGCTCGACCTGGCCCGGGTCGTGGAGCTCGAGCGGCCCTGGCCGCTGGTGGCGCCGGGGGCGCCCGTCTGACGAGCTTGCTGCGAGGGGCCGTGGCTCGCCGCATTCGAAGTGCCATCCACCCCAGACCAACGTCGGTCGTTCGATTCGCCGGTTATTCAGTGTCCGTACGCGTCGGCGGCGCCAGCTCAACTCTGTCGATTCGCGGAGACGGAGTCTCAGGTGCTGGCGGCGACGGCGCCGCCCGGTCGCATTGGGGTGTTCTGTCCGGCCGCCAGCCACCACCCCCCATCGCGACGGACGAGGACGAACATCGCCATCTCGGAGAAAGGCTGGGCCGGATCGGCGCTCGGAGGTAACGCGTCGTCGTTGTCGTCGAGCGCAAGCCGGGCGATGTGGGCGATGACGACATCGTCGGCCAATGCAAGGACGTGTCGCACCTCGTAGCGGAACGCCGGCTTTTCCTTGGCGTGCTGTTGGAAGTGCGCGTGAATGGGGTGCAGCTGGTCATAGCCTTCGACGAGTGCTCCGTAGGGGCTGCCCCAGATGACATCCGCCGCGAACTGGTGGTTCAGGATGTCCGCGTCACGCTGGTCGTGGCCCGACTGGAGGCCGGCAACGAAGGCGTCAACTGCCGCTCGGGCGTTGGCGCTGGCTGCCCCGAGGATTGGGCGGTCACTTCCAGGTCGGGGTCCGGGCGCCTGCGAGGAGCGATGGACAACCCTTCGCGGTGGGATCGCCCCGGCCTCGTTGATGGGTCGGCCGTCGAGGTTCCAACTCCACGATACGGTCGGTATGACCTGGAGAGATTCCCCGGAACCGGACGCGTCGTCGCGGCGGACGACGCTCGCCGTGCCATAGATACGCATGAACCTTGGGCTCCAAGGCGCAATGCTGACCAGGTCGTCGACGACGAGCGCCACCTTGTCATTGCCACCGATCACGTTGCGGTACTTGCGGGTCGCAGCGAGGTCGAGTCCGCCGATGGAGAAGCGTTCGCCGTCGAAATCGAATCCGACCGGTGCCACGTCGGGCTGCCCCTCACGCGAGACGGTGGCGAATCGGCCAAGGCGTTGCGAGTCCAGGTAGGCCTTCTCATCCCCACTGAATGACATGGCGCGGCGCCCCTCGTTCATGGTTTCGATCAATCTTTGCTTGGCCCCCAACACATACCCACGGGCTGCGCTCTCACTCGACGCCGGTTGCCACCGTGGCCGAGACCGGCCAGGATGCGCTGCCGCGGCTTCGCCGTCACGTGTACGCCGATCCGGATGCGGCGTCGCCGACACTGAAGCAGAGAAAACGAGGTGAAGGAGGTTGGTGTGTGTATACGGGCTCCTCTACTGGATCGCCCCAGAATCCAGTAGTCCAAACTACTGCTCAGTAGTCGCGGCTACTAGTTTCCACCGGTTTCCAGTAGAGCAGTGCATATACACACGACGCGACCCACCGAGGTGCTCCGCGTTCGTCCCCGCGCCTAGAGGTCGGCGGACTTTGGCGCCTCGACCGACCCTTCGGCGGCGCCACCACGCCGCCGCTTGATCCACCCCGCAAAGGGCAACACCACGAAGACCACGCCGAACGCCGTCACCACGTAGTTCTGCAACAGCATGCCGATCACGATCACAATGACGCCGAGGGCCATTCGCTGCCACAGCCTCGCCGTGATGGACCGCCAGAGCCGAGTTCCTATTCCGTCCATCTCGGCTCCGTTGCTACCACGCGCCGGCAGGGCGGGGTAGCGGGCGCCCCGGCCCACCAACCCCGCCCGACGTCGACGCCGACGCCGACGACCAGTGCCTACGACTTCTTCAACTTCCATACCGCCAGCGGTGCGAACACCATCACCAACCCCAAAGACCACAGCAGCGACGGCCACAGGTAGTACGAGACCGAGTGGCCGAGGAGCGCCTGGGCCTGCGGGCCGCCGGTCAGGGCGCGCACCGTGTTGACCATCTGGGTCATCGGCTGGTTGTTGGCGAAGCTCTGCATCCAGCCCGGCATCGTCGATACGGGCACGTACGCCGACGACACGAAGCTCAGCGGGAAGACCAGGAACGAGAGCCCCTGGGCCGCCTGCGGGCTGCCCGCCACCAGGCCCATCGTGATGAAAAGCCAGACGAACGCGAAGCCGAACAGGACAGTGAGGCCGAACGCTGCCAGCCCCGCTAGCGCCGAGCCGCCGATGCGAAATCCGACGGCGAAGCCGATGGCCGTCATGACGAACGCGCCCCAGGCGACGAGCACGGAGTCCGCGCTCACCCGCCCGGTCACGATCGAGAGCAGACGGATCGGCATGCTGCGCAGCCGGTCGAACAGGCCACGCTGCAAGTCGTCCGCCATGCCGCTGCTCGCCCCCATGCCCTGGAACAACACGCCGGTCACGACGAAGCCGGGCACCAGGAAGTCGACGTAGCTGAGCGACCCGGTATGGGCCACCGCGCCGCCGAAGACGTAGCGGAAGATGAGCAGGAACAGCGCGCCCTGCGCCGTGCCCGCGATGATCAGGGCCGGGGTGCGGACGAACTTCTTGAGCGTCCGGCTCGCCACCTGGCCCGAGGCGACGAGATACGACGCCCCCTCGTTTGCCACTGCCACCTTCGTGGCCGGCACCGGCGCCTGCTGCGGCGCCTCCAATGTGATGTCAATGGTCATGCTGCTGCGCCCTCCTTCTGGTTCGTTGAGTCGATGTCGGTGGTATCGGTGGTGTGCCCGGTCAGCGCCAAGAACACCTCGTCGAGGGTGGGCCGGCGGAGCGCGATGTCCTCCACCGGCACCGCCGCGTCGTCCAGCGCTCGGACGACGATGGGGAGCAGCTTGGAGCCGGCCGGTGCCGCGATGGCACAGCGCCGCGTCGACGGGTCGGTGGACGGCTCGGCCACGCCGAGCGCGCCGAGGACCTCGGCCGCCCGCCGCATGGTGTCGACGTCGGCGGTGTGCAGCTCGACCATGTCGGCTCCCACTCGCGACTTCAGCTCGTCAGGCGTCCCCTGGGCGATGACCCGGCCCCCGTCGATGATGACGATGTACGCCGCCAGATGGTCGGCCTCGTCGAGATACTGCGTCGTCAGCAGGATGTCGGTCCCGCCCGCGCCCATCTCCCGGATGGCGTCCCACACCTCGTTGCGGCTGCCCGGGTCGAGCCCGGTCGTCGGCTCGTCGAGCAGGAGCAGCCGGGGGACGCCCACGAGACTCGCCCCGAGATCCAGTCGCCGGCGCATGCCGCCCGAGTAAGTCTTCACCCGCCGGCCGCCTGCGTCGCGCAGGTCCATGAGTTCGAGGATCCGGGTGGCCGAGGCCACCGCCTCGCTCCGGCCCTGGCCGTACAGGCGGGCCACCATCACCAGGTTCTCTCGCCCGGTCATCATCTCCTCGACGGCGGCGGCCTGGCCGGCCAGCCCGATCAGGCGGCGCACCGCCATCGGCTCGGCGACCACGTCGTGGCCCGCCACCCGCAGCGTCCCCTCGTCCGGTCGGATAAGACTCGCCACCATGCGGATGAAGGTGGTCTTGCCGGCCCCGTTCGGCCCGAGGATGGCTACGGGCTGCCCGGGCGGCAGCTCCAAACTCAGGTCCGAGAGGGCGGTCACCTTCCCGAATTTCTTCTTGAGGCCGCGGGCCTCTACGAGCGCGTCCATGCGCGCCTCCTTTCGTCGTCGTCTCTGCGTGTTGAGCGCCGTGCACGGCGTGCCCGGCGTTGCTGCAGAGCCCGTTCGACGGAGGTGGCCTACGCTCTGAGTGCTGCCTCGGGCGCAGGTTCCTTCGTGGATTCGGGCTCGTGGTGCGTGGGCCCGGGGCCGCGTGGTGCTACACGCGGCTCCGGGTCACTCTTCGGGGAAGTCGAACGTGAATGCCACCTCCCCCGGATCGAAGCCTTCGGTGTGGAAGGCGCGCCACATCTCAAGGCCCTCGAGGCTGCCCGAGGACATCTCGTCGACGAGGGCGCTCACGAACTTCAGCTCGGAGGCCACCTGTTGCACCTCGTATTCGGACTCCAGCTCGAATATGCGCGGCAACCCGGCGTCGCTCGCTGCCTTCATGGCGCCGCGCATGCCGGCCAGCTTCACCCGCAGCGCATCGGCGCGGGACTGAAGTGCACTCAGCGCCTCCTCGGGCGGCAGGGAGGGGAGGAACGACATGCCGGCCATGAACGCCGGGTATTCCTTCGACGGCACCGCGATCAGCTCGGTCATCCAGTCGTTCATCTCGCGGGCGCCGGCGTCGGTGATGGCGTAGACGGTCCGCTCCGGCCGCTTGCCCTCGCGCACGGTGCCCGTGGCCTTGATGAAGCCCTTCTTCTCGAGCGACTCGACGACCGCGTAGAGGGAGCCGTAATTCAGGCGCACGCTCTCCTGCTTGGCCCGCTGGCGCAGCGTCTGGGCCACCTCGTAGGGGTGCATGGGCTTCTCGTAGAGACAGACCAGCACCGCCAGGGCCAGGGGATTTGTCCGGGACCACCTCGGCATTCCGCCAGAGTACTCTGTTCAGAGTAATCTGTAAAGAGTGTTCTGATCAGAATCCTCTGATTGAGGGTCTCATCCGATCGCCGGCAGCGTGAGGACACACGGCACTTTCGCCGCATGGGCGGGGTCAAGCGCGTTGAGGACGTCCTGCGCGGCGACCTGGTCGGATGCAATCGACAGGTGATCCGCCTGGTCGAGGGCGCACTGCTGCTGCACCAAAATGTTGTCCACGCCGATCCCGCCGCCCGCGTTGGCGCACCGGGGATCGATGAAGTCGCTGGTGTACGGCCGCACCAGCTCGTCGTTCTCGGTGGCAATTGAGGTGTAGCTCACGCCGTCGACCGCCGCACCGTCGTAGGGACACGTCGCCGCTTCGCCGGCGCTCGGCTGCGCGTTGGGGGCGTCAAGGGTCTTCATGAAGGCCGATCCCACCAGGAATTCGGTGCAGGACGCGCAGAACGAACCGACGAATGCATCCGCTTGCGAGGAGAACCCGTAGGCCGACGCGAGGTCATAGAGGTCGGAGAGCCCCAAGAACGTGGTTCCGTGGATTACCCCGCTCAACATCACGAAGTGCGACACCACCTGCGATCCTCCGAGGAACTTGAGGTAGTAGTCGGGCATCGTCCCGCCCTCGGAGTGACCCACGATGTCCACCTTGGGTGCACGGGTTGCGTCCAGCACCCAGTCGACGAGCGCAGCCAACTGGTGGGCGCTGGCGACCATGTCGGTCAGCCCGCCGATTTGGTCAAAGGGTCGAGGCGTTGAGGCCAGGTTCCCGTAGGTGAACGAAAAGACGCAGTAGCCATTGTCGGCCAGGAAAGGTGCCATCGTCTGCCAGTTGTCGTTCTGGTTCGCGGCGAGGCCGTGCACCAGGACGACGGGGTAGGGATGCGCGGCGCTCGGCGAGCACGGGACGTTGGACCCCGGCGGAGCCACGTTGGGCCCGTTCTCCAGAGCGGAGATCGCGGCCGTGGTGAGGAACGACCAGACGACCGGGTAATGCGGAGGCGAGGGCGCTGCACTGGCCACCCCCGGCGAAACGACGCCACCGACGAGCAAGAAAACGCCGACTAGCGCGTAACGAAACATCCGCTTCGTGCGCACGTCGTCGTTGTAGCACAGCCATGCGCTCGCGGTTGGGTGCGCTCAGGGCGCCTTTATAAAGTGATCAATCTCTTTCACCAGGCGCTGGCCGTGCGTGATGAAGGTGGCGCGATGACCGTCGGAGAGGGCGACCAACTGCGCACCGTGGATGCCGTCGGCCATCTCTCGGCCCAACTTGAACGGCACGAGGTGGTCGCCCTTTCCGTGTACGACGAGTGTCGGCACCTTGATCTCACCGAGGCGGTCCGTGCAGTCAAAGCCGGTCGAGGCGTCACGCTGGCGCTCCCAGGCGAACTGCGGTTGGGCATCGACGCTCTTCGGGACGGGGAGCCGTGAGAGCACGTCCATGACCAGCCACCTGCGGGTGAGCAGACGTATGGGCGGTACGCGTGCGGACGTCGCGACGAGCACCAGACGTTCGACGAGATCCGGGTGGTTGAGGGCGAGAATCAGCGCGGTGCGACCGCCCATCGATGTCCCCACAACGGTCGCACTGTCGATGCCCAGGTATTCGAGGAGTCCGACGGCATCGTCGGCCATGCCGTCGATCGAGTACGGCACATCGGGCTTGTCGCTCTGGCCGGCGCCACGCGGATCAAACGCGACCACCCGGCACGTCGTGGCCAGGTCGCGGATGATGTCGGCGAAGTAGTTGACGTCCACGCCCAGGCCGGGAATGAGCAGGACGACGGGTCCCTCGCCATGGATCTCGTAGTAGAGCTCGATGTCGTTGACGCGGGCGCGGGGCACGTTTCCCAGTCTCACCTCAGACCGCCGTCCACGGCCAGCCCGCGGGCGTGGCGACCCACAAATCGCGACGGCACGGCTCTCCACATCGACGACGGAAGTCGAAGTATCTTTCTGCCGGGGTCCGCGAGCGAGGGCAAGGGAGGCCAGAATGCTCAAGGTTGTTGGTGCTGGTGTCGGTCGTACCGGCACCCACTCGTTGAAAAACGCACTGGAGCAGCTGCTCGGTGGCTCCTGCCACCACATGGTGGAGGTGTTCGCCCACCCCGACGAAGTGCCGATCTGGATCGACGCTATCGATGGCAACGAGGTCCATTGGGGCGACCTCATGGAGGGTTACACGGCGCAGGTCGACTGGCCGGGCGCCAGCTTCTGGCCCGAGCTCTCGCACTTCAACCCCGACGCGCTCGTCATCCTCTCCGTCCGGGAACCCGACTCTTGGTACACGAGTTGCAGCAACACCATCTTCGGCGGCATGCGCATGATGGTGGAAAACGGCGACGCCTGGATGGCAGCCATGGTGCGGCTTTTCGGCGACCGCTTCAGCGACCAGATCGAGGACAAGGACGCCATGATCGCCGCGTTCGAGAAGCACAACGCGGCTGTGCGCAAGGGCGTCCCTGCGGAGAGGTTGCTCGAGTGGACGGCCTCCGACGGCTGGGAGCCCATCTGCGAGCGGTTGGGCGTGCCCGTGCCCGAGGAGCCGTTCCCCAAGGTGAACTCGACCGCCGAGTTCCGAGAGATGCTGAAGCTGCCACCCCTGGCGAGCTAGCACTACCGGGGGGCACGCGCCCGGAGCCGCTCCGACCCCTTTGGCCTAGTCTGCGGCTTGTGGCGCCCACCGTGGTACACGTCGCACCCCACCCCGACGACGAGGCCGTCGGGTGCCCCGGCTCCCTACTCCACCTGCGCGACCGCGGCTGGACCGTGGTCAGCGTCATTGCCAGCCTGGGCTTCGAGGGCCAGTGGGACCGCCGGCGGGACGAGGCGCAGGAGGCCGCGCAGCGGGCCGGCTTCGTGCCGGTCTTCTTGGACCCGCCGCTGAATCTCGACCTCGACGGCGACCTGGCCGCGGCGACCCAACGACTGGCCATGGAGCTGCCGAACCTCGTCGAGGAGCATGACGCGTCCATCGTCGTTTCGCCTTCGCCGCACGACGTGCACCACGGCCATGAAACGGTGGGCCGGGGCGTGCAGCGCGCCATGGCCGCCCTGCCCCCCTACATGCGGTGGTGGATGTGGGGCGTCTGGGGCGAGCTCCCGTCGCCCAACGTCTTCTACGGGTTCGACGACAAGGTGCTCGACCGGGCGCTTCACATCCTCGACGCCTACGCCGGCGAGCTCGAGCGCAACGACTACCGCCCGTTCCTCACCGGGCGCGCCGCGGCCAATGCGGTCATGGGCTCCGAGCGGGTCTTCGGCTTCGGGTCCGCGGCCGCGAGCAAACTCCCCTACGCCGAGCTGATCACCGAGGTGCGGATGCTCGACGGCCGCTTCATGGCGTCCGAGCCCCACTATCTCGACCAGGGCCCCGAGCCCTCGGCGCTCTACGACGTCGACCTCACGCCGTGGCTCGACTCGCCGAGCGCGCACGAACTCGTCGGCTACATCCGGGAGGTGCGCGAGGACTCGTCGCCGTGACGGCGACGACCACGCTCTCGCCGCAACTGGTCGAGGACTTCCGGCGCGACGGGTTCGTCGTGGTCCCCGGGCTGTTGTCGGCCGACGAAAGCCGCCTGTATGGGTCGGCAGTGGACGAGGCGGTGGCCTCCCGAAGCAAGCACGACACGCGAGCGCTGGCGGAGAAGTCGCGCTACGAGCAGAGCTTCATCCAGTGCCAGAACCTGTGGGAGGACGGCCCCGACGTGCGGCCGCTGACCTTTCACCCCCGGCTGGCCGAGACGGCGGCCCGGTTGCTCGGCGCCGACGCCGTGCGGCTCTGGCACGACCAGGCGCTCTACAAGGAGCCGGGCGGGCGCGAGACCGACCCGCACCAGGACCACCCCTACTGGCCGATCGTCGAGACGAACACGGTCACGGCGTGGATCCCCTTCGACGGCTCGACGCTCGAGAGCGGCGCCATGGGGTACCTGCCGGGCAGCCACCGCCTGGGCGTGCGGGAATTCGTCAACATCTTTGGGACGACCGGCGGCGGTGACGACCCTCTGGCGCGGCGGGAGCTGGCCGGGATCGAGCCGGTATTCGTCGAGGTACCGCCCGGCGCGGTGGCGTTCCACCACGGCCTGACCTTCCACTTGGCGCGGCCCAACGCCACCGGTACGGTCCGTCGGGTGCACACAATCATCTACTTCGCCGACGGGTCGACTCGGGGCGAGGGCCGCTTCCCACACCCCTCGGTGGAGCGGGCCGGCATCCCGCTCGGCGGCGTCATCGCTAGCGACGTCACGCCGTTGGCCTGGCCGCGTGCGGAGGGTGACCTGCCGCCGGCGCCTGCGGATTCGCTCGGGCGAGCGTTGCGGTGAGTGCGGTGCTGAGCGACGAGCAGCGGGCGTCGTGGGAGGAGCGGGGGTTCTTCCGCATCGCCGGATTCTCGCCCGCGTCCGTGTGCGAGGCGATGTTGGCTCGGGTCAACGAGGTGGTGCGCGACACGGCTTTGGCGGCGTCGCTCGGCGCCAAGGTGGCGCCCGAGGCCAACTTGGCCGGCGCAGAGGTGGCCCAACCCGAGGACGGGGTCTCGAAGGTCTTCAAGTTGCATCGAGACCCGGTCTTCACCGAGTTCGCCCACTCGGCCGCCGTGGTCGATCCCGTGTCGGCGCTGATCGCGCCCGACATCGACGTCTTCTTGTCCCAGTTCATCTTCAAGACGCCGGGCGCCTGGGGCCAGCCCTGGCACCAGGACTCCTTCTACTTCCCCTTCGAGCCGGCGCGCCCGGTCGTCGGCGTGTGGCTCGCGATCACCGAAGCGACGCTGGTCAACGGCTGCCTGCACGTGCTGCCTGGCTCGCAGATCGAGCCCGTGCACACGCACATCCCGGACCGGCGACCCGGTGCCAACTACGGCTACTTCGAGATCGTCGACCACGACATGTCGTCGGCGGAGCCGGTCTTGATGTCGCCCGGCGATCTGTTGGTCTTCGACAGCCATCTCATGCACTGCTCGACGGACAACGAGTCGTCTGGGATCAGAGCCGCCATGGTGTACCACTACGCCGCGGCGGGGACCATCGACCACAGCGAGGAGTACTTCCCGTCGACCAATGACTGGGTGCCGGTGCGCCGGGGCGGGCGCTCGACCGCGCCGGGCGCGACGCCGTCGCACGCGGCTTGAGGGTGTGATGGTGGGGCGGGGCGGCGGGGGCAGGGGCGGCGGCGGCTCGAGTTCGGCCGCGTTGCAGTTCGACGCCATGTTGCCGGCGCAACCGCTGCGCCGGGCGGGTGATCTGGGTCGGCGGGCCGGGGAAGCGGGGCTGTCGGGGTTGGTCGTGACCGAGGCGGGCCGCACCGCGTACCTGACCTGCGGGGCGCTGGCGGTCGCGGCCGACATCGACGTGTTGACCGGCATCGCGGTGGCCTTCCCGCGTAGCCCGATGGTGACCGCCTCGGTGGCGTGGGAACTGGCCGAGGCGAGCGGAGGCCGGTTCCGCCTGGGCCTGGGTGCGCAGGTGCGGGCGCACATCGAGCGACGCTACGGATCCGAATTCTCGCCGCCGGGGCCGAGGTTACGCGAGTACGTCCTGGCGGTGAAGGAGATCTTCCGTTCCTTTCGCACCGGGGAACCGCTTGCAGTCGAGGGCGAGTTCTACAACCTCTCGCTGCTGCCGCGGATGTGGTCGCCGGGACCGATCGACGTCGACGACCCTCCGGTCGACCTCGCGGCCGTCAACCCTTGGATGCTGCGCATGGCCAGCGAGGTGGCCGACGGTGTGCACGTGCACCCGCTCAACACGCCGATCTACCTGCGCGAGACGGTGCTGCCCGAGCTGGCCGCGGGCGCGGCGCGCTCGGGCCGGACGGTGGATGAGCTCGAAGTGATCGTCCCCGCGTTCTTGTGCGTGGGCGATACCGACGAGGAGCAGGATCGCTGGCGCGAGATGGCGCGGGTCCAGGTGGCCTTCTACGGGTCGACGCCGAACTACGGCTTCATCTTCGACCAGCTGGACCGCGAGGGGACGACCGATCAGATCCGTGAGCGCCAGCGGGCCGGCGACGTGCCGGGCATGGCCAAGGTGATCGACGACGACATCTTGAAGGAGTTCACGACCGTGGGGACGTGGGACGGCATCGCCGACGCCATCGTGGCCAAGTACGGCGGTCTGGCCACGCGGGTCGTGAGCTACTTCACCGGTTCCGATGTGGTGCACCACCCCGACGCATTCGAGCGCTGGGGCGCCGTGGCCAAGGCCGTGCGGGCCGGGTCCGAGGGTCTGTAACGCCTGTCAGGGTTCCCAGGCCTTGCGGGTCGGTCAGCCCAAATGGCTGGTGTAGCTCAGCACGGCCTTGAACTGGGCCCACGACACGACCTGTTCGGCCGGCGGGGCGGAGATGTCCGCGATATTGCCCCAGGCGGAGTAGCCGATCACCACGTGTCCGGTGGCGTGGGTTCCGTTGTTCTCGACCGTGATAGGCACCGAGATCGCCCGCACGAGTCCGTTGGTCGTAAGGAAGACCTGCTCCGGGGCGTGGGGGATCGAGATGGTACCGCGGAGCGATGACGGCAGGCTCTGCAGGCGGATGTTGATCGCCTGCTGCGACAGGGTGACGTTGTACTCCTCGACCGGCGTCCCCTGGTAGATCGACGAGCGGAGGGCGGTCGCCGTCACGCCGCTCGCCTCGAGCTGTCGGAGCAGCGCCGTTGGACTGCCCACGAGCTGCTGGAAGCGGGTCGGGGCGACGGCGAAGCCTGAGGGTGACGAGGTGGAGCCGAGATCGTCGGGCGTGGCCGAGACCCACAGCTTGTTCGGCACCAGCTCGCTGACCAGTCCAGCGGGGTCGAGGTACATGGTCTGGTTGTCGAGCACCATGAGTTCGGTGCCCGCATTGCCAGGTCCGGTCAGCGTCATCGCCCCCAAGGACGACGCGAGGTCGAAGGTGCCGTTGCCCGAGAAGCCCGAGACGACCGCGGCGGCCTTGGCACCGGACGGCACGTTGACGTCGATACTCACCGTCGCATACTGCTGCTGCACGGTGGCCGACGCAGCTTGCGCGACGACCGTGCCCGATGTGCCGCCGCCGCTGCCCTTGCTGACCAACGCCACCACGATGGCAACGATGATCACGACGACTGCCGCGACAGCGCCGACGAGGAACCGGCGGCGGCGGC
>DASZLL010000065.1:0-46598 GCA_035552395.1 Acidimicrobiales bacterium
GCCCGTTCTGGTCGTCGGCGCGGGACCGAGGGCCCAGGGAGAAGAGGCGCGGCGGGCTCAGCCCGGCAGGTCGACGAGAAGCTCGGCCACCAAGCGGGAGAGGCCCGCTCGCAGGTCGGGCTGGGCGATGCCGGCGGTGGCCGATCGCGCGTCTTCGACGTAGGTGCGGGCCGCCTCGACCGCGACGGCGATCCCGTTCGACTCCATCACGATGCCCCGGGCCTTCTCGCGCTCGGGCTGGGCCAGCGGCTGGCCGAGCAGGGCGCGCAGATCGGGCCCCGCGTCGGGGTCCTCCAGCGCGACGAGCGCGGGCAGCGTGTAGATCCCCTCGGCCAGGTCCTGGCCGGCGGGCTTTTGTAGCTGGCCGTCGGTGGCGGTGATATCCAAGATGTCGTCGCGGATCTGGAACACCATGCCGAAGCAGCGCCCGAAGTCGGTGCAGGCCTCGACCTCAGGACCCGGCAGGGCGCCGGTCAGCGCGCCGATGCGGCACGACGCCGCCGTGAGCGCCGCGGTCTTGCCGCTAATGGCCTTGAAGTAGTCGTCGTGGCTGCGCCCGATCTGGAAGGCGGAACGCACCTCGGTCACTTGGCCCTGGCAGAGGCGCCCGAGCGTCTCGGCGAGCAGCGCGGCGATCTCGGTCCCGAGGCTGGCCGCGATCGCGGCGCTCCGGGCCAGGAGGTAGTCGCCCGCCACGATGGCCACCAGGTTGCCAAAACGGCTGTTGACGCTCTCGACGTTGCGGCGGATGGTCGCCTCGTCGATCACGTCGTCGTGGTAGAGCGAGGCCAGATGGACCAGCTCGACGGCCACGCCACCCATCAGGTCGTCCTCGGTCGGCTCGCGCTGGCCGGCCGTGGCGGCCGCCAGGGCCAACAGGGGGCGAAGGCGCTTGCCCCCCGCCGCGATCAAGTGGGTCGTGACCTCATCGAGGAACCCGTCACCGGTCACCACCGAGGCAGTGAGCAGGGGCTCGAGACGCTGCAGTCCCTCTTGCAGCCGGGGCAGGCCGAGGGCCTCCGAGGGGTTCACTCCCCAAGAGGTTAGGTCACGGCCCCTGAACGACGACAACCGCCTGGTAGGAGGGGCGCAGGAAAAACGGGAACCGGAGGTTCCCCCCTCAAGGTCTGAGGAGTCCCCGAGGTGCGGCCTGTTCAGACTTAGGCCACAGGTACACTTTGGTCCAGGACGAGAGAAGCAAGGAGAGGCGGTCAGGGTGTTCGAACGTTTCACCGACCGGGCACGGAGAGTGCTGGTGCTGGCGCAAGAGGAAGCGCGCCTGCTCAACCACTCCTTCATCGGGACCGAACACATTCTCCTCGGGCTGATCCACGAAGGCGAAGGGGTCGCGGCCAAGGCCCTCGAGTCGCTCGGGATCTCGCTCGAGGCCGTGCGTGAAAAGGTAGAAGAGACCATCGGGATGGCCGGGACCGCGCCCAGCGGGTCCCCGCCGTTCACGCCGCGGGCGAAAAAGGTACTCGAGCTGTCGCTCCGCGAAGCGCTGCAGCTCGGCCACAGCTACATCGGGACCGAACACATGCTCCTCGGCCTCGTGCGCGAGGGCGAGGGCGTGGCCGCCACGGTGCTGGTCAGCCTGGGCGCCGACCTCGGCCGGGTGCGCCAGCAGGTCATCCAGCTCATGTCGGGCAACCAGGGCAAGGAGTCGGTTGGCGCGGGCCAGGGCTCGACCTCCGGCGACAGCCCCTCGGGCTCCCCCGTGCTCGACCAGTTCGGCCGCAACCTCACCCAGCTGGCCCGGGACGGCAAGCTCGACCCGGTCATCGGACGGGCCAAAGAGATCGAACGCGTCATGCAGGTGCTGTCGCGCCGCACCAAGAACAACCCCGTCCTCATTGGTGAGCCCGGCGTGGGCAAGACCGCCATCGTCGAAGGGCTGGCGCAGCAGATCGTCGCCAACGACGTGCCCGAGACGCTGACCGGCAAGCAGCTCTACACGCTCGACCTCGGCGCGCTCGTCGCCGGCAGCCGTTACCGCGGTGATTTCGAGGAGCGGCTGAAGAAGGTCCTCAAGGAGATCCGCACGCGCGGCGACATCGTCCTCTTCATCGACGAGATCCACACGCTGGTCGGCGCGGGCGCGGCCGAGGGGGCCATCGACGCCGCCTCCATCCTCAAGCCGATGCTGGCTCGCGGCGAGCTGCAGACTGTGGGCGCCACGACCATCGACGAGTACCGCAAGCACCTCGAGAAGGACGCCGCGCTGGAGCGCCGGTTCCAGCCGGTCAAAGTCGACCAGCCGTCGGTCGCGCTGACGATCGACATCCTCAAGGGCCTGCGCGACCGCTACGAGTCGCACCACGCCGTCAGCATCACCGACCAGGCGCTCGTGGCCGCGGCCAACCTCGCCGACCGCTACCTCGCCGACCGTTACCTCCCGGACAAGGCGATCGACCTGATCGACGAGGCCGGCAGCCGCCTGCGCATCCGCCGCATGAGCACCCCGCCGAGCGCCAAGAAGCTCGACGAGGAGATCACGCGCCTGCGCGCCGACAAGGAAGCCGCCATTGAGAAGGGCGCCTTCGAGCAGGCCAAGAAGCTGGCCGAGCAGGAGAAGGAGCGCCTCGACATAAAGGAGAGCCAGGAGGCCGAACTGCGGGCCGAGGGCGTGGACCTCTTCGACGTCGTCGACGAGGAAGTCATCGCCGAAGTCCTCGCCGCCTGGACCGGTATCCCCGTCTACCGCCTCACCGAGGAGGAGACCGCGAAGCTCCTCCGCATGGAAGACGAGCTCCACAAGCGGGTCATCGGCCAGGAGGAGGCGCTCAAGGCGCTCTCCCGTGCCATCCGCCGCACGCGGGCCGGCCTGAAGGACCCCAAGCGCCCGAGCGGGTCGTTCATCTTCCTCGGGCCGACGGGTGTCGGCAAGACCGAGCTCGCCAAGACGCTGGCCGAGTTCCTCTTCGACGACGAGGACGCCCTCATCCAGCTCGACATGTCCGAGTACATGGAGAAGCACACGGTCAGCCGCCTGGTCGGTTCGCCTCCCGGCTACGTCGGGTACGAAGAGGGTGGCCAGCTCACCGAGGCCGTGCGGCGCAAGCCGTTCTCGGTCGTGCTCTTCGACGAAGTCGAAAAGGCCCACCCCGACGTGTTCAACACTCTGCTCCAGATCCTGGAAGACGGTCGCCTGACCGACGCCCAGGGCCGTTCTGTGGACTTCAAGAACACCGTGCTGATCATGACCTCGAACCTCGGCACCGCCGACCTGCGCAAGTCGAACATGGGCTTCGCCAAGACGTCGGAGGCCGTGACCTACGAGCGCATGAAGGCCAAGGTCGACGAGGCGCTCAAGGCGCACTTCCGCCCCGAGTTCCTCAACCGGATCGACGAAGTGATCGTGTTCCACGAGCTCTCGCGGGCCGAGGTGACCGAGATCGTCGACCTCCTCATGTCGCGCACCGTCAGGCAGCTGTCGGACCAGGGCATCGGCCTCGAGCTGACGCCGGCCGCCCGTTCGCTGCTGGCCGAGAGGGGTTACGACCCCCAGCTCGGGGCGCGCCCGCTGCGCCGGGCCATCCAGCAGATGGTCGAAGACCCGCTGTCGGAGCGCATCCTCTGGAAGGAGTTCCGCGTCGGCGAGACCGTCGTCATCGACGTCGAGGAGTCACCCATCGAGGGCGAGGGTCCCCAGCTGTCCTTCCGGGCCATCGAGGGCCTCGAGCCGCCGCCGCTCGAGCTGGCCGGCGCGGGGGCCGACCCCGAGTAAACGCCGGCGACGGGCCTCCGGCCTCAGCCAGGTTCCCAGCAATAGGTGTAGGTGCCCCGGAGCGACGCGTCGTCGCCACCAAGGCGCCGCGCCAAGAAGTGCGGTGAGTCCGCACCGGCCGGCGGGTACGTGAGCCCGAGCGGCCCGGCGGGCTCGAAGCCGAAGCGCGCGTAGAACGCGGGTTCGCCCAGGAGCACGAGCAGCGGCCAACCCCGGTCCGCGGCGTGCCCGACCAGCTCCCACATGAGGGCGGAGCCCACGCCGCGGCCCTGGTGGGATGGCGCGACGCAAACCGGGGCCACGCCGGCGACGGCGCTGGCCCGGCCGTCCAAGCGGCCCGGCACGGCGAGCACGTGCCCGGCCACGGCGCCGTCGACGTCCGCCACGAGCTCGAGGCGCGATGCGGGCGCGCCGGCGGCCCACGAGCCGCGCACGATCTCCACCTCCTCGTCACCGGCGCGGCCCGGGCTGCTGAACGCGGCGAAGACGACGGCGAGGATCGCATCCTCTTCGCCCGGTCTCGGCCGGCGAAGGACGGGCTTCATCGGGCCACGTCGACGTCGGTGGCAGCGGGCCCACACATCTTGACGAGCCTGGCACGGATCCGTTGTGACACCCCTTCCGTACCGTGCCGCCATGGCCAACCTCGCAACGGCGCGCGCCCGCTCGGGCGCGCTGTTTCTCTGCACGGCCTGCGCCGCGACGTCACTGCGCTGGGTCGGCCGGTGCCCCAGCTGCGGCGAGTGGAACACGTTCGCCTCCGCGCCACCGAGCGCCCGGGCCCGGTCGGGTGCGGGCGCGGTGTCCCTGGCGCCGCCCGTCGCGCTCTGTGCGGTGTCGACCGAAGGGGCGAGACCGCTCCCGACCGGCGTCGGCGAGCTCGACCGGGTGCTCGGGGGTGGCGTCGTCGCGGGCTCGGTCACACTGGTCTTCGGTCCTCCCGGCATCGGCAAGTCCACCTTGCTCTTCCAGGTCCTCTCGTCCCTCGCGGCCGCCGGGTCCGACGTGCTGCTCGCTTCGGCGGAAGAGTCACTCACGCAGGTGAGTGTGCGCGCCGCCCGCCTGGGCCGCGTGCCGGCGCGCCTGCTCGCGCTCGAGGGCCCCGACATCGAGGCGATCGAGGCCGCCACCGAGGGTCAACGCCCCGCGCTGGTCGTCGTCGACTCGCTGCAGTCGATCGCCGATCCGGCCCTCGCCCAGCCCGCCGGCGGCTTGGCCCAGGTACGCGCCTGCGTCGAGCGTCTCACCAGCCTGGCCAAGGCAACCGGGGTCCCGTTGTTCGTCGTCGGGCACGTGACCAAGGACGGTGACCCCGCCGGCCCGCGGGCGGTCGAACACCTGGTCGACACCGTGCTGTCCTTCGACGGCGACCGCCACCACGCGTTGCGGGTGCTCACCGCCGTCAAACATCGTTTCGGCCCGGCCGGCGAGGTGGGCATCTTCGAGATGCGCGACGACGGACTGCGCGCCGTGCCCGACCCCGGGCCGCTCATGCTGGGCGATCGCATGGCCGGCGTTCCCGGCAGCGTCGTGGTCCCGATCATGCAAGGCCGCCGACCCCTGCTCGTCGAGGTCCAGGCCCTGCTCGGGCCCGGCGGCGGCGGCTCCCCGGTGCGGCCGTACACCCTGGGCATCGACCCGTCACGGGCCAATTTGTTGCGGGCCCTGCTGGCGTGTCGCACCGACGTCGAGGTCCCGGCGTCGACGGAGTTCTTCGTGGCCGCGGTCGGCGGCATGTCCGTCACCGAGCCGGCGGCCGACCTCGCCGTGGCCCTGGCCATGGCGTCCGTGGTCAACGGCGTCCCCGTCCCCTCCGACCTGGTCGCCTTTGGCGAGCTCGGCCTGGCCGGGGAGGTGCGCACCGTGCCCGAGGCCGAGCGCCGCCTGGCCGAAGCGCGCCGCGCCGGCTTCACGCGCGCGCTGGTGCCGGCGTCGCTGGCGGACCGCGCGGCGTCGGTGGCTCCTGCCGGACTGGCGGTGCACGGCGTGCGCACGCTGGCGGAAGCGCTGGTCATAGCGCCCGGGCGGGCCGGATCGGCGGGCGCGCCGGGTACGATGCCCGAGTGGTCGACGGTCCCGGCGGCATCCAGCCGCTGAACGACGCGCTGGCCCTGATCGCGCCGGGCACGGCGCTGCGGGAGGGCCTCGACCGCATCCTCCAGGCCAAACACGGCGCGCTGATCGTGGTCGGCGACGACCCGGCCGTGCTCTCGGTCTGCACCGGCGGTTTCCTCCTCGACGCCGAGTACACCCCCCAGCGCCTGTCCGAACTGGCCAAGATGGACGGCGCCATCATCTTGGCGCCCGACGCGTCGCGCATCGCCCGGGCCAACGTGCATCTGGTCCCGAAGGCGAGCATCCCCACGTCGGAGACGGGCACGCGGCACCGGACCGCCGAGCGCGTCGCTCGCTCCATCGATGTCCCGGTGGTCGCCGTGTCCGAGGCGATGGCGACCATCGCGGTCTACCGCAACGACCGCAAGCACACGACCCAGACGGCGGGGTGGCTGATCGATCGTTCGAGCCAGGCCCTGTCCACCCTGCAGCGCTTCCGGTCCCGCTACGACGATGCCCTCTCCACGCTGACCCGCCTCGAGATGGAGGACTCGGTGTCGGTGCGCGACGTGGTCGCGCTGCTCCAGCCGGGCGAGATGGTCCGCCGGATTGCCGAGGAGATCGAGGGCCACCTCGTCGAGCTCGGTTCCGACGGCCGGCTCATCCACCTCCAGACCGAGGAGCTGAGCTCGGGCGTCGAGGAGAGCCTCTCCCTGGTCCTGCTGGACTACACCGACGAGAAGGGGATCGCGCGCCTCCGTTCACTCGAGGCCGACGACCTGATGGACCTGCCCAGCGTGGTCGGCGCCCTCGACCTGCCCTCTTCGAATGACCAGCTGCACGCGGCGCTGGCGCCGCACGGCTACCGGCTCCTGCATCGCCTGCCCCAGCAGCTCTCCGAAACGCTCATCACCCGCCTGGTGGCGCGTTTCGGCTCGCTCCCCGAAATCCTTTCGGCGTCGGCCGCCGAGCTCGAGTCCGTCGACGGCATCGGCGCCGCCACGGCACGTCACATCCGCGACGGCCTGGCCCGCCTCGTCGAGGCCAGCATCTTCGAGCGCTACGAATAACCGATCCATCTGGTAAAATGGCAGGCCACCGTCGGACGGTCCGGGCCCGTCTCGACAATCTCTTTTCAGCAACGCCCGCACGTCCGTGTGCCCGCGCAGGCGCACCCGGGCCACCAAGGAGTCGTGAGTTCTGTGCCCTTCAAGGTCGGAGACAAAGTCGTCTACCCCCACCACGGGGCCGCCGTCATCGAGAAGCGTGAGACCAAGGTCGCCTTTGGCGAGAAGAAGGAGTACCTGGTCCTGCGGCTCGCTTACGGGGACCTGATCCTCAACGTCCCGGCGGACAACACCGACGGGGTCGGCCTGCGCGAGGTCATCAACGACGAGGAGGTGGAGGAGGTCTTCGCCGTGCTGCGCAAGAAGGAAGCGCGCATGCCGACGAACTGGTCTCGCCGCTACAAGAACCACTCCGAGAAGCTGCGCTCGGGCGACATCTATCAGGTGGCCGAGGTGGTCCGGAACCTCTCGATCCGTGACAAGGACAAGGGTCTCTCCGCGGGTGAGAAGCGGATGCTCCAACGGGCCCGCCAGATCCTCGTCTCCGAACTGACCTTCGCGCTCAACGTGGACGAGGAGACGGCCGAAGAGCGTCTGAACGAGGCGCTGACCTGATCGCCCGGCCCGGCCCGACCGTGGCACGGGTGTGGTCCATCGTCGTGGCGGGAGGGTCTGGGCGCCGCTTCGGCGGGGCGAAGCAGTTCACGTCGCTCCGCGGCCGCCCGGTGCTGGCGTGGGCCGTCGATGCCTGTCGTGGTGTGTCCGACGGCGTGGTCCTCGTGATCCCGGCCGAGGTCGACGCCGATGCGTCGACCTACCCAAAGGCCGACGCCGTGGTGGCGGGAGGGGCCACCCGGACCGACTCGGTTCGGCTCGGCCTCGCCGCCGTGCCCGCCGAGGCCGACATCGTCGTGGTGCACGACGCGGCGCGCCCACTGGCCCCGCCGGCGCTCTTTGCTGCCGTGCTCTCGGCGCTGCGCGAGGACGGCGTCGACGGTGCGGTGCCCGGCCTCGCCCCCAGTGACACCATCAAGGTGGTGGACGAGGCCATGAACGTGACGAGCACGCTCGATCGCACCGCGCTCGTCGCGGTGCAGACGCCGCAGGCGTTCCGGGCCGCCGCGCTGCGCGCCGCCCACGCCCGGGTCGGCACCGGTCGTGGTGGAGCAGCCACCGACGATGCCATGCTCGTCGAGACATCGGGCGGACGGGTGCGCGTGGTCCCGGGGCACGCCGACAACCTGAAGATCACCACGCCCGACGACCTGGCGCGGGCCGAGCGACTGCTCGAGGGGCGACAGGCATGAGCGTGCGGGTCGGCCAGGGCATCGACATCCACCACTTCTCCGAGGACCCGCACCGCCCCCTCGTGCTCGGCGGTGTGGTGATCGAGGGCGCGCGCGGGTTGGCCGGCCACAGCGACGCCGACGCGGTGTGTCACGCGCTGGCGGACGCCATCCTCGGCGCGGTCGGGTTGGGTGACCTCGGCCGGCACTTCCCCGACACCGACCCGCAGTGGGAGGGTGCCGACAGCGTCGCCCTGCTGACCGAGGTCGTGCGCCTCGCCGCGACCCAGGGGTTCGCCTGCACCAACGCGGACTGCACGATCGTTGCGGACACGCCCCGCCTGGCACCGCACACCGCCACCATGGTCGAACAGCTCACCCGGGTCGTCGGGGCGCCGGTGTCGGTCAAGGCGACCCGCGCCGAGGGCATCGGGGCGCTCGGACGCGCCGAGGGCATCGCCTGCATGGCCATCGTGTTGATGGAGGGCCGGTGAGCCCGCCGTCGCGGGGCGGGCCGCGCCGACCCGGCCCGCGCACCTCGAGCGGTGGGCGCGGCCAGGACCCGCGCCCGCGCCCGCAGCGGGCGCCGGGGCCGCCCCTGGGGGAGCTGGGTGGTGACCAGGTCGAGGGGCGCCGCGCCGTGCTCGAGCTGCTGGCAGTGGGCCGGCGCCACGTGCGGCGGGTCCTCATGGCCGACGAGCAGGACCCGTCGCCCCAGCTGGACCGCATCGAGCAGCTGGCCACGCAGCTCCGGGTCCCGATCGAAACGGTGCCGCGGGCGCGGCTCGATGCCCAGGCCAGGACCGACGCGCCCCAAGGCGTCGTGGCGCTGGCCCGCCCGCTCGAGCCGGTCCCGCTCGAGGAGCTGTGCCGCCCGGGGAAGGGGGGGACCCCGCCGTTCCTGCTCGTCGCGGCCGGCATCACCGACCCGCGCAACCTGGGCGCACTCCTGCGCAGTGCCGAGTGCGCGGGCGTCGGCGGCGTCGTGTTGCCGCGCCATCGCTCGGCGCGCCTCTCGGCGACGGTGACCAAGACGGCGGCGGGGGCTATTGAGCACCTCTCCTTTGCCGTGGTGGGCGGCGTGCCCGCCGCGCTCGAAGAACTGCGCCAGCTCGGCGTGTGGTCGATCGGGCTGGCCGGCGAGGCGGACCAGTCGCTCTACGAGCTGCCGCTCGGCGACGGCCCGATCGCGCTGGTGGTGGGCAGCGAGGAAAAGGGCCTGGCGCCATTGGTACGCCGGCGCTGCGACGCGCTGGCGGCCATCCCCCAGCACGGTGCCCTGCCGTCGCTCAACGTCGGCGTGGCGGGCGCGGTCGCGTGCTTCGAGGTGGCCCGCCAGCGCGCGGCGCGGCGTTAGGCAGCCGCCGGCACCTCGGAGGTGCAGAAGGCGCACCGGCGCGCGCCGACGGGAATGTCGCTCAAGCACTCCGGGCACTCGCGCGTCTCGGGCTCGGGTTCTTCCTTGGGCAACAGGTTCATGCGCTTCATCAGAGCGTTGAGCGGCAGCACGACCGCGAAGAACACCACCGTCGCGATGATGAGGAACGAGACCACCGTGTTGATGAAGGACCCATACCTGAACGTCGAGTGGTGGAACGTGAAGTACAGGTTCGAGAAGTTGGGCTTACCGAAGATGGCCGCGATGAGCGGGGTGATGAGGTCGGCCACGAACGCAGTGACCATGGCGGTGAACGCGACGCCGACGATGATGGCGACGGCCAGGTCGACCACGTTCCCGCGCAGCACGAACTTCTTGAAGTCAGACAGCATTGAGCGCCTCCCGGCAGATCTGTTGCCTCGCGCCCTTTCCCACCGAGCGCCGGACCAAACCCCCGTGCGGAGCCCGAGGCAGGAATCGAACCCGCGACATCTTCATTACAAGTGAAGTGCTCTACCAACTGAGCTACTCGGGCGCAGGACTCAGAATACCCTTGCCGGTAACGAGGGCCCTTCCGAGCAGCCGAAAGGCTTGCACCGGCCGCGACGGCAGGTCAGGCTTGAACGACATGAGTCGCACGTATGCCTGAAGACGGGCCACAGCACTCCGGGGGGATGTCGGGTTCGCTCAAGGCCGCACGAGCCGCCGCCGTGCTGGTCGTCTTCGTCGTGGCCGTCGCCATCCTCGTCGCCGTCGGCACCCGCCCGACGACGAGCCCGAGCAGCGCGCAGACCACGACCACCCTGTCGCCGACCACCCTCCCGGGCGGGGCCACGACGACGAGCACCACGGCGGCGGGCGGCGCCGTCACCACGACGACCGCCCGGCACGGACACGGGGCGACGACCACCACGACGGCGCCCCACGGCACCGTGAGCGTCGTGGTGGCCAACGCCACGTCCACCAGCGGACTGGCCGCGCACTACTCGACCACCATCGGCGCCGGCGGCTGGAAGATGCAGACCCCCATCGACGCCTCCACCACCGAGGCGACCTCGGCCGTCTACTACGCGGCGGGCCAGCAGCAGGCGGCCGCATCGATCGCGACGACCATCGGCGTGAAGCCGGCGCAGGTGCTGCCGCTGACGACGGCCACTCCGGTGAGCAGCGCGACCGGCCTCGACGTCGTCGTCGTCATCGGCCAGGACCTGGCGACCACCGCTGCCTCTTGAGTCCGGCCGACACGGCCGGCGCCGGCGCGGCGCTCCCCCCAGCGCTCGAACCCCTGGCCGCCGCACCCGCGCGCAGCGCGCTCTTCCTCGACTTCGACGGGACGATGGCGACCATCGTCGCCGACCCGCGCGACGCGGTGCCGCTGCCCGGCGTGCCGGCGCTGCTCGGTGAGCTGGCGGACGAGTTCGCGCTGGTGGCGGTGATCTCGGGGCGGCCGACCTCGTTCCTGGCCGAGGCGCTCGGCCCACCCGCCGGCGTCACGCTGGCCGGCCTCTACGGGCTCGAGCGCGCGCTGGCGGGGACGGAGTACGACGCCTGGGCGTCGGTCATCGACCAGGTCGTGGGCGAGGCCGAGGCGGCCGCACCCGAGGGCGTCTACGTCGAGCCCAAGGGGTTGACCGTCACCCTGCACTGGCGCCGCGCCCCGCAACAGCGCGACTGGGTCGTCGGCTTCGCCCAGCGGGCCGCCGCCGCGCACGGCCTGCTTGTGCACGAGGGTCGTCACGAGCGCGAGCTGCGCCCACCGAACGCCGTCGACAAGGGCACGGTCGTCCGTTCGCTCGCCGCCGAGATGGCCGGCCGCCTCGACAACGCGGCAGCCTTCGGAGACGACGTGGGCGACCTGCCCGCCTTCGCTGCGCTCGGCGAGCTGACCGGCGCAGGCGGTCGCCCGCTGTACACCGTGCGCGTTGCCGCGGTCGACACGGAGAGCCCTCGTCAGGTGGCCGAACAGGCTGACCTTACCGTGGTCGGCGCAACCGGAGCGGTGGCACTCCTGCGCGCGCTGGCCGAAGCGGCCGGCGCAGCGCGCCCTCAGCCCTGAGCCGCCGCCAGCTGGTCGCCCCACCAGTCGGCGGCCGTTCGACCGACGACGGCCGCCCGGAGCGCCGCCGCACGCGTCGCGCGTACGGAAGGCTCCATGGTCAACGCCTCGTGCAGCGCCTCGACGGTGCCGGCCACGTCGAAGGGGTTGACGCCGAGCGCGCCCTCGCCGCCCAGCTCGAGCTCCTCCCACGCACCCGCCTCGCGGGAGAGCACGACGACGCCGTCGCGAGTGTTGAGCAACGGGCCCTCCTTGGCGACCAGGTTGAGCCCGTCGCGTACCGGGTTGACGAGCAACACGTCGGACAACGTCAGCGCGGCCAGCGAGCGCGCCCGGTCATCGCGCAGTGACAGCACGATGGGGGTCCAGCCGTCGGCTGCCGCGCCGAAAGCATGGTTGATGCGCTCGGCCGTGTGCTCCACGTCGGCGGCGTAGGCGAGATACTCGGCCAACCCCTGTCGCGACGGGTAGGCGAAGGCGAGATGGACCACCCGGCCCCGCCATTGCGGGTACGCCGTCAGCAGCTCCTCGAAGGCGAGCATCCCGCGCACGATGTTCTTCGAGGGCTCCATGCGGTCCGTGCGGGCCACCACGCGCCGACCGCCGAGCTCGGCGCTCAGTGCGGCCGCGGCGGCCGCGCATTCGGGCGACGACGCCTCCTCCGCCAGCACGTCGGCGTCGGGCCCGAGCGGCCCCACGAACGTGCGCGGGGCGGCCCGGCCCGCCGCGGCGTAGCAGGCGACGAACTCGGCTTCCCACTTGTCGCAGTGGAAGCCGCAGGCGCCGTACCCGGCCATGCCGTCGAGCAGTTCGGCGGCCACGTCGTCGGGCAGCACGGCCAGCATCGAGGGCGCGGCGAAGGGCGTGTGCAAGAAGTGCACCGTGCGCAGGTCGGGCCGGCGCTCGGCCAGCATCCGCCCGAGCAGCGAGAAGTGGTAGTCCTGGACCAGCACGATGTCGCCCTCGCCGGCCCGCATGCTGACCGCGTCGGCCATGGCGCTGTTGTACGCCCGGTACCCGTCCCACGCCGTGCGCCAGTGCCGGTCGAAGCGGGGCCGGTTCGGCAGGTCGAAGAGATGGTGGTGCACGTACCACAGCGTCGTGTTGGCGACGACGTCGTAGGCCTGCCGGTAGGTGTCGTCGTCCACGTCGACGGGCACCAGGTCGAGCCCGTCGACGTGCATGAGCCCCTGGGCGACCGCCTCGCGGTCCGCCGCGCCCATCGTCACCGAGGCCCACGTCGTGCCGCTCCCCGCGAGCAGCCGGTGCAGTGACGAGGCCAGCCCACCGCCGGCGGGGACCGTTACGAGCTCGCCCTTGGCCCCCGTGCGGAACGTGAGGGGTCCGCGGTTGGAGACGACGATCGTGCGGCTCACGCGCGGCGCAGCGGCAACGAGGAGAGGGGCGCCCGGGCCAGCGCGGCACGCAAGACGTCCACGGCCTGGGGCCGCAACTCGTGCAGGGGGCGGTTGCGGTGGATCCGCTCACCGAGGTCGACCTGGGCCAGGCGGTCGGCGCCGAGCTCCTGCGCCACGTCGATCAGCAGCCCGAGCTCGACTCCGTAGCCGTCGGCGAAGCTCACCTTCTCGAAGACCCAGCGATGCGCGGCGGTCTCGCCGGCCAGCGGTTGGCGCACGTCGGACAGCACGGGGAAGAGGAGCTCGACCACCGGGCGCGCCACCAGCTCGGTCACCCGCCCGCCCCCGGTCGGGTCGTCGTGCAGCGGGCGGGTGTAGAAGCCCTTGACCAGCGCGACGTCGTCGGTCGTGAGCAGCGGACCGAGCAGCCCGGTGACGAACGCCGGCGAGGTGTTGGCGACGTCGGCGTCGAGATACACCACCACCTCGCCCACCGCGGCGCCCAGGGCGGTGGCCATGGCCTGGCCCTTCCCGCCGGCGCCGCCGGGTCCGGCCACCACCCGCGCCCCCGCCTCGCCGGCCTGGGCCGCGGTGTCGTCGCGCGATCCGTCGTCGATGACGAGCACCTCGTCCACTAGGCCGTTGCCCCCGTGCTCGGTCAGGAAGGGCTGGACCACGGCTCGCACCACCGATCCGACCGTCGAGCCCTCGTCGCGGGCCGGGATGCACACCGAGACGGTCCGGCCGGTCCGGGCCTTCGCCTCGAGGACCAGCCCGGTCGGGAACTCCCCGTGGTGGAAGGTGCGGGCCACACCCCAGATTCAAGCAGCCAGGGTGCGTTGTGACGGCCGGGCCCCAAGCGCTACCATTGAGCTCATCATCCAGAGCGACTGAGGGACGGGCCCGTCGACGTCGCGGCAACCAGTGCGGAGCACCAGGTGCCAATGCCCGACCGATGAGGAGGACCGATGGTCGATTTTGTCACTGGGCTGCGCTGTCGTGAGTGTCAGCGTGCCTTTCCCGCCGAGGCGCTGCACGTGTGCGACTACTGCTTCGGGCCGCTCGAGGTGGCCTACGACTACGAGCGGATCGCGGCGACGATCAGCCGCCAGCGCATCGAGGCCGGGCCGCGCACCATCTGGCGCTACCGCGACCTGCTCCCGGTCGACGACGATGCGCCGGTCGACCTCGGCGCCGGTTTCACGCCCCTCATCCGAGCGGACCGCCTGGCGGCGGAGCTCGGGCTGGGCGAGCTGTGGATCAAGGACGACACGGCCAACCCGACCGGGTCGTTCAAGGACCGCGTTGTCTCGGTGGCGCTGACCAAGGCCCGTCAACTTGGCTTCAAGGTGGCGGCCTGCGCCTCGACGGGCAACCTGGCCAACTCGGTGGCCGCGCACGCAGCGCGCGCCGGCATGGACTCGGTGGTCTTGATCCCGCACGACCTCGAGGCGGCCAAGGTGACGATGACCACGGTCTACGGCGGGACGGTCATTGCGGTCGAGGGCACCTACGACGACGTGAACCGGCTGTGTGCCGAGCTGACGAGCGAGCGTCCGAGCTGGGCCTTCGTCAACGTCAACGTGCGGACCTACTACGCCGAGGGCTCCAAGACCCTGGCCTTCGAGATTGCCGAGCAGCTCGGCTGGCAGGCCCCGGACCACGTGGTGGTCCCGATCGGCTCGGGGAGCCAGCTGACCAAGGTGGCCAAGGGGTTCGCCGAGCTCGGCAAGGTCGGGCTGCTGCCCGAAGAGCCCGCGGTGCGGGTCTCGGGCGCCCAGGCCGAGGGCTGCTCGCCCGTGGCCACGGCCTTCCTGCAGGGCACCGACGCCATCCGGCCCGTGAAGCCCAAGACGATCGCCAAGTCGCTGGCCATCGGGAACCCGGCCGACGGCTGGTACGCCCTCGAGGTGATGCGCCACTCGGGCGGGTCGTGTGCCGCCGTGACCGACGACGAGGTGATCGAGGCCATCGGCCTGCTGGCCCGCACCGAGGGCATCTTCGCCGAGACGGCCGGCGGCGTCACCGTCGCCACGCTCTGCAAGCTGGTCGCTGCGGGGGCGGTCCGCCCCGACGAGCGGGTTGTCGCCCTGGTCACCGGCCACGGCCTCAAGACCGTCGAGGCGCTCACCAACACGTCGGGCAGCGGCCCGACGGCGACCATCACCCCCACCCTGGCGGCGTTCGACGCCGCTTTCGACTTCGAGCTGGAGACGACGACCCGATGAGCGTGACCGTCCGCATCCCCACCCAGCTGCGCACCCTGACCGGCGGCGCCGGCGAGGTCGCGGTGGAGGGCACCTCCGTCGGTGAGGCCCTCAAGGCGGTCGACGCCGCGCACCCCGGCCTGGCCGAGCGTCTCTTCGACGACGGGGGCAACCTGCGCCGGTTCGTGAACGTCTTCCTGGCCGAAGAGGACGTCCGCTTCCTCGACGGCCTGGCCACTCCGGTGGCCGACGGCCAGACGCTCTCCATCGTCCCCGCCGTCGCCGGGGGCTGACCCGGCGACCTGGGCCCGCCCGCACCGCGCGGCGCCCTTGCGCCGCGCCCCTAAGGTGGGTACCGTTAGCACTCACACGACGAGAGTGCTAATGGAGGAATAGAACCAGATGGCCAAGATCATCTCCTTCCGCGAGGAGGCCAGGCGCGGGCTCGAGACCGGCATGAACAAGCTGGCCGACGCCGTACGCGTCACCCTCGGCCCCAAGGGCCGCAATGTGGTGCTCGACAAGAAGTGGGGCGCCCCGACGATCACCAATGACGGCGTCTCCATTGCCAAGGAGATCGACCTCGAGGATCCCTTCGAGAAGATCGGTGCCGAGCTGGTCAAAGAGGTCGCCAAGAAGACCGACGACGTCGCCGGTGACGGCACGACGACGGCCACCGTCCTGGCCTGGGCCATGGTCCACGAGGGCCTGCGCAACGTGGCCGCCGGCGCCAACCCCATGTCGCTCAAACGCGGCATCGAGTCCGCCGTCGAGACGGCCGTCGGTTCCATCCACGGCCTCGCCAAGGAGACCGAGACCAAGGAGCAGATCGCCCAGGTGGCTTCGATCTCGGCCGCCGACAGCGAGATCGGCCAGATGATCTCCGAGGCCATCGACAAGGTCGGCCGCGACGGTGTCATCACGGTCGAGGAGTCCCAGACCTTCGGCATGGACATGGACCTGGTCGAGGGCATGCGCTTCGACAAGGGCTACATCGCTCCGTACTTCGTGACCGACCCCGAGCGGATGGAGGCCGTCCTCGAGGACGCGCAGCTGCTGCTGGTGGGCTCGAAGATCACGGCCGTGCGCGATCTGCTGCCCGTGCTCGAGAAGGTCATGCAGGGCGGCAAGCCGCTGCTGATCATCGCCGAGGACGTCGAGGGCGAAGCTCTCGCCACCCTCGTCGTGAACAAGATCCGCGGCACCTTCCGCTCGGTCGCGGTCAAGGCGCCCGGCTTCGGCGAGCGTCGCAAGGCCATGCTTCAGGACATCGCCATCCTCACGGGCGGCCAGGTGGTCACCGAAGAGGTTGGCCTCAAGCTCGAGAACGTCACGCTCGACCTGCTGGGCTCCGCCCGCAAGATCGTGGTGACCAAGGACGAGACGACGATCGTCGAGGGCGGCGGCTCCGAGAGCGACATCAAGGGCCGGATCAACCAGATCAAGACCGAGATCGAGAACACCGACTCGGACTACGACCGCGAGAAGCTCCAGGAGCGTCTGGCCAAGCTGTCCGGCGGGGTGGCCGTCATCAAGGTCGGCGCCGCCACCGAGGTCGAGCTCAAGGAAAAGAAGCACCGGATCGAGGACGCCGTTTCGACGACGAAGGCGGCCATCGAAGAGGGTGTCGTGCCCGGCGGCGGGGTCGCCCTGCTGCGGGCGCAGACCGCCATCCTCGAGGGTGCCGAGAAGCTCGAAGGTGACGAGGCCACCGGGGCGCGCATCGTGGCCCGGGCGGTCGAGGAGCCGCTGAAGCAGATCGCGGTCAACGCCGGCCTCGAGGGCGGCGTGGTCGTCGAGAAGGTACGTGGCCTCAAGGGTGCCCACGGTCTCAACGCCGCCACCGGTGAGTACGAGGACCTGTTCAAAACCGGCGTCATCGACGCCGCCAAGGTGACCCGTTCCGCCTTGCAGAATGCCGCTTCCATCGCGGCCTTGTTCCTGACCACCGAGGCCGTGATCGTCGACAAGCCCGAGGAAGACGCCGGGGCCATGCCCGGCGCCGGGATGGAGGACTACTAAAACGCCAGGTCGGATCGGACCGGGTCACCGGTCCTGGGGCCGATGTCACCCCGATGCCACGAGGTTGCAACAGGGCGGTGTGACACTGAAACCCGCCTCACCCCCAACCCGAGGCTGAACGATGCGCCCGGTCGCAAGACCGGGCGCATCGTGCTTTCTCTACACTGACCATCGTGGCTCTGTCCCCGACGACCGGTTGGGCGGTTCTGCACCTGTTCGGCCGGCTGGGCCCCGAGTTCGACGCCAATGCTCTGCGGAAGGCGATCGGCGCGGCCGAGGCGGACGGTTACCAAGTGGTTCCGGTGGCCCTGCTCGGGCACAAGGGCGACCTCGGGCTGATGGCTGTCGGTCCCGACGTGTGGCGGCTGCGCCAGTTCCAGACCGAGACGGCGGGGGCCGGCCTGGTGCCGAACCAGTCCTACGTCTCGCTGACCGAGGTCTCCGAATATGCGGCGGGGATCCCCGAGGAGCTCCGCCAAACCCGGCTCTTCCCCCAGCTGCCGCCGGCGGGGAAGTCCGCGTTCTGCTTCTACCCGATGAGCAAGCGGCGCGGCGAGGAAGACAACTGGTACAGCCTCGACTTTGACGCCCGCAAGGAGCTCATGGTCGGTCACGGCAAGGTGGGACGCACCTTCCACGGCCGGGTGCTCCAGGTCATTACGGGGTCGGCCGGGCTCGATGACTACGAATGGGGCGTGACGCTGTTCGGCGTCCACCCCGACGACCTCAAGGATTGCGTCTACCAAATGCGCTTCGACGAGGCGTCGGCTCGCTATGCCGAGTTCGGGCCCTTCTACACCGGCATGGTCGGCCCGCTCGATGACGTGCTGACCGTGCTCGGCGCGTGAGGCCGGCCCGTCCGTGACGGCATCGATCGAGGACCTGCGCGGCGAGCTACAGCGTCTCGGGCGTGTCGTGGTGGCGTTCAGCGGCGGCGCCGACTCGTCGCTGCTCGCCAAGGTGGCGCGCGACACCCTCGGGCGATCTGCCGTGCTGTGCGCCACGGCGCTGTCGCCGTCGCTGGCCGGGGTTGAGGAGGAAGACTGTCGCGCCCTGGCCGACGAGTGGGATCTGCGCTGGGTGGGCGTCCCCACCACCGAGATGCACGACCCGACCTACGTGGCCAACGGCGCGGACCGCTGCGCGCGCTGCAAGACGGCACTGATGGACGCGCTCGGCCCGCTGGCCGCCGACGAGGACGCCACGGTGGTCCTCGGGGTCAACGTCAGCGATCTGGGTGACCACCGCCCCGGCCAGGCCGCCGCCGCCGCCGCCGGAGCGGTCTTTCCCTTCGTCGAGATCGGGTTCACCAAGGACGACATCCGGTCGTGGTCGCGGACCCTGGGCCTGCGCACCTGGGACAAGCCAGCCGCCGCGTGCCTCGCCTCGCGCCTGCCCTACGGCACGCCGGTGACGCTTGGGCGCCTGGCCGAGGTCGAGTCGGCCGAGGCCGCCTTGCGTGCTCTGGGCTTCGGCCAGCTCCGCGTGCGGCACCACGGCGAGGCGGCCCGGCTCGAGTTCGAGCCATCGGCGCTCGCAGAGGTCATCGCCCGCCGCGACGAGGTGGTCGCCGCGGTGCGCCGGGCCGGCTTCACCTTCGTGGCCTTGGACCTCGAGGGTTTCCGCTCGGGCAGCCTGAACCGGGTGCTCCGTGGAGGGGAAGGAGCGCCGTGAGCGCAGTCCGGGTCAAGGTGAAGCTGACGTTCCCCGAGTCCGAGGTGCGCCGGCCGGTCCTCGCCATCATGGTGCGCCAGTTCGACGTGGAGCCCAACATCCGCCGCGCCGACGTGGAGGAGCACCGGGGCTGGATCGTCTGCGAGGTCGACGGCGAAGCGGCCCAGGTCGAAGCGGCGCTCGAGTGGCTCCGGAGCGAAGGGATCACCGTCGACTTGCTGGGCGACGTGCTCGAGGGCTGAGCCGCCCGCCCGCCGGCCCGATCAGCCGCCGTCGGGGCTTTGGGGCACGTGCCAGCCGGCCGAGGACACCTGGCGCGGCTCGTAGAACACACAGCCCTCGGGACAGGCGAACGGAAGGGGCTCGTTGGCGTCCACCTTGCAGCGCTCGAGACGTTCCCCGCGAGGCGTCGTCCGCATCACATAGTGGCGGCAATCCTCGTTGACCGGCATGCCCCATTCTGGCGCAGCGGGCGGCCCGCGGTAGCGTCACCGCCCGTGGACCCCACCGACGACCACGCCGTTCCCCTCAAGACCTTGCTGCGCTGGAGCGAGGCGCTCTCCGCCATCGCACGGACGGGCCTCGGGTTCACCGAGAGCCTGTACGAGCAGGAGCGCTTCGAGGAGATCCTCAAGGTAGCGGCCGACATCCGGTCGGAGGCCGATGGTGCGTCGGGCACCGAGGACGCGGAAGGACTCGTCCAGGAGTGGATGGACACGGTGGGCAAGGGCGTTCCCGGTTACGTCACCCCCAAGGTCGCCGTTGGCGCCGCGGTCGGGAACGACAAGGGCGAACTGTTGCTGATCCAACGGGCCGACTCGGGCATCTGGCTCTATCCAACCGGGTGGTGCGACGTCGGGTATTCGGCCGCCGAGGTCGTGGTGAAAGAGGTCGAGGAGGAGACGGGGATCATCGCCGAGCCCGTTCGTCTCATCGCGGTCCTCGATGGACTCCGGCTCGGCTTCACCCGGGTGCCGCTGTACTCGCTGCTCTTCTACTGCCGCGCGGTGGGCGGCGAGCTCGCGCCGCATCCACTCGAAACCCGCGACGTCGGATGGTTCACCCGCGAAACGCTGCCGCATCCGCTCGTCGGCTCGGAACGATGGGGTGACCACGTCTTCGCCGCCCTCAACGGCGAACGGCGCGACGTGCTCTACGACAACGTGCGCGCACCGATGTGGCGGGGCGGCTCGACCACGTCGTGATTGCCGTAGAGGCCGCCGTGTCGGTCGACGACGACCTCGTCGCGGCGGTCGGCGTGCTCCTCCCCCAGCTGTCGTCTTCGTCGCCGGCACCCTCGAAGGGAACCCTGAGCCGGATCGTGGCCGACCCCGGCACCACCTTGTTCGTCGCCCGTGACGGGGAGGCCATCGTGGGCATGCTGACGCTCGTCACCTTTGAGATCCCGACGGCCAGGCGGGCCTGGATCGAGGATGTCGTCACTCACGATGCCGCCCGCGGCAAGGGCGTTGCGAGCGCGCTCGTCAATGCCGCGCTGGACCACGCATCGGCGCGCGGCGTCCACACCGTCGATCTCACGTCACGCCCCGAGCGTGAGGACGCCAACCGTCTGTACGTGAAGCTCGGCTTCGAACAGCGGACGACGAACGTCTACCGGCGGACCCTCGACCCCAGGGCGTGAGCGGCCTCGCCGCTCGCCCTCTCATTCGTCGGGCCCGAAGGCGGTGAGGAGGGCTCACTGGGGTGACCTGGGGGTTTTCGATCGAAACGAACTATAGCCTTGCAATGGGTTGACAGGTTTAGCTAATAGTATTAGCTTTATGACAACGAGTTGCGGCGGTTTGGAGCTGCAACCGAGCGAGAAGGCGGTGGACGACATGACGCAGGACCCTTGTACCAAGCCCAGTAGCAGGTGGTGGTTACGGGAGGACTCACATTCGGTGGTGATCGAGGCGCCGGCGGACCGGGTCTATGCCTTGGTGGCGGACATGTCGCGGATGGGTGAGTGGAGCCCCGAATGTCAACGTGTCGAGTGGCTCGACGGGTCGGCCGGCCCGGCTGTGGGCGCCACGTTCATAGGCCACAACAAAGGCGGCCCCCACGGCCTGCTCAAGTGGTCACGGCGGGGCCGTGTCCTGAGCGCCGACCCCGGCCGTCAGTTCGCCTTCGCCACCGAAGAAGGTGGCAAGGAGGGAGTCGTGTGGCGCTACGGCTTCGAGCCGGTCGAGGGCGGGACTCGTGTCACCGAGTCCTATGAGATCCGGCGGATCCCGACCTGGGCCCGCATCGTCGACGTCCCGACCAACCGCGCCCGGGAGTTGCGCGAGGGCCTGCACCAGACCCTCGAGCAGCTAAAGAGCGCCGCAGAGTCGACGCCGTTGGCCCGCTGATCCGTCCGCCTCCGAGACTCGAGGAGCCCTCATCATGCACACCTACAAGGCCGCACCCGACGTCGACGTCATCACATCGACCGTCGAAGTCGCCGATTTCGGCAAGCTCGCCATCAATGCATTCGTGATCCACGCCAGCGAGCCGGTGCTCGTCGACACCGGCGCCGTCAGGGAGAGCGACGACTTCATGACCGCGCTGCGGACGGTGATCGATCCGGCGGACCTCCGCTGGGTCTGGTTGACCCACACCGACTTCGACCACATCGGCTCGCTGCAGCGCCTGCTCGAGGAGAACGAGCGGCTACGGGTGATCACCAGCTTCCTGGGGGTTGGGATCATGGGCCTGGCCACTCCACTGCCCATGGACCGCGTGTACCTCGTGAATCCGGGGCAGTCGGTCGACGTGGGCGACCGCACCCTGACCGCGGTGAAGCCTCCGGCCTTCGACAACCCGATCACCCAGGGCCTCCACGACGAGCAGTCAGGCATCTTCTTCAGCTCGGACTGCTTCGGCGCGCTGCTGGACGAGGTGCCGGAATGCGCCGAAGACCTGTCCGAGGCGGCGTTGCGTCAGGGCCAGATCTTCTGGGCCTCCGTCGACTCCTCGTGGCTGCACCAGGTGGACCGGGCGGTGTTCGCCTCACAGCTGGATCGCATCCGCTCGCTGGAACCCACCATGGTCCTGAGCAGCCACCTGCCGGCCGCGCGCGGCGCTTCCTTGGAGCGGCTCCTTGGTGCGCTCGCGGCGGTTCCCGACGCGCCCACCTTCGTCGGTCCGGACCAGGCCGCGCTGGAGCAGATGCTCGCCGGAATCACCGGGTAGCGAGCCAGGGGGCCGGCGAGAGGCTCGTTCAGCCCATGTTGTCGAGGTCCTCTGGGGCCTCGCGCCCGGTGAGCTGGCGGTAAAAACCCGGGCCGGCCGTGATCACCCAGGTCTCGGCGACCTTCCCGTTCTCGACCCGGTTGAACATCATCTCGTCGACACTGACCCGGGTCCCCGTCGGCGCGAGATCGAAGTACGGACCCCGGTGCACGGCCGAGGTGGTGCAGTAACACGCCACCATGTCGCCCTGTGCCACGAGGCTGAGGATCTCGGTGTGTTTGTCGGGGAAGGCCACTCGGTGGGCGGCCATCGTCTTACGTTCGTCGACGAGCAAGGCCACCTCGCCAGACGGGGTGTGCTCGCGCCAATCGCCCGTGAGGCAGGCGGCAAACTCGTCCGCATCGCCTCGGTCGTACGCCGCCCACGCCCGTCGCAGCAGGGCAGCATTCTCCTCGTCCACGAGAGCTCCCTTCGACGCGCCATAGCCTTGCAGACACGCGACGCCCGGTGACGTATAGGGCGAGTCGCGCCACCCGTCACGCGACCCGTGTCACCGCCTTCGGGCGCGCCGCCCCGCTATGTTCGGGCCGGGAAACTCGGGGAGAAAACATGAGCGGGACTGGCTTTCAGGGTCGCAACTGGGTGCTGGCGGCGATGATCTTCGCCGTCGCGATGACCTTCATCGACCAGACGATCGTCTCCATCGCGGTGCCGAACATTCAGCGCGAGCTCTCGCTGTCGTCGACTGCGGTCCAGTGGGTGGTGAACGGCTACCTGCTCGCCTTGGCTGCACTGTTCGCGCTCGGTGGGCGCCTCTCCGACATCTTCGGGCACACCAAGATGTGTGTCATCGGTGTCATCGTCTTCGTCGGCGCGTCGGTCATGTGCGGCCTGACACCCAAGGGCTCCGCGGCCGAGGCATGGATCATCGCGTTCCGCGTGATCCAAGGGGCTGGCGGCGCGCTCATGTTCCCGGCCGCCCTCGCCATCGTCGTCAACACGTTCCCCCTGCGTGAGCGGGGCAAGGCGCTCGCCATCTTCTTCGGCATCGCGGGTGGGCTGACCGCGCTGGGCCCAGTGCTCGGCGGCTATCTCACCCAGTGGACCTGGCGCGCCATTTTCTGGGTCAACGTCCCCGTGGCGCTGATCGCCCTCGTCCTGATTGCCCTGTCGAAGCCCAAGACGCAGTTCCAACGGGCGCCCATCGACTACCGCGGTGCCGTCCTGCTGGCGACTGGTGTGGGACTGAGCATCTTCGGCTTGCAACAGTCGGCCCTGTGGGGATGGAGAAACCCCGCAACGTGGGCCTGCATTGCTGCCGGCGTTCTGATCATCGTCCTCTTCGGCTTCGTCGAGCTCCGGACGGACTCGCCGTTGATCGCAATCGGTATCTTCAGAATCCGGGCCTTCTTCGTCGAGAACCTCGTGCTGCTGGTCACGATGATCGCCTTCATCCCCATGTTCTTCTTCGCTAGCGAGTACGCCCAGATCTCGTTGCACAAGAGCGCGTCGGAAGCTGGCATCGTTCTGCTTTTCTTCTTCATCGGTTTCGTGGTGGCCGCGCAGATCGGTGGCCGCATCCTCGACCGGGAAGGGGCGAAGCGAGCCGTCGTCTTGGGCGCCGCCATCTCAGCTGTGGGCTATGGCGTGTGGGCGTCCAAGGTGATGTCGCTCAGCTTCTCGCAGCAGCAGATCTGGATCATCGTTGCGGGCGCCGGCATGGGCATGCTCATCGGTCCGGCGAATACCGACGCGGTAAGCCGGGCGTCGAGCCTGTCGTACGGAGAGGCGACCGGCATCACACAGACCGTCCGCAATTTCGGCGCCAGCCTCGGCATAGCCGCCCTCGGGACGATCCTCGTGTTCAACTTCCGCGACGAGCTGGCCACGACCTTTCGTCAGAAGGGTTATCCGGGCGCAGCGTCCTTGGCCACCAAGGTGAGCGAGCAACAGCAGGGTGGCGCCGGCACCAAGGTGGGCACCATCCCGCATTACGTGTCGGTGGACTTTGCGCACGCCACCTCGGTCGTGCTCTACGCGATGTGCGGGGTGATGGCGTTCGCGGGTCTCGTCGCGCTCTTCGGTCTCGAGCGCGGTCGACAGGAAGAGCCCGCGCTCGAGGCCGAGGAACCCACACGGACCTCGACCGGAGTGGGGTGACCTCCGCTCCGTGCGACAGCATTTGAACATTTGGGCATGACGACGTTCATCACGCGGTACGACACCTCGGGACCGGGGGTCCGGCTGGCCGTCAAGGACCTGATCGACATGGCGGGCGAGCCGACGACCGCGGGGTGCCGCGCCGTGGCGGCGAGGGCTTGGCCGGCGGAGCGCGACGCCGCGTGCATGGCCGGGGCGCGGGCCGCCGGCGCGCGGATCGTGGGTCGCACCAACCTGCACGAGCTGGCGCTCGGGGTAACGGGCATCAACCCGTGGTACGGCACTCCAGTGAATCCGCTCGACCCCACTCGGGTCCCCGGGGGCTCGTCGAGCGGCTCCGCCGTCGCGGTGGCGACGGGTGAGGCCGACGTCGCCTACGGCAGCGATACGGGAGGGTCCGTGCGGATCCCTTCGGCCTGTTGCGGCACGGCCGGCCTGAAGACGACGTTCGGCCGCATTCCGCTCGACGGCGTCTGGCCCCTCTCGCCGAGCTTCGACACGGTCGGGCCGATGGCGCGCGATGTCGCCGGACTGGTGACCGGCATGCGGCTTCTCGAACCGGGATTTTCTCCGGCGGCCCTCGGCGCTGGTGACGCGATCGAGGTCGCGCGTTTGCCGATCGAGGCCGATCCCGCCATCACCGCCGCGATCGACGATGCGCTCGCGCTCGTCGGCTGGCGCTGTCGGGAGCTCGCGGTACCAGGGTGGGACGCTGCACTGACGCACGCCGGGCTCCTCCTTGTCGTCGAGGCCTGGCAGTCGGACCGCGCGCTGGTCCTGGAGGACCCCGATGGCATCGGGGCGCAGGTCCGTTCGCGACTGGAGCTCGGATCATCCTTCGACGACTCCGTTGTGCGGGCAGCGTGGCAGACACAGCGGGAGTGGCGCGCGACGCTCGGGGGCGTCTTCAACGAGGTCGACTTCCTCGTCACGCCTACCTTGACCATCTTTCCGCCCTCGCTCGACGACGGTGACGATCTCCTTGTCTCGCGCTGCACGCTTCCGGTCAACCTGGCCGGCGTGCCGGCGCTCTCGCTGCCCGTGCCATCAGGCGGGCCGTTCCCGGCCAGCCTTCAGCTGATCGGGCCGGCGCAGAGCGAAGACCGTCTGCTGGCCGCCGGCGCACTCCTCGAGGCTGCCGTGGAGGCCGGCTGAGCGACCCGCTCGTCCTTGCCAGAGCAGGCCCAGGGGAATAAGACTCTCTGTACTCGGGCGGTAGAAGGGCAGGTCTGACAGTGGGATGGTTCTTTGGCCGGCGCCTGATGCGTCGGAGTTTGCTCCTCGGTGCTGCGCTGCTTCCTGTCGCGGCCGCCTTGCTCCTCGGCCCAGCGCCGGCGTCGGCTCAGGCCGCCACCGCTGCGAAGGTGACCGTCAGCCCGACGGTCGTGACCTATGGCGCCTCGGTGACGTACACCCTGACGGTGACGTCCGGATCGAGTGGGGTGACCACCGGCGTGGTGACCTTCATCACGGGCAACACGTTTTTGTGCGGGTCTGAGACGCCGAACTCCGCTGGAACCTTCACGTGCAACTCGACCAACGGGCCGGCCGGCGTCGACACCATCACCGGGATCTACGTCGACACGAGCGGCACGTTCGAGAACACGTCGGCCACGACGGGGACGGATCCGAACCACTGCGGTTCGGCGGGACTACCGTCATGCCCGCTCACGGTCAACGTCACCCCGCCGAACGCTCCCGTTGGAGCGACCAAGTCGGCCAGCAGCGCTGGCACCGACCACCAGGGATCCATTTCGATCACGGTTGGCGACCTCTTCGTGCAGGGGAACGGCGCCGGAGCGGTGACGGCCGCCAACTACGGATCGAACCCGACCGCGAGCACCCCAATCGCCGCCACCGGTGTCTATGACGATGTGGCGACCGGCACCGGGTCGGGGTTCTCGAGTGTGATCATTGCCGTCTGCGACTACGGGGCCGGCAACTCGCTGCAGTGGTACAACAGCGCGACCGCAAGTTGGGTCGAATTCTCGGTCCAGTCGAAGCAGATCGCGTGCCTCTTCGCTACCGTCACCGCGCAGACGTCACCCTCGCTGTCCCAGCTGGTCGGCACCCCGATCGCGGTATCGATCCTGCCGTCGCCCACGGCCCCTCAGGGGTATTGGCTGGTTGCCCGCGATGGCGGCGTCTTCTCGTACAACCGTCCCTTCTTCGGGTCGACTGGCAGCATCAAGCTGAATCAGCCCGTCGTCGGCATGGCGACGACCAATGACGAAAACGGGTACAGGATGGTGGGGGCCGACGGCGGGATTTTCGCCTTCGGCGACGCCCCGTATGTGGGCTCAGTGCCCGCCCTGGGTATCCATGTGTCGGACGTGGTGGCCATCGTGAGCGATCCTTCGACCGACGGGTATTACGTCATCGGAGCCGACGGCTCCGTATGGAACTTCGACGTCCCGCAACTCGGAGACCTGCCGTTCTTCGGCTTCCACGTCAATAACATCGTCGGTGCCGCGCTGACACCTGACGACAAGGGCCTGTATCTCGCGGGGGCCGACGGCAAGGTCTACGTGCTGCTGGGCGACGGGCAGTTCCAGGGTGACGCGTCGGGCATCCGGCTCAATGCGCCGATCGTCGGCATGGCCGTCGACCCCATCAGCGGGGGCTACTGGCTGCTCGGCAGGGACGGGGGAGTGTTCAGCTATGGCGCCCCGTTTTACGGTTCGACCGGGGGCCTGCGGCTGAACCAGCCGGTGAACTCGATGTCATCCACCGGTGACGGTGGCGGCTATTGGTTCACCGCAAGCGACGGCGGAGTGTTCTCCTATGGCGACGCCCAATTCTGGGGCTCCACCGGATCGATCCGCTTGAACCAGCCGATGGTCGGCATGTCAGGTTCCTGACGTCCGCGCCGCGTGCGGTGCGTGGCGGCGGACCAGCCCGCGCCCTATTTGAGCCAGGTGGTCCCGGACCGCAGCGGGCGAAAGGACTTCGATGGCGTCGGCAAACCCGGCGAGTTGCCGCGCCAGCGTGAGCTCCGACTGCGCCCGCACCTCGACCGTGACGCGTCCAGACGGATCAACCGACCCCTCGCCGACCCGGTTCCCGAAGATGTAGCGCAGCACGTCGAGGGTCACCTCGTCCGTGCGCAGCCTGACCACCAGAGGCGCTCGTTGCGCCTCGATGGTCGTCAGGATTGATCGCCAGGCCTCGGACAGGTCAAAGTCGTCGGGACGCACGATCGGTCGGTCCGTCGCGGTCACCGTGCGCACTCGGCTCACCCGGAAGGTGCGCTGGCCGGTCGTCGTGGCGCCAATCAGATACCACGTGCCGTTCTTGACGACGAGGCCGAGCGGGTGCACCGTGCGAAGGGACACCTCGCCGTCACGGCGCCGGTATCCCAACTCGACCTGGACGCCCTCGATCACGGCGCGCTGCAGCGCTTCGAGATGTACGGGCGTGATGGGCTCGGCGTGGTCCCAGCCGGCCGCATCTCGCATGACGGCTCCGGCCGCCGCTTCGGCTTGAGGCCGGAAGGTGGCCGGCAACGCGCGCACGAGCTTGCGCAGCGCGGCGCGGACCGCCGGGGTGGCGGCGTCGGGCCCGGCAAGAAGGAAGAGCGCCCGGGTCTCGTCCGATGTCAGGCCGCTGAGGTCGGTGCGGGCCCCGCCGACGAGCTCCCACCCCCCGCCGCGGCCCGGCTGTGAATAGACGGGAACGCCGGCCAAGGCGAGACCCTCGAGGTCCCGGCGGGCGGTGCGTTCGCTGACCTCGAGCTCTTGGGCCAGCTCGGCTGCGGTCACCCGACCCTTGGACTGCAGGACCAGCAGGGCGGCAACGAGGCGATCGGCGCGCACATGGATAGTTTGGCGCAAAAAGTGGCCAGAAGATGGCCAGTTTAGGGGCGCACCATGGCCGTATCGATGCCAACGACGCCGGGGCAAGCCGGCAGAAACGGAGCCGTCAAATGCCTGGTCTCGTTCCTCCTCTGTCCGAGGAGCGCGATGTCCTGCTCGCCTTCCTCGGCCAGCAACGTGACGCCTTGCGCTATGCGGCGCACGGACTCAGCGACGAGCAAGCCTCGACCCGCTCGACCGCCAGCGAGCTCTGCCTGGCCGGGCTGATCAAGCACGCCGCGCTGGTCGAGCGGGCCTGGACCACCTTCATCGTGACGGGTGAGACCACCGTCTTCGTCCCCCAGGACGACTGGGCCGACGGGTTCCGGCTTGTTGCCGGCGAGACCGTCGCCGACGTGCTGACGATGGCGGCCGACCAGGCCCGCCACACCGAGAAGGTGGTGGCCGACCTGCCCGACCTGGGAGTGGCCTTGCCGCCGACGGCCGACCTGGTGCCCTGGATCCCTGGTGGCGTCAGCTGGACGCCACGGTGGATCCTCGTGCATCTCATCGAGGAGACGGCGCGCCACGCCGGGCACGCCGACATCATTCGAGAGGCCATCGACGGCGCCACCTGCTGGACCGTGATGGCTGCGGCCGAGGGTTGGTCAATCTCGGATTGGGCTTCCTCCGACTGAGCCAGCCATAGGGTGGTCCGCATGGACATCGAGGTCTGGTCCGACTTCGCCTGCCCCTGGTGCGCATTGGGGCTGGCGCGGCTCGAGGCCGCGTTGCACGACTTCGAGCACGGGGGCGAGGTCCGGGTGGCGCATCGCTCCTTCGAGCTCGACCCGCGGGCTCCCGCCAGCCGGGAGCGCAGCATGGTGGAGGCCGTGGCGGCGAAGTACGGCGCCAGCCCCGCCCAGATTCGGACGCGTTACGAGGGTCTGACCGCGCTGGGTCAAGAGGTCGGGGTCGTGTTCGATTTCGAGCGCGTCCGTCTCGGCAACACCTTTGACGCCCACCGTCTCGCCCAATCAGCCCGTGGCATGCCCGAAGAGGATGCGGTGATCCAGAGGTTGTTCCGTGCCTACTTTGCCGAAGGGCGCTTGCTCTCGGACCACGATGTCTTGCGCGAGGTGGCGGCTGACGCAGGGCTCGGTGACGTGGTCGCCGAAAAGGTCCTCGCCGGCGATCTCTACGGACCCGAGGTCCGGCTCGACGAGGCGGCGGCCGAGGAACTCGGGGTGACCGGAGTGCCGTATTTCCTCATCAACGGGGCCTGGCCGATCCCCGGGGCCCAGGACGTCGAGACGCTGGGGATCGTGCTTCGCCGCGCCTGGTCACGCTTCGGACATTGAGGCCAGGATCTCGTCGATCATCGCGACCGTCGTGTTCGGGTGCAAGAAAGCGAAACGGGCCACCGTCTCACCCTCCCACGTCGTCGGGGTGACGAACCCGATCTGCTGGTCCAAAAGGCGCGCCGACCAGACGTCGTAGTCCAAACTGCCCCACCCCGTTCGCCGGAAAAGCACGATGGAGAGGCCCGGCTCCCGTACCAGTTCAACATGGGGCGCCGCCGCGATCCGCTCCGCCGCCCGTTGGGCGATGGACAGGCCGGCCTCGACTGCGTCGCAGTAGGCGTCGAGCCCGTTGACCGCCATGGAGAACCACAGCGGCAGCCCGCGCGCCCGCCGGGTCAGATGGAACGCGTAGTCGCTCGGGTTCCATTCTTCGGGGTTTCCGCTGTGCAGCACGTCGAGGTACTGCGCGTCCTGCGTGTGCACGGCCTTGGCCAGATTGGGCTGGCGGTAGATCAGTGCCGCGCAGTCGAACGGCGCGAACAACCACTTGTGGGGGTCGACGATGAACGAGTCGGCTCGTTCGTATCCGGCGAACTGTGTTCGGACCGACGGCGCAAAGAGGGCGGCCGCGCCGCCGTAGGCCCCGTCGATGTGGAACCACAACGAATGTTGAGCGGCGACATCGGCCACTCCGTCGAGGTCGTCCACGATGCCGGCGTTGGTCGTCCCCGCCGTCGCCACGACGCCGATGACATCGGCGCGTCGCGGGTCGTCCCGGAGTGCGGCAGCCAGCGCGTCCCCCGTCAGTCGATGGTCGCGGGTCTCTACCGTCAGCACGCCCACGCCGAGAACGTGGAGCGCCTTGCCCACCGACGAGTGGGCGTCTTCGCTGATCGCGACGAGCGGTCGGTCCGGTGCGGCCGCCTGCCTTCGGTAGGCCGCCGTGTCGCGGGCCACCATGAGCGCGGAGAGATTGCCGGCGGATCCGCCGGCCACGAAGCAGCCCCCGGCTCCCTCAGGAAAGCCGGCCCGTTCGGCCAGCACCGCGAGCGCCTGGTTCTCGGCGACCACGACGCCCGCCGCCTCGAGCCAAGAGGTGCCGTGGAGCGACGAGCAGGAGATGAACATGTCGAACAGCAACGACGCCTTGGTCGGTGCGGCGGGGATGAAGGACAGGAATCGCGGGCTGTCGCAGGAGACGATCGCCGTTGACAGTCTGTCGACGAAGAGGTTGAGCACGTCGGCGGCGTCGTTGCCCTCCGGGCGCATGAGGCCCGCCAGCTCGGTGTCGAGCGACTCGATGAGGCCGCCGAAGTCGAGGGCGACCGGGTCCATGGACAAGCGCTCCCGGCAGGCCGCGACAACGAGGTCGGTCATCGCCTCGTCGTAGCGGAACATCGGATTGGCCATCAGGCGGGAGGTGCATCCGAGCCGGGAGATTGGCGGCGCGCGGCGCGCCATTCCTCCTCCGCCCGGCTCGCCACTTCATGGAGCGTGGCTCCCGTCTTGGCGGCAACGAGGGCCACGTCGTCGAACTCGGGCTTGACGCGCCCGCTCGTCACCTTCATCCGGACGCTGATGCCATCGAGCATCACGGTCGTCATCTCCCGCGCGACTGGCCACCGTTCGACGTGCGTGGCACGGACGCCCATCGAGCCAGTCGACCGGGCAATTTCGCTGCGGAGAGTTTCGAGCTTCGTCGCATCGGTCAGCACGTGCAAGACATGGCCGGGCCGACCCTTCTTCATGGTCACCGAGCTCACCCACGCGTCCAGTGCGCCGGCGTCGAGTGCGGCGGCGACGGCGTAACCAAGCTGCTCACCCGTGACGTCGTCGATGTTGGTCTCCAAGACCAGGGCCGGCTGGCCCGATCCGACGCCTTCGCGTGGTGCGCGCCGTCCGACCACGACCTGCGTGCAGTTGGGGAGGTCCGGCATCTCTCCCGCGCCTCCCCCGAATCCCGACGCGGTGATCGTCATGTCTGGCATCGGACCGAACGAGGAGCTGAGGGTGGCCAGAATGGCCGCGCCGGTCGGTGTGGTCAGTTCTATGGCCACGTCACGGCCGTATGTCGGGACGTCCTCGAGCAGCCGCACCGTCGCCGGCGCCGGATTGGGGAGCCGCCCGTGGGCACTGCGCACCGTCCCGTTCCCCGTAGCCACGGCGGACGCCGTAACCGTATCGACCCCGAGGACTTCGAGTGCGGCCGCCGTCCCGACGATGTCGACGATGGCGTCGTGACCACCGACCTCGTGAAAGTGCACCTGGTCCAGGGGGCGACGGTGGAGGGCGGACTCGACCGTCGCGAGCGATCGGAAGACGCGCAGCGCCCGATCGGCCACTCTCGGCGGCAGTGTCGCGTCTTCGATGAGGGCGCTGATCGCGCCGTGGGTGCGCACAACCACGTCGTCGCCACGGACGACGGCCCGGGTGCACGCGATGCCGCCGCGCATGGCCTCTTCGATGCTGAGGTTCCAGCCGGGGAGGGAGAGGCGGTCAAGGAGGGAGCGGACCTCGTCGACGTCAGCGCCGGCATCGATCAGGGAGCCCAAGGCCATGTCTCCCGCAATTCCGGCGAAGCAATGGAACCACGCCACCGTCTCGGGCGATGTCCCCGGAGCGGTCACGGCAAGAGCCTGGCCACCGCGCATGCCGCGCCGTACCCGTTGTCGATCCCGACCACCGTGATACCCGACGAGCAGGCCGACAGCATGCTCAGCAACGCCGTCACCCCTTCGAGGGCGGCCCCGTAGCCGGTGCTGGTGGGGACCGCCACGACCGGGGCGGGGGTCAGGCCCCCGATCACGCTGGCGAGCGCACCTTCCATCCCGGCGATCACCACCACAACGTCGGCCGCGGCGACCGTATCGACTTCCGCCAGCAGGCGGTGCAGGCCGGCAACGCCACAGTCGGCGAGCAACTTCGCGGCGAATCCGAGCGCGCCGAGCACCGCCGTGCACTCTGCGGCCACCGGCAGATCGGCGGTGCCGGCCGTCACGACGACGACGTTGCCCGTTCGAGGCGCAGCCGGGCGGAACACGAGCGTGGCCAGGCTGCCCACCTGGGTGAGGGTGCCCGGGCCGACACCGGCCGTGACACCGGCCGCCGATGCGGCCTTCACCTGCGCATCGGTGGCCCGGGTGAGCAGGACTGGCCCGTCGCTGCCGACCAGCAACTCCTCGACCACCGCCGCGGTGTGCTCAGGCGTCTTGCCGGGGCCGTAAACGGCTTCGGGCAGGCCAAGCCGCAGGTCCCGGTGGTGGTCCACCCGAGCGAACCCGAGGTCTGCGTACGGCAGACGGCGAAGTTGGCGCACCGCGTCATCGGGCGCGACCTCCCCGGAGGCCACTTGTTCGACGAGTGAGCGCAGCGAGGAGACGTCCATGACCTGCTCTATCCTGCCCAACCGTGAACCCCCCTGCGACATCGCTCGCCTACTTCGGCCCTGAGGCCACCTTCACGCAGGAGGCGCTGCTGGCCGAACCGGACCTGGCCGCGGCGGAACTTACGCCGCTGCCGTCGATCACCTCGGTGCTCGAAGCCGTCGCGCGAGGCGAGGTCGATGGCGGGTTTGTGCCGATCGAGAACGCAATCGAGGGCACGGTGAGCGCGACGATCGACGGGTTGATCCACGACGTGGACCTGCACATTCAACGCGAGGTGGTGATGGATATCCATCTGCATCTCATGGTGCCGCCGGGCACCACGCTGGCCCAAATCAGGTCGGTGTCGTCATATCCGCACGCGCTGGCCCAGTGCCAGAAATTCCTCGCCAAGGCGTTGCCCGACGCCGAGCAGCATGCCGCCAACTCGACGGCCGATGCAGCCCGACTTCTCGGGGCGTCGCGCTCGCCAGATGGCGCCGCCATCGCGCCCCGGCTCGCTGCCGAGCGCTACGGGCTGTCCATCCTGGCCGAAGACGTCGAGGACCATCCGGACAACCAAACCCGGTTCGTCCTGGTGGCGCGGACAATGGTGCCCAAGCCCACCGGTCACGACAAGACGAGCATCGTGTGCTTTCAGCGGGCGGACCACCCCGGGAGCCTGCACGGGATCATCGGACAGTTCGCGGCCCGCAACATCAACTTGACGAAACTCGAGTCCCGCCCGACCAAGCAGGCGCTCGGCGACTACTGCTTTGTGATCGATCTCAGCGGTCACGTGGGCGACGAGGTGGTCGCCGACTGCCTCCGTGATCTTCACGCCGGACTGGCGGGAGTGAAGTTCTTGGGGTCGTATCCGGCGGCGGGTGAGCACGCGCCGGAACAGCGGCGACAAGCGGACGCGGCCTGGCAGGCCGCGGACGATTGGCTCAAGGGACTGCGCTCCTCCATCGGCTAATCGGCTGGTACTCTGCGGCGGGAGGGCCCATGGTGTTGCCGATCATCGACGTCGACCAGCATCTCTTTGAGTCGAGAACGACCTGGAGCGATTTCATCGAGCCCGCGCACCGATCGGATGCGTTGTCCATCACCGACGACGATGGCGGTTGGCCCTGGCTGACCTGGCGGGACGAACGGCTCACCCCGATCGAGGTCCCGATCCCCGAACGCTCGGCGCTCATCGGTGACGACCGCCGCCGTCGCGTGCGCGGCGAACGCGCGCCCGCCTCGTTCGACGAGTTGGTCCCCGACTCCTACCGGTCCGCGGCGGCTCGCCTGGCTTCCCTCGACGAATTCGGACTGGACGCCGCGGTCATGTTCCCCAACTACGGGCTGCTCTGGGAGCGACGGCTCGCTTCGGACCGTAGCGCCCAGCGCGCCAACGCCCGGGCCTACAACCGATTCGTCGCGGGAGTGTGCGGCGATGGTGAGGATCGCCTGTTCGCGGTCGCCCACGTCTTGTTGCACGACCCTGCCTGGGCGGTCGAGGAGATCGCGCGGGTGCGCGCCGAGGGAGTCCGGCTCGCCATGGTCGCTCCGGCCCCCGTGGACGGCAAGCCCCTCTCCCACGGCGATTTCGACCCGGTGTGGGCCGCCTTTAGCGAGCACGGCGTTGCCCCGGTGTTCCACGTCTCGGAATTCGAGAGCCCGCTCCACCCGGCCTGGCGGCAGGGCGAGTCCGAAGACGGCGAGCGGCTGTTCGATTCGATCTTCCTGTACCTGGCGCCTGCGGTTGCACTGGCCGATCTGATCCTGAACGGGACGCTGGAGAGGTTTCCCGATCTGCGTGTTGGCGTCGTTGAGCTCACGGCGAGTTGGGTGCCGCAGTTCCTGCTGCACATCGACGGCGCCTCCGACTTCTACGCGCTGCGCCACGGCGAGCCCTACCGGCAGCTTGCCCTGCGCCCCTCGGAGTACTTCATGCGACAGGTGCGTGTGGCAGCGCTGCCCTACGAGATGCCGAATCGCCTCGTTCCCCGGGTTGGCGACGACACCTTCATGATCGGAAGTGACTGGCCCCACGCCGAAGGAGTCGCCGATCCGATGGTTGCGGCCGAACGCGCCGTGGCCGGCCTGACCGGGACCGCACGCGCCAACATCATGGGAGCCAACGCGGCGTGGCTCCTCGGGCTGTGACCGTGGACCTCGAGGCTGCGTCGGCCGAACGGGAACGGCTTCGCTCGATGTACCTGCAGGCGCCTTCGATCCGGCCGAAATCCACGGCGCAGGGCGTTCACCACATGGCGTTGCTCTGTTCGGACGTTGAGCGGACGATCCGCTTCTACCAAGAGTTGCTCGGATTCCCTTTGGTCGAGCTGTTCGAGAACCGCGACTATGAGGGTTCCACGCATCTCTTCTTCGACCTCGGGCACGACAATACGTTGGCGTTTTTCGACTTTCCCGACCTTGGCCTCGGCCCCTACGCCGAGGTGCTCGGGGGCTTCCACCACCTCGCTATTTCAGTGAGTCGGGAGCAGTGGGACGCCGCTCGCCAGCGCCTGGCCGACGCGGGCGTGCCCATGCAGATCGAGAGCGGGGTCTCGGTCTATTTCTCTGATCCCGATGGTGTGCGGCTCGAGCTCATCGCCGAGGATCTCGGATCGCTCTACGGCACACCGCTGCACTGATGCCGGTCACCGGCCTGGCCAACTTGGCCGTGAAGGTGGCCGACCTCGAGGCCGCCTGCGCCTGGTACGAAGCAGCAGGAGCGGTCGTGAGCGAACCCGTGGCATGGGAGAACGGACGGCGTTCCGACGTCCAGCTCGGCGTCCTGTCGCTCACCCTGTTTACGCAGGCGATCTACGAAGAGGCCTGTGCACTGCCCGACGAGTGTTTCTTGCACCCCGCCCTCTTCGTGGACGACCTCGACGCCGAGCTGTCCCGCCACGTCGTACTTTGGGGTCCAAAGATCGTGAGTGGATCCTTCGGGACCCGCCGTATCGCCTTCGTTGAGGCCCCCGGCGGCATGCGGCTCGAATTCATGGAGCAGGTGGATCGCCCTCCAGCGTGAGCAGAAGTCTCGCCTCGTCGTGGCAGCAGCGTCCGATTCGGTCCTGCGTGCTGCGTGTGAGAATTCGCTGAGTATGCGCGCAGAATCCGATTCACAGGAGGGCTGGGAATGACCACGACTCGCGAGCGGACGCCCAAGCACGGCTACACGCTGGACGGCATACCCGTCCATGCCAAGACCCGCGATTACTTCAAGAAGGATACGGCCATGCAGCGGTTCAATGCGGCCGTTGGCCTTCGGATCACGGTGTTGGTGGGCACGATGTGGTGCGCCTACGTGTTCGGTGCCATCGCCCTTGTCTCGCTACCCGACAACGTCCACTCCAAGCAGCTCCTCATCCTGTGGATCAGTTCGTCGTTCCTGCAGCTGGTGTTGTTGCCGATCATCATCGTCGGCCAGAACATCCAAGCCCGGGCGTCGGACGCCCGGGCGGCCAAGACGTTCGAAGACGTGCTCGACGTTCGGCGCAAGATCGAACACGCCATCCGCCTGTTGGACGTGCACACCGAAGGTGGACTCCACGACGCCGTGGAATTGATCGTCGACGCCATCAACGCCAAGGGCTCGGGTACACCGTCCCCTGCGGCGCCATGATTTCCTTCGTCTAGGTGCGTTCGAGTTCGAGCTCAGGTGCGCGCACCTCACGCTCGGTCGGCGCGGGCTGGCTGATGGCCCGCTGGGCGGGCAGGGTCGCCATCGCAACGACGGCGGTCGCAACGAGCAACCCGGCGGCGACGCCGAAGGCGAGCGTGTAGCCCGCGGTCAGTGCAGATGCGGTGTGCGCCGTGGAGGCGACTTTGCCCGACAGGGCGCTCGCGGTGCGATTCGCCGCGATGGTGGCGAGCGCGGCCAGGCCAATTGACGCGCCCACGGTCCTTGACGTGTTGAGGAGCCCCGAGGCGAGTCCCGCGTCGGTTGGGGCCACCCCCGCCGTCCCGGCCACGGCGATCGGCGTCACCGCCAGACCCATGCCCACACCGATCAGCACGAACGGTCCCAGCAGCCCGCCGACGTAGCTCGTTGTGGTCGTGACCTGGGCCAGCCAGGCCAGGCCCGCCCCGGCCCCAAGGGTTCCCGCCAGGATCAGGGGGCGCGGGCCGAACTTGGGCACGAGGCGAGCCGTCACCTGCGCACCCACGGCGATCAGGACCGTTTGCGGGAGGAAGGCGAGGCCCGCCTGGAGCGGGCTGTAACCGAGGACATGCTGCATGTAGAGCGTTTCGAAGTACCAGGAGCCGAACAGGGCACCGAACATCATGAGCATCACGACGTTGCCTCCCGTAACGGAGCGCGACCGGAAGACACGCAGGGGCACCAGCGGCGCCTTTGCGATCCGCGCCTGGAGGAAGATGAAGGCCGCGAGGAGCACCACCCCCAGCGCCAGCGGAAGAAGCACCTCGCTCGAGCCCCACGAATAGCTTTCGGTGCGGACAAGTGCGTACACGAACGCCACCAGCCCACCGGTCACAGTGATGGCGCCGGCCAGGTCGAGGTGACGATGCTCCATGTCGGCCCGTGACTCGGGGAGGTACCGGCGCGCCGCCACCAGTGCGACGACACCCACCGGCACGTTGACGAAGAGGATCCAGCGCCAGCTGAGAAAGTCAGTGAGGATGCCGCCGAGCAACGCGCCGGCCGATGCCCCGGCCGACGACACGGCGCTCCAGGCGCCGAGGGCCCAGGCTCGGGCCGGACCTTCGGGGAAGGTCGCCGTCAGGATCGTGAGAGTGGCCGGCGCCAAGATGGCGGCCCCCAAACCTTGTAGGGCGCGGGCGCTGACGAGCCAGGCCTGGTCCTCGGCCAGGCCGCCGAGAAAACTCGCCACCGTGAACACCGTCAAACCAACGAGGAACACGTTGCGCCGGCCGTACAGGTCGGCGGCGCGACCGCCGAGCAGGAGGAAGCCGGCGAAGCTCAGCGTGTAGGCGTTGACGATCCACTGCAGGCCTGACGTCGTGAAGTGCAAGTCGTGTTGGATCGAGGGGAGCGCAACGTTGACGATGGACGCGTCCAACACGACCATGAACTGGCCGACGAGGACGAGACTGAGCACGAGCCACGAGGGCACGTTGCGGCCGGGAGCGATCTCAATGGTGGTGGCACGGCTGGCGCGCATGGGACTCCTTGGTACGAAGGGATCGGGCCCGGCAATTCCCCACCACCCAGCAAACCTGATTTGGTCGGCCGCTATTCCCACCCTAGGGATAAGGGAGGGAACGTTCCGGCGGAAATCGGGCCTGAAGGTGTGTGCGGATGGGAGACCCGGCTTGGCGTCCGGGTGTGACATGCCGGACCCCGTGCCGAGGCACTCATCAATCGATGGAGCCAAATGGATTTCCGAGAGATGTCGAATTTGCCCGAGGCCGTTCGTATAGAGAGTGACCGTCGGCACGGGGCCGGGGGATTCGTTGCAAGGAGGCAGTCATGGGCAGGATCGTGGTCAGCGAGTTCGTTTCGATCGACGGCGTCATGGAGGACCCCGGTGGCGCAGAAGGCACACGCAATGCCGGGTGGACCTTCCGGTTCAATCGCGGGCCAGACGGGGACCGCTTCAAGCTCGACGAGACGCTCGCCGCCGAGGCGCTTCTGCTCGGCCGAGTCACCTACCAGGGCTTTGCCGCGGCGTGGCCGACGATCGAGGACCCGGTGGGCTTCGCGGACAAGATGAACTCCATGCCGAAGTACGTCGTGTCGAACACGCTGACCGACGGTGACGCCAGCTGGGACAACAGTACCGTCGTCCGCGGCGACGCCGTGGCCGGATTGACCGCGCTGAAGGCGAGCGTCGCCGGCGACCTGCTGGTGGCCGGGAGCGCCTCGCTCGTCCAGCTGCTCGCTGAGCACGGGCTCGTCGACCAATACCGGTTGATGGTCTTCCCGATCATCCTCGGTAGCGGTAAGCGTCTGTTCGGTGAGCTCAGCGAGGCGCCCGTCCTCTCCCTTGATGAGGTCGCAACGGTCGGTGACGACGGTGTCGTGACCCTGACGTACCACCCCAAGCCCATCCGCCCCGACGACGAGGTCGCCTGAGGTCGGACCGGTTGTTCGAATCGACAGAAAGAGAGGAGTCGCAATGAAGCAGTACCTGCTGAGCGTCGCCATGATCGACGGTGCTCCGCCGCGGCCGCAGGACGAGATCCAGCGAGCCTACGAACGAGTGGACGAGTTCAACGCGGAGTTGTTGGCAAGCGGCGCGTGGGTGTTCGGTGGTGGGCTGCAGCCGGCCGACATCGCGACGGTGGTGCGAGAGGAGGACGGCGAGATCATGCTCACCGACGGGCCCTTCGCCGAATCCAAGGAGCACATCGGAGGGTTCTGGATCATCGAGGTCGACGACCTCGATGCCGCGCTCGCCTGGGCGACCAAAGCGACCCGCGCCTGCGCCGAGCCCGTCGAAGTGCGGCCGTTCCAGGAGGTACCGGAGGGCTGAGTCCCGCCCGGACCATGGAGGAGGACGGTCGTCATGTGGAAATGGTCTTCCGCCGGGAGTACGGCCGCGCCGTTTCGGTGCTTGTCCGGGCGTTCGGGGACATCGACCTCGCCGAGGAGGGCGTCCAGGAGGCGTTCGTCGTGGCGACCGAACGCTGGGCGGCCGAAGGGCTGCCGCCCAGCCCGGCGGCCTGGATCATCACGACGGCTCGGCGCAAGATCCTCGATCGCCTCCGGCGCGAGGCCTCCCGCGACGATCGCCACGCCCAGGCTGCATTGCTCAACGAGAGGGCTGAACCCGACGAAGCGCTTGCGGTGCAAGACGATCGCCTCCGGCTGATCTTCACCTGCTGCCATCCCGCCCTGGCGCCGACGGCGCGGGTCGCCTTGACGCTCCGATTGCTCGGCGGCCTCACGACAGGGGAAATCGCCCGCGCCTTCGTGGTTTCTGAGCCGACGATGGCCCAGCGCATCAGCCGAGCCAAGGCCAAGATCCGCGACGCCGGCATCCCCTACCGGGTCCCGACCAGCGCGGAGTTGCCTGACCGGCTCCGTTCCGTTCTCTCGGTCATCTACCTCGTATTCAACGAGGGCTACGCCGCCACTACCGGCGATCGGCTCGGCCGCGAGGTGCTCACCGCGGATGCCATCGGGCTCGGCCGGGTTCTGGCCACTCTGATGCCCGACGAGCCGGAGGTGCTCGGTCTCCTCGCGCTCATGCTTCTGATCGAGGCGCGCCGGCCGGCGCGTGCCGACGCGCAGGGCGTCTTGGTGCCACTGCCCGAGCAGGATCGCACCTTGTGGGACGGCGCCCTCGTCGCCGAGGGCCAGGCCATCGTGCGGCGGTGTCTGCGGCGCAACGCACCGGGCCCGTATCAGATACAAGCGGCGATCAACGCCGTGCATTCGGACGCACCTGCCGCAGACGCGACCGAGTGGCGCCAGATCCTCGCCCTCTACGACCAGCTCAGCGTGTTCGACGCCTCCCCAATGGTGGCGCTCAACCGCGCCGTTGCGTTGGCCGAGGTCGACGGAGTCGACGCTGCGCTGGCGTCGATCGGCGAACTGCCCCTCGACGCGTACTACCTCCTGCATGCCGTCCGGGCTGACTTCCTACGTCGTCTTGGTCGCCGCGACGAGGCGGTGGGCGAGTACGACGCCGCGCTGGCGCTGACCGACAACGAGGCTGAACGCGCCTTTCTCTTGCGAGCCCGGACGGCGGCCGCCGGCCGATGAGGGTACGGTCCGTCACGGTTGACGACTCCGGAAGGACGAATCTCCGGTGTGAGAGGCTCGTCGGGTGAAGGTCCACCTCGTCGACGGCACCTACGAGCTCTTCCGTCATTTCTTCGGCGCGCCACCCCACCGGAACGCCGAAGGAGAAGAAGTGGCCGCCGTGCGCGGCGTACTCGGCTCGGTGCTGCAGCTCATCGACGAGGGAGCCACCCACGTCGGTGTGGCCACCGACCACGTCATCGAGTCGTTCCGCAATGACATGTGGCCCGGGTACAAGACGGGGGACGGCGTCGATCCCACCCTGAAGTCGCAGTTCTGGCCCCTCGAAGACGCACTGAGCGCCCTCGGCGTCCTTGTCTGGCCGATGGTCGACTTGGAGGCCGACGACGCGCTCGCCAGCGGAGCCGCCGTCGCCGATGACGACGCCCGCGTCGACCAGGTCGTGATCTGCACGCCCGACAAGGATCTCGGCCAGTGCGTCCGCGGAAAACGGGTCGTGCAGCTTGACCGCCGTCAGAGGCTGCTGATCGACGAGGACGGGGTGGTGGCGAAGTTCGGCGTTTCACCCGCCTCCATTCCGGACTACCTCGCGCTGGTTGGTGACAGCGCGGACGGTTTCCCCGGCCTCTCTGGTTGGGGGGCCAAGTCCGCCGCCGCCGTGTTGGCCCGATGGGTCCACCTCGAGGACATCCCAGCCGACCCCGACGGGTGGGAGGTGGTCGTGCGCGGCGCAAAGAAGTTGGCGACCACGTTGCGCGATGGCTTTGACAACGCGCTTCTCTTCAAGGACCTAGCCACGCTCCGCGTCGATCGTGCGCTTCTCGAGAACGTGGACGAGTTGCGTTGGGACGGGCCGACCGACGAATTCGGCCAAGTGTGCGCGCGCCTCGATGCTGCAGGCCTCGCGAAACGTGCCGAAACGGTGGCCACCTACAGAGCTCGTTGAGGCCACTGAGTGCGCGCAACAAACACGCACGTCGACATCCACGTTCGTTTGCCTCATGATCGTCCGGGCCGTCGGACTGGTTCCCTCGCACCCAGAAGCCGTGGTATCGCTGTGGCACCCGGTCCGGTCAACCCGGTCCGGTCAACCCGGCCCGGGTGCCGCGACGGAGGGCAACGCACCGGAGAGGTCGATTCGGCGCAGGTAGAGGTCGCGGCTGTTGGGGAAGCCCACGGCGCCTGGCACCCACGAGTGGAACGCCATCCAGTACGCCCCGCTCGTGTCCGTGAAGATCGATTCTCCGCCGGGGCCCGCGATGCCGGCGCCCGAGGAAAGGATCGGGTTGGGTGTGGCATCCGCGCACGGACCGAGCGGCCCCGTGCACGTGGCGACACCGATGCCGTAGTTGGCACTGTTCCAGTCGTTGCCTGAGAAGAACAAGAAGTAGTGGCCATTGGCGCGGAGGAGGTCCGGGGCCTCGACTGTTCCCGCCTCCCAGCTCCGCTCCGGGAGGAGCAACAGGGCCGGGCTGGCGCCGCTGGCAATCCCGGTCCCGGCGGCGTTCAGCTGCTCGGACCAGACCTTCGACGAGCCGGGACCGCCCGACTTCCAGACCAGGTACGAAACTCCGTTGGTGTCAGTGAACGTCGAGGGGTCGATCGAGCCACCGAGTGATTGCTGGCACTCGAGGGGTCCTGTCGACGTGTCGACGAACGGGCCTTGGGCACTCCGTGCAGTGGCAACCGAGATGCACTGCGTGCCGGTCGCCGCGACTTCCACCGCGTAGTACATGAAGAACGACCCATTGGCGCGGGCCACCTCCGGCGCCCACGTGTTGTCCGGCTTGGCCCAGGCGGGCAGCGAGGGGAGCGCGTTGCCGACCGCGGTCCAGTGCGTCAGGTCGCTGGACGCAATGATCTGGATGTTCCCCGCCACCGAGTTGGTGGCGTAGGCGTAGTACGTCCGTCCCACCAAGATCACGTCGGGATCCGGGAAGTCGAACGGGTAGACGAGGCCGGCGTTGGCTCCGCCGTCCAGGAGGGCGCACGGGCCCGAGACAGCCGAGACGTCCTTGGCGGCGGCCGCGTTGTTGTTGGCCGACACCTGGCTGAGCGCGGCCTGCACGCCGCCGAGGCACGTGTGGAGAGTGCTGATCCCGACCCCTTCCAGCGAGGCGCCCGCGTTCGCGCTGCTCACCGACGCCTCGACACCGGCCAGCTGGTTGAGTGTCGTGCCGATCGACGCCTCGAGGTCGTTGCGCCGATTGGTCGTGACCGCATTTGCGTAGTTGGTGACGACCTTGTCGTGTCGCAGTGCGGCCAGGTGGTGCTGGGCGGCCTTCAGGGTGGACTCCTCGGCGTTGGCCCGCAAGTGCGCGTGCGCGTCGTACCACACGGAGACCCCGAGTCCCGCGACGGCCACGGCGGTTGCCACGATGCACAGAGACCGGAGACGTCGTGAGTCAGCCACTTGCATTCACCGCAGCCGCGCAGCTGGCGGAGACCGACTGCAGGGCGCCCGCCGCCTTTGCCTGGCTGCCCACCGCCAGGGCGTTCAGCGCCTGTTCGACCCCGCCAAGGCACGCGTGCAGCGAGTTGAGGAGGGACGCCTGCTCCAAGACATGGGCCTGCGCCGCGCTCAGCGCGGACCGCGCTCCCTCGAGCTGCGAGGTGTCCTGCGCCAGCGCGGTGGTGTCGTTCCCCACTTGCTGGGTGACCAGCCTGAGTTCACCACGCGCCTTGATCAGCTCCTGCGAGACGACATCGGTGGTGACGCGCGTGATGCGCAGGGTGTGCCGCGCCCCGTCGTACTGGTGGTTCGACTGTATGGCGTCGAAGAGCAGGTACCCGAGGCCGGCGCCCAGCAGCGCGGCGCACGTGAGTGCGGCGACCCAGACGCGGCGTCGTCGGGGTCCGCCCCGCGGCGGTGCGGGAATGAGCGCGGGCGGCCTCGGTTGGGCCAACAGCACGTCTGTCACGCGTCCATACCGCCTCCGGCGACTTCCCGCCCGCGCCCATCACCATCTGGGCCGCCACAGCGAGGGGAAGCCTACGTCGCTCTTGGCCCGCGTTCGCCGCGCCTCAGGCCCATTCGGGGTCGAGCCGCCGCCCGAAGATCGGCTTCTTTTGTCCAGACGGGGTCAAGGCCTCCAGCGGAGAACGTGAGACTTCATTCGAACTCCGCGCTGTCACCGCAGAGGTTGCTGGACGGAGTTGAGATGGGTGGTTGATCCGAGGCTTGCGGCATGCTGTGACCATGACGGTGAGTCCTGCGGACGCGGTTGAGGTCATCAGACTCTGGCCCGACGGTCCTCCCACGCGCATCGAGGGGGTCCCGGCGGAGGCGGAGTTCCCGGTTGGAATCGGGGTGGCGGCGGGAACGACCTTTCTGCGGAACATTTCCGATCCGACAGTGACGGTGTTTGCACCGCAGGGATCGGGAAACGGGATGGGCGTCATCGTTGTCCCCGGCGGCGGGTGGACCGTCAGTGCATGGACCCACGAGGGCCTCGACGTCGCCCCCTGGCTGACCGCACTTGGGTACACGGTCTTTCTTCTCAAGTACCGGGTCCGAGCTACTGACCCCGACCCGTTGGTGTTCGAGGCCCAGCAAGCTGCGCTCGATGCAGGTCTCGCCACCGGTTTGGCCACCCGGGTGTGGCCTCGTGCCATAAGCGACCTGATCTCGACCGGCTCAGCCCTGGAGGCGCCGTATCTCGAAGCGAGGACCGCGTGCGCCGACGATGGCCGGAGGGCGATCGAGCTCGTGCGCGAGCACGCCGAGCGCTTCGGCGTGCGAGCCGACACCGTGGGCATGATCGGTTTCTCCGCCGGAGCGTTCCTCATTGTCGACGTGGCCCTTGACCCGCGGGCCGAACAGGTCGCGTTCATCGCTCCGATCTACGGCGGAGAGACGCGCGGTGCGGCGATTCCGGCCGAGGCACCCCCGCTGTTCACCGCGGCTGCGCAGGACGACATCCTCATAAGGATCGTCGAACGACTTCACGCCGACTGGACGGCCGCGAACCGCTCGTCAGAGCTGCACGTCTTTGCGCGAGGCGCGCACGGCTTCGGGATGGTTCACCAAGGGCTGCCATCGGACCAGTGGACGGATCTCTTCATCGCCTGGCTAAGCGATCTGGGCCTGGCCAGCGGGTAGGGCTACACCGCCACGGCTCAGTGGCCCACGTTGTCTGCTGAGCGGAGGGAGTGGGATTTGAACCCACGGAGGCTTGCACCTCGCAGCTTTTCAAGAGCTGTGCATTCGTCCGCTCTGCCATCCCTCCCGGGACGATCATGCTACGTGAGTACCAGCTAACTCTTGGCCCCGGCCTCTCGCAGGTCGCGGGCACGTGAGCGCTGGCGTGCCCGAGTCGGCTGGTCCAGCACCACCTTGCGCAGGCGGACGGACTTGGGGGTCACTTCCACACACTCGTCCACCGCGATGAATTCGAGAGCGTGCTCCAAGGAGAACGTCATCGCCGGCGTCAGCCGCACCAGCTCCTCGGCCGTGGACGAGCGGATGTTATTCAGCTTCTTCTCCTTGGTCGGGTTCACGTCCATCTCTTCGTCCCGCGCGTTCTCGCCGACGATCATTCCCTCGTAGACCTCTTCGGTCGGGCCCACGATCAGGTTCCCGCGCTCTTGCAGGTTCATGAGAGCGAACGTCGTGGTGACGCCGCCGCGATCGGCCACCATCGACCCGTTGCGCCGCGTGCGCAGCTCGCCGTGCCAGGGCTCCCACCCGTCGAACACGTGGTGGAGGATGCCCGTGCCTCGCGTCTCGGTCATGAACTCGGTGCGGAACCCGATGAGACCACGCGCCGGGACGCGGTAGTCGAGCCGCACCCAACCAGTCCCGTGGTTGACCATCTCGGTCATGTTGCCCTTGCGCAGCGCCAGCAGTTGGGTCACCACGCCGAGATACTCGTCGGGCACGTCCACGCTCACCCGCTCCACCGGCTCGTGCACCTTGCCGTCGATCTCGCGCGTCACGACCTGGGGCTTGCCCACCGTCAACTCGAAACCCTCGCGGCGCATCGTCTCGACGAGTACGGCCAGTTGGAGCTCACCGCGCCCGAGGACTTCCCACATGTCGGGGCGTTCCGTCGGGGCGACCCGGATGGCCACGTTGCCGACGAGCTCGGCGTCCAGGCGCGACTTGAGCAGCCGGGCTGTGAGCTTGGTGCCGTCTGCGCCGGCGAGCGGCGACGTGTTGATGCCGATCGTCATGGCCAGGCTCGGTTCGTCCACCGTGATGGCGGGCAGCGCGACCGGCCGGTCGGGGTCGGCCAGCGTCTCGCCGATTGTCACCTCGGCCAGGCCCGCCACCGAGACGATCTCGCCAGGGCCGGCCGATTCCGCCGGCACCTGCTCGAGCGCCTCGGTCACGTAGAGCTCGGTGACCTTCACCGTCTCGATCGATCCGTCCAGGCGGCACCAGGCCACGGGGGCTCCCTTGACCAGCGTGCCGTTGTGCACGCGGCAGATCGCCAGGCGGCCCACGTACGGCGAGGCGGAGAGGTTGCACACCAGCGCCTGCGTCGGCGCGCCGTCCTCGAAGGATGGCGCGGGGACGTGCTCGATGATGGTGCGGAAGAGCGGCTCGACGTTGGTCCCCACCACGCCCGCCTCGGTGCTCACCCAGCCCGCCCGGGCGTTGGCGTAGAGGATGGGGAAGTCGATCTGGTGCTCGTCGGCGTCGAGGTCCAAGAAGAGCTCTTCGACCTGGTGGACCACTTCGGCGATGCGAGCGTCCGCCCGGTCCACCTTGTTGACGACCAGCACGACAGGGAGCCGGGCCTCGAGGGTCTTGCGCAGCACGAAGCGGGTTTGGGGCAACGGGCCTTCCGAGGCGTCGACCAGGAGCAGCACCCCGTCGACCATGGTCAGCCCGCGTTCCACCTCGCCGCCGAAGTCGGCGTGGCCCGGGGTGTCGACGATGTTCAGTTTCACGCCGCCCCAGCGCACGGCGGTGTTCTTGGCCAGGATCGTGATGCCCTTCTCACGCTCGAGGTCACCCGAGTCCATGACCCGGTCGGTCATCTCTTGATGCGCGCCGAAGGCGCCGGTCTGGCGCAACAGCGCGTCCACGAGCGTGGTCTTGCCGTGGTCGACGTGCGCGACGATCGCCACGTTCCGGATGTCCTCGCGTCGGCCCATGGGAGGGGCCAACGATAGAGGACGCTGGGGACCCCTGGGATGTGATGCCCAAGTCCTGAGTGGGACGAGGGCGCGCTGAACGAGGGGTCTGGCGGTGGCGGTGGAGCTGTAGGGACCGCTGGTCCTTATGCAGCCTTGGTTTCGATGGTGACCTCGAACCCGAGGGCCTCGAT
>DASZLL010000066.1:0-20536 GCA_035552395.1 Acidimicrobiales bacterium
GGCGGGCGTGCCGGCTCGCTGCCGCCAGATGATGGGCACGATGCACGGCACTGAGATCTTTGCCATCGCCTGCCCCGACATCAGCCGGGACACCGCGCGCGACATCGCGGCCTTCGTCACGGCCTGATTGGGCCGGCGGCCCCCGCGCCGTTACGCTCCCCCGACACCTACCTCAACGGCACCCTGCGCAAGAAGGGCGAGCTGCTGCAGAACTACTACGGCACCGGGCACAACAGCCTCGACAACTATCTCGCCCAGGTCTTCGGCCAGGCCGCGACCGAGGACGCCCAGGCCGACTGCGGCGACAACGGCGGCGCCTTCGCCAACGTCACGCCGGGCACGCCCGACGCCGATCAGGCGTTCAACCCCGGCCAGGTCGACGGCCAGGTCTGCGTCTACCCCGCTGCCGTCAAGACGCTCGCCTCCCAGCTCGACACGAGGGACCCCCCGAACCCCAAAACCCACGTCGCCGCCTGGCGCGCCTACCAGCAGGACATGGGCAACACGCCCACGACCTCCGCAGCGAGAGCACCACGCCGCGCTTCGGCTTCATCACGCCCAACCTGTGCAACGACGGCCACGACGGCACTTGCGCCGGCCCGAACGGCACGGGCGGCCACGTCGGCCGGCCTGACTGCGGCCGACCAGTTCCTCCACGCCCAGATGCCGCTCGTCCTCGCCTCCCCCGCCTACCAGCACGGGGACCTCTTGGTCGTCGTGACGTTCGACGAGTCGGACCGCGGCGGGACCGATTCCAACCTGGCCTGCTGCCACGAGCTGTCCGGGCCGAACACCCATGCACCCGGGAACGCCGGCGCCGTCACCGACGCCCAGCCCCCGGCGGAGGTCAGATCGGCGCCCTGCCCCTCAACGCCAAGTACCTCGTCGCCGGCTCGACCGATACCGCTGGCTCGCACAACCACTACTCGGCGCTGCGGACCTACGAAGATCTCCTCGGACTGACGACCGGTGGCGCCGGCGGCAAGGGCCACCTCGGCTTCGCCGCCGTCACGGGACCGGCGCCGTTCGGCCCCGACGTGTTCCCCGCTCGCCTCAGCGGCAACAGAGGAATTAGCGAGCGAGCGAGAGCACGCGTTCAGTCGATCCGGCGCAGCCCCTCGCGGTAGCGCTTGGCGTTCATCACGTACTGCGCCGCTGACAGCTTGATCATGGGCACGTCGGACCGGCCCTCGAAGATCTTGGCCGGCACCCCCAGCGCCAGGGCGCCCGGCGGCACCACCATGTTGTTGGGCACCACCGCGTTGGCGCCCACCGTGGCGCCGTTGCTGATCACGGCGTGGTGGAGCACGACGCTGCCCGAGCCGGCCAGCGACTCGTCCTCCAGCGTGCAGCCTTCCAAGTGCGTGATATGGCCGATGACGCAGCGGTCGCCGATGATCGTGGGGAATCCCGGACCGGCGTGAATGACCGTGCCGTCCTGAATCGACGTGGCCGCCCCGATCGTGATGGTGCCGTAATCACCGCGCAGCACCGCCTGTGGCCACACGCTCGACTCCGCGCCGATCGTGACGTCGCCGATGACAACCGCATCGGGGTGGACGTAGGCCTCGGGGTCGATGTTCGGCGCCCACCCGTCGAGCTCGTAGACCGGCATGGCGCAGGACGCTACACGTGCCCGGCGACCCAGGTCACGCCCTGGTAGCCGCGGTAGCCGAGGTACACGATGCTGGCCAGCAGCATCAGTTTGAAGTACCAGGGAATGGGTTGGCGCTCCTGCTCGGCCAGGATCGTGCCGCAGGTCGGGCACTCGCCTTCCTCGCCGAGATCCTCGTCTTCGACGAGCGCGTCGCACTCCTCGCACCAGGCCATCAGCGCCCAGGCCTCACTTGCCGCCCAACCGGACGCGCAGCTTGATCGGCGTGGCCCCCAGGTCGAACTTCTCGCGGATCCCGCGCTCGATGTAACGCAGGTACGTCTGGTGCAGGCGCCCGCTCGCGAACAGCGTGAACGTCGGCGGGTCGATCGCGCCCTGCACGGCGTAGCGGATGCGCGCCCGCGGCGCCGGGGCGCGGCTCTGCAACTCTTGCACCGTGCGGTTCAGCATGCCCGTCGGCACGCGGTGGTGGTACGCCTCGACTGCTTCGCGCAACGCGGGGAGCACGTGGTGCACCCCCTTGCCCGAGAGGGCGGAGATCTTGAGCACGGGCGCCGCGCCCAGGAAAGCCAGCCGGTCGGCCACCCCGGCCAGCACCTCGTCGCGTTCGTCCGTCGCTACCTGGTCCCACTTGTTGAGGGCCACGATGGCGGGGCACCCCGACACACCGATGCGCTCGGCCAGGCGCTGGTCCTGGTGCGAGGCGCCGACGGTGGCGTCGATTACCAGGATGGCGATGTCGGCGCGCTCGAGCGCGCGCAAGGCCCGGAGGGTGGCGTGCTGCTCGGTGCCGTGATCCGTCTTCGACGGCCGCCGCAGCCCGGCCGTGTCGATGAAGCAGACCGGCCCGTCGGGCGTCTCCACCACGGTGTCGATGGCGTCGCGTGTCGTGCCGGGCATGTCGTGGACGATCGAGCGCTCCTCGCCCAGCAGCCGGTTGAACAGCGTGGACTTGCCGACGTTGGGACGACCGATGATGGCGACCCGCGGCGTCCCCGGCGCGAGGTCCGCGCCCTCGCCGCGCAGCCGCTCGCGCACAATGACGTCGTCGGCCCCCTCGTCCGCCTTGCCGGGCGGGAAGAGCCCCACCACCTCGTCGAGCAGGTCCCCGGTCCCGCGCCCGTGCAGCGAGCTGACCGGAAAGGGGTCGCCCAGGCCGAGCGAGATGAACTCCCACGCTTGCGCCTCGCGCGCCGTGTCGTCGACCTTGTTGACCACAAGGCGGACGGGTGGGCCGGAGCGCCGGATGATCCTGGCCGCCGCCAGGTCCTCCTCGGTCACCCCGGTCGTCACGTCGACCACCATGAGCACGACGTCCGCCTCGGCCAGGGCGCGCTCGGCCTGCTCGCTGACCTTGGTCTCGAGGGTGTCCCCGCCGGCCAGCCAGCCGCCGGTGTCCATGATGGAGAAGGGCACGCCCGACCAGTCGGCCGTCAGCACTTTGCGGTCGCGCGTGACCCCTTGCTCCTCTTCGACCACCGCTGCCCGCGAGCCCACAATCCGGTTGACGAGCGACGACTTGCCCACGTTCGGCCGGCCGGCCACCACGACCATCGGGAGCGTCATGCCGCGCAAGCCGGCCGGAAGGTCGTCCCGTCGAGCGCCGTCCGCAACGACGCGCCGTCACACGGCACAACCTCGACGGGGCGGGGCAGGTCGGCCAGCGTGAGGCCGTCGAGGAAGCGCCCCTCGTTCAGGCAGGCGTCGGGTACCAGGCAGCGCCGCCCGTCGGGCACCTGGCGCAGCGCGCGGCCCAGGTCCTCGCCCGTCAGCAGCCCCGCCACGCCGATGTTGCCGCCGAAGAAGTCGTTCGCCACCGGGTGCACCGCCACGTCGTCGCGGCCGTGCGCGGCCACCAGCGGCTCGAGCACGCGGGATCCGTACGTCCCCGTCAGCACCGTCACCGGCCGGTCGTCGGACCCCGCCGGCGCCGAGGGCAGGCGCGGCGCCCGGTAGCCCTCGGCCGGCGCCGCATCGACCGACGCGAAGAAGCCGTGGCGCACCCCGCCCGGGCCATCCGACGAAGGACGGGAAAAGGAGGCGGCGAACGAGCGCGCCATGCCGATCCCGTTCTCGTGCTGGGGGTAGCCCTCGTACTGGCGGGCGGCCGGGAAGTCCCGCCCGGCCAAGAGGAAGTACTCGTCGGCCGCGAAGACCATGCGCCGCCCCAACGCCTGGCGGTAGACCGCCTGCCAGCGCCCGATCGTCTCGACGACCCCGATCGCCTCGTCGACCGTGTGTGGCCGCATATCGGGCTCGTTCGAGTACCGGCTCACCCCGAGCGGCACCGCGCCGACGCTGGCCAGCTGCGGGAACCGGTCCAGAATTCCGGCCAGTGTGTCCTCGAGCGCTGCCCCGTCGTTGACCCCCGGGCACACGACGATCTGGCCGTGCACCTCGATCCCGCCGTCGAGCAGCACCTGCAGCCACCGCAGGCTGGTGGCGCCCTTGGGGTTGCGCAACATGGCGGCGCGCAGGTCGGGGTCGGTCGAGTGGATGGAGACGAACAGCGGCCCGAGGCGCTCGGTCAAGATGCGCTCGGCGTCCAACTCGGTGAAACGGGTCAGCGTCGTGAAGTTGCCGTAGAGGAAGGACAGGCGGTAGTCGTCATCCTTCAGGTAGAGGCTCTTCCGCATGCCCTTGGGCAGCTGGTAGATGAAGCAGAACGCACAGTGGTTGTCGCAAGTGCGGATGCGGTCGAAGACGGCCGAGGACACCTCGACGCCGAAGGGCTCGCCCGCCTCCTTGTCCACCCGCACCAGGCGTGGCAACGGGCCGCCGGCGCGACGGACCAGGACATCCAGGTCGGCGCCGTCGGTGAGGCGTTGGAAATCGATGACGTCGCGCGGCTCCTGCCCATCGATGCTGAGGAGCTCGTCACCCACGGCCAGACCGGCCCGGGCTGCCGGCGACGCCGCGGTGACCGAAGTCACCGTGGGAGCTGACATATGCGCCAGATTACCCCCGATAACCTGGGGTTAATGCCCGGAGTGGATCAAGTGATGCTCGCCGAGCCCCGCGGCTTCTGCGCCGGGGTGGAAAAGGCCATCAAGGCCCTGGCCTGGATGGTGCGGGTCTTCGAGCCACCCGTCTACTGCTACCACGAGATCGTGCACAACCGGCACGTCGTCGAGCGCTTCCGCGCTCAGGGGGTGATCTTCGTCGACGACGTCGCCGAGGTCCCGCTCGGCGCCCCCTTGATGCTCAGCGCCCATGGCTCGGCGCCCGCGGTCGTCGAGTCGGCCCGCAGCCGCGATGGCGTGGTCGTCGATGCGGTCTGCCCCCTCGTCACCAAGGTCCATCACGAGCTGAAGGTGCGCAGCCGCAAGGGTTACACCGTGCTCTACGTCGGCCACGCCGGTCACGAGGAGGCGGTCGGCACCATGGCCGTCGCCCCCGAGTCGGTCCGCCTGCTCGAGCACGAGAGCGACCTCGATGCGATCGGCGACCTCGACCCGGCCGCGGCCCCCGTCGCCCTCCTGGCCCAGACGACGCTGAGCCACGACGAGTGGCGCGGCCTCATGGAGGCGGCCCGCCTGCGCTTCCCCGACCTCTGGATGCCCAACCGCAGCGACCTCTGCTTTGCCACCACAAACCGCCAGGCCGCGCTCAAGGCGATCGCCTCTGAGTCCGACGCCGTCGTCGTCATCGGTTCGGCCAATTCGTCCAACACGGTGGCCCTCGAAAAGGTGGCCCGGGCCGGCGGGTGTCCCCGCGTCCTGCGCATCAACGAGGCGGCCGAGCTCCCCGACGACCTGACCGGGACCGTCGGCGTCACGGCCGGCGCCTCGGCCCCCGAAGCCCTGGTGGAAGCGGTCATCGCCCGCCTGGCCCCGCGGCACGGCGTCACCCAGGTCACGGTGACCACCGAGGACGAGTACTTCCCGCCACCCCCCGAACTCCGTGAGTTCCTGCGTGCCGTGGGCTCGACCCTGGCCTTTTTGGCCGGCCGCCCCGGTTCGGATCGAACTGATCCGGCGGGCCAGGATCGGGCCGTGTCGGCAGCCGACGTCCTCGACCTGCTGGCTTCTTGACCCCGAATCGGACGATAATTGGACTTATGACGTTCACCCGCATGGACCAGTCGACGGCCGAGCAGTGGCAGCACATCATCGTCGAGTCGATCGAGCATCAGCCCCGGGTGGCCGATCGGATCCTCGACATGCTCTCCTCGCTCGAGGAGATCACCGACGGCTTCGAGGTTGACCAGCTGGTCCACTCGCTGCAGACGGCGACCCGGGCCGAGGAGGCGGGCGCAACCGACGAGGTCGTTGTCGCCTCCCTGTGTCACGACATCGGCAAGGCGGTCTCGGTCATGAACCACCCGATGATCGCGGCGGAGATCCTCAAGCCCTACGTGGGTGACGACACGTACCAAATGATCCGGGCGCACCAGGACTTCCAGGGCCGCCACTACTACGAGTACCTCGGCCAGGATCCGAACGCCCGCGACAAGTACGCCGGCGCATCCTGGTATGCGCTGGCCGAACAGTTCGCCGACGAGTGGGACCAGACGAGCTTCGATCCCGACTACCCCACCAAACCGCTCTCGCACTTCGAGCCCCTGGTCCGCCAGGTCTTCGCCTCGCCCCACTCGCTTTGAGTTCCCCGCGCGGCGCCACCTCTGGCGCCAGCATTCACACCGACCCTGATGTCGCGCGCCGCGTCATCGAGTCCTCCCGCCGAGAGTTCGATGCGCGCAACGACGACCTCAAGCTCTCGCCCGTCGTCGCGCTGATCTGCGCCTACGAGGAAGAGGACAACATCGGCCCGGTGCTGGCCGCCGTCCCTTCCGAGGCTTGCGCCCTGGCGGTGACCACGCTCGTCGTCGTGGACGGCGGCGCCGACCGGACCGACGTGGTGGCCAAGGAGTCGGGCGCCGTCACCTTCGTCCTGACCGAGAACCTCGGGCACGGTTACGCGTTGCGCGTCGGGTACGCGCTGTGCATCGAGCTGGGCGCCCAGTACGTGGTGACCCTCGACGCCGACGGCCAGAACGATCCGGCGGAGATCCCCGTCATGCTCCAGCCGCTGGTCGACGACGAGGCCGACTTCGTCGTGGCGTCCCGGGTCCTCGGGCGCGACACAACCTCCGACCGTTTCCGCAAGGCGGGCGTGCGGGTGTTCTCATGGCTGATGAGCGCCATGGGTCACACGAAGCTCACCGACACCTCCAACGGGTATCGGGCCTTGCGCGTCAGCATGCTCGACGACATTGCGTACCGGCTCGTTCAGCCGCAGTACCAGACCGCCGAGCTCCTCATCATCGCCATGAAGCGCGGCTGGCGCGTCACCGAACGGCCCACCATTTGGCTGCCCCGTGCGTCGGGCACCACCAAGAAGGGCAAAAACTGGCTCTTCGGCTTTCGCTACGGCCGCGTCGTGCTCGACACGTGGTGGAAATACCGTGGCGCGCAGCCTCACGTTCCCTCAGCCTGAGGGCGCGCGGGTGACGTCGCGCCCTAAGTCTGGGTCTCACAGATCGACGGGTGCCACCAAGCTGGCGTGTGGGCCTTCGTAGGAGCAGGAGCAGGTGCTGAGCCGCTCACTTTGTCTCAAGGCGACGCTGGACGATCGCGCCAAACTCCGGGCCACCGAGAGCCTCTCGAAAGGCTGTCATCTCCTCTGTCATGCGACCCTGGACCGTCTGCTGGTCCGATCGCATCAGGGCCTTGGATGCCCGGAGCGCATTCGGCGGCCGAGCGACCAGGCCGAGCGCCGCTTCTCTTGCGACCTCGAGAACGGGCGAGACGGCGGCATTCGCTAATCCCCATTCCGCAGCCTCTCGCCCGTCGATGCGCCGACCGCACAAGATGAGTTCCGAGGCCCGCCGTTCTCCGACCACCTTGCCCAACAGCAGGCTCGAAGCGGCCTCGGGGACGAGGCCCAGTTCGACGAACGGGGCCCAGAGTTTCGCCGTCGGTTCGACGTAGACAAGATCGCAGTGAAGGAGGAGCGTCAGTCCCACGCCGACGGCCAAACCGTTCACGGCCGCCACGATCGGAACACGGACCGACGAGATGGCGAAGAGGAAGCGGCCAACCTCATCGAGGTTTTCACCTGACGCGAAGTCAACGAGGTCGTTCCCGGCGGTGAAGACATCACCAACACCTGTGATAACGACCGCTCTGATTTCCTCGTCCATGTCTGCGCGCTCAAGGCCGTCAGCCATCGTGGCGTACATCGCTTGGGTGAGCGCATTGCGCTTCGACGGGCGATCGATCGTCAACGTCAGGACACCGTCGCTCACTTGGGGCTTCACATCGTCCATCGATTGAATTTGCATGGAATCACGCTATCCGCCGCCAGATTCGATGGCGACGGCTCGCAAGCCCTCTGAGGCCGCGAACACAGATGCCCCCAGGCCGGCCGGACCAGCCCCGACGATCGCAAGGTCGTACTCCGACAGCATCGGAGCGGACACCATCCCCAGCCCTGCGGCTACATCATCGTCCACCGTCGCAGGCGCGAGCCGGACGGCGCTCGGAAGGATGCAGACAGGGAGCTGAGCCGGATCAACCTCCCGAAGGGCGAGCGGGTGGATGCGCGTGACCACTTCGACGCCGATGTGATGATTGCGGCAGTGCTCGATGAAGGTGCGCTTGAACCCAGAGTCACACCACGGCTTGGCGAAGCGAGTCGAGCGTTCCCGGGCACGGTCCGCCACGGCGATGTCCTAGGAGGTGTCGGGAAACGGGATGAAGAGCGAGCGCCGGGAGCGGCCATCGACCGACCGAGTGCGATGTCCGGTGCCGGTCGTGTCCTCGACGAGCAGGATGTCTCCCCCGTGGAATCGTCGCTTCTCGCCGGACGTGACCTCGACCTCGATCGCGCCGTCGAGGAGGACGATGAATTGGCGCCGCGGCGCGCAATGCCAGTCAAAGTCGTAGCCCGGGTCATTCTCCCGAAAGACGACACTGGTCACCGCGTGCGCTTCGGATAAACGGCCGATCTCGCCTGCGTCGACCAGCTCGATCTCCTTCGCTTCGAACTGAGACCCTCCGTCGATCGTCCGGGTGATCCGGGTGATCAGCACCTCCTCAGTAGCGCCCGGTCTTCGCTCGTGCCTGGTCGTAGACCGCTTGCAACTTCGGCACCAGCGCCTCCGTCGCGGCGTGCACGGATGAGCGGGAGACGCGCCCACCCCCGGTCCGGGGCGGCGGCGGAATGGCGGGGCCGATCACCACTTGGATAGTCCGCGGCTTGGGGATCGTCGATCCCTTGGGCATCGCGAGGTCCGAACCACCGATGCCGACGGGCACGATGGGCGCGCCGGTGCGCGCCGAGAGGAACGCGGCGCCCTCCATCAGGTCATCGATCACCGTGCCTTGTCGGCGCGTGCCCTCGGGGAAGAGGACGAGCACGCTGCCCTTGCGCAGCACCTCCTCGGCCCGCTGCAACGCCTCACGGTCGGCTGACTCGCGGTGGACGGGGAACGCGCCGACCGAGAGCAGCAGCTTGCCGAGCGCCTTGTTCTTCCACATCTCGTCCTTCGTCATGAAGAACAGCTTGCGGTCGGTACAGAAGGCCGCGAACCCGAAGTCGGCAAAGGAGCGGTGGACCGGGGCGAGGATCACCGGGCCTGTCTCGGGCACGTGCTCTTTGCCGGTGACCTTGGGTCGGAACCACGTCCACAGGGCCGCCACGAAGATGCCGCGCTCGACGCGGTAGAGCGGTGTGGAGCGCGGATCGACCTCGAAGGCCTGGTGCCGGCCGGGCGCGGTGGTCGTCCCAGGTTCGTGCTCGGCGTCGGGCGCCGGCCCGCTCGTACTCACAGCCACGACAGCACCTCCTCGACCACATCCTGCACCGTCCGGCCCGTCGTATCGAGGTGGTGGGCGTCGTCGGCCTGCCGCAACGGGGATGCGTCCCGGGTCGAGTCGATCCGGTCCCGCCGCGCCACACCCTCGGGGGCCTCGTCGTGGCGCCGCCGGGCCCGCTCCTCCGGTGAGGCCGTCAGATACACCTTGACCTCCGCCTCGGGGAACACCACCGACCCGATGTCGCGGCCCTCGACCACCCCTCCACCGTGGGTGGCGGCCCAGGCCCGCTGGCGCTCGACGAGCTGGGCTCGGACCTCGGGGTTGGCCGCCACGACGGACACGGCGCGTCCGACCTCGGGCGAGCGGATCCTGCTCGTCACGTCCAGACCGTCGATGGTGATGTGTTCGCCGACCTCGATCTCGGCGGTTGTCGCAAGCGCGGCCACCGCGGCGGCGTCCTCGGGTGCGATGCCGCGCTCGAGTGCGAGAGCCGCCACGGCCCGGTACATGGCTCCCGTATCGAGGCGTTCGAGGCCGAGGTGGCGGGCCACCGCGGTCGACACGGTGGACTTGCCGGCTCCCGCGGGACCGTCGATGGCGATGAGGAGCGGGTGGGGGGCCAGGCCGGCGACTGCCGCATCCGTGAACGTCGTGAGATGCGCGAGGTCGTCGGCGAAGGCGGGGTAGCTCGTGGCCACGGCGCCGAACCCGGTGATGAGGCTGCGCTCGCCGGGTGCGGCGGCCAGCGCCGCCACCGCGGCGGCCATGGCCATGCGGTGGTCGCCGCGGCTGTCGAAGCGGGCGCCGCGCAGCGGGCCACCGACACCGGTGATGGCGAGCGTGTCGCCCTCGACCCGGGCGGTCGCGCCGAACGCCTCGACCATCTCGGCCACGGCGGCGAGGCGGTCCACCTCCTTGACCCGGAGCTCGCCGACGTCGGAGAAGACGGTCGTGCCCTCCGCCACGGCGGCGGCGACGGCGAGGATGGGGACCTCGTCGAGGGACGGGATCTCGGCCGCTGCCACCTTGGTCGAGGTGAGCGGGCGGGCGCCTGCTTTGACTCGGATGGTGGCGGTGCCGGCGTGATCGGGGTGGCCGGGCCCGTCTGGACCTTGGGGGCCGTCGGGGTCTCGGTCACCAGCAGGCAGCAGCGTGACTTCGGCCCCCATGCGTTCGAGGACGGTGACGAAGCCGAGACGAGCCGGACCGTGGTACACGTCCGCGACGTCGACCACACTGCCGGGGACCACCGCCGCGGCCACTGCGAAGTAGGCGGCGGCCGAGGGGTCGCCGGGCACCGTTCTCTCGAGCGGCTTGAGGGTCGAGGGGCGGACGGTCACGATGCGGCCTTCGCCCCACGGCTCGACGGTGATGTCGGCGCCGGCCTCGGCCAGCATCTCCTCGGTGTGGGCGCGGGTCGTCACCGCCTCGCGGACCACCGTGGTCCCCTTGGCGGCCAGGCCAGCCAGCAAGATGGCCGACTTCACCTGCGCACTGGCCACCTTCGACGTCCAGTCGATGCCGTGCAGCGAGCCGCCGACTACGCGCAGGGGCGGCAGGCAGCGGTCGCCTCGCCCTCCGACGATCGCCCCCATCAGTGCGAGGGGCTCGGCCACCCGGTCCATGGGTCGGACGGAGAGCGACTCGTCGCCGATGAGCTCGGTCGTCCAGGCGAAGCCGGCGACGAGGCCGCACAGCAGCCGCATGGAGGTGCCCGAATTGCCGCAGTCGAGCGGATGGGCCGGCTCGTGCAGGCGGCTGCGACCACCGTGCAGCACGACGGTGCCGGGGCCGTCGCGTTCGACCCGCACGCCCATCGCCTCGACCGCGGCAAGTGAGGCTGCGACGTCCGCACCGTCGGAGAGACCGTGCACGATCGAGGATCCCTCGGCGAGCGCGGCGAGGAGCACGGAGCGATGCGAGATCGACTTCTCCCCCGGCGTGCGCACCTCGCCGCGGCAGGGCACGCCGCCGTCGACGACCAGGCCTCGTGGTGCGGTCACGACAGGTGCTCCACCCGGCAGCGGTACCCCTTGGCCTCGACTGCGGCGGCGAGGCTCTCGGCGTCGGCGCCGTCCACGATCAGGATGAGGACGCCGCGCGGGCCCTCTGCGGAGTGGGCGATCTCGATGTCGTAGATGCCGATGTCTGCTTTGGCGGCAAGTGCGGTGATCTCGTCGAGCACGCCGACCCGGTCGGGCACCGGGATGCGGAGCTCGGCCAGGTGGTCGGGTCGCGCGAAGCGGGCGGGCAGGTTGCGCCGGGCCGCGCTCGCGGTCTGCAACACATCGAGCAGCCCGTCGCGGTCCCGAGTGGCCACGCGGTCGCGCACGGCCGTGAGGTCGCCGACGAGCGCGTCGAGCGCGGCGACGATGGCGGCCGCATTCTCGGCACAGATGTCCGGCCAGATCCCGGGGTGGCCCGCCGCCACGCGCGTCATGTCGCGAAATCCGCCTGCGGCCAGCCGCAACAGCGCGCCGTCCTGTTGGGCCCCGGCGCTGGCCGCGTTCATCAGCGTCGCGGCGACCAGGTGCGGGACGTGGGAGACCACAGCGACCAGGCGGTCGTGGTCGGCCGCCGAAAGCACGAGCACGTCGGCGCCCAGGCTGATCACGACGCCCTTGAGGCGGTCGAAGGACTCGAGGTCGGTGGCCGCCGTTGGCGTCAGCACCCAGACCGCGCCCTCGAAGAGGTCGGGGTCGGCGCCGTGCAGCCCGATCTGCTCGGAGCCCGCCATGGGGTGCCCCCCGACGTAGCGCGGGTGGTCCGCCTCGGCGACGATCGCCGTCTTCACGCCGCTGACGTCAGTGACGACGGCGTCGGGGCGGCGACGTTCGTCGGCCAGGAGACCGTTGACGACCTGGGCCACCGAGGTGGCCGGCGTGGCGACGAAGACGACCTCGGCCTCGAAGTCGTCGCCCACGGTGTCGACGACGCTCTGTTCGAGGGCAGCGCGCGCGCGTCCCTCGTCGGCATCGATCCCCGACACGTGCCAGCCTCGCCGCCGCAGCCCGAGCGCGATGGAACCCCCGATCAGCCCGGTCCCGACGACGAGCGCCCGGCGGCGCGCGCCGCCCTCAGTCGGGGAGGTCATCGCGGAGCCCTTGGGCACCGTGGAGATAGACGTGGTGCATCTCGTGGCGGGTTCTCGGGGTGGACACGTGCAGCAGTACCCGGATGCACTTGGGCATAGCGCCGGGGACCGCGATCTCCGCGGCGCACAGGAGGGGCACGGCGCCGAAGCCGATCGCACGGATGGCGGTAGCCGGGAACGTGCTCGTCACGTCCGCCGTCGCCGTGAAGAGGACGCTGATGATGTCGTCCTCGACCAGCTCGTTGCGGGTCATGATCTCGCGCATGAGCTCCTGGGAACGCTCCGTGACCTGGGCCAGAGTGTCGGCGTCGACCGTCGTGGCCCCGCGCAGACCCCTGACCGTGAGAGCGGGTGCCATGGCCGGCCACTCTACCGGCCGGCGCTGCGTCTCCCCTGCTGACGGGCCTGTGCCCCGGCGGTCGTCTGGACCGTCAGTGGGCGGACACGGCGAGCGCCCGCACTTCGTCGGGGCGGAGCACGCGCCAGTGACCCGGGGCCAGCCTCGTGTCGCGCACCGGCCCGATGCGCGTGCGCACGAGGCGCTGCACCGGGTGGCCGATGGCCTCGCACATGCGGCGGACCTGGCGGTTACGCCCCTCGTGGATGACCAGGCGCAGGACGCCGGGGGCCAGCACGCCCACCTCGGCCGGCGCGGTGGGCCCGTCGTCGAGCTCGACGCCCTGGCGCAGGGTGCGCAGTGCACCGGGTGAGGGCGTCCCGCCGGCCACCTCGGCTACGTACTCCTTGGCCACGCCGTGCGAGGGATGCGTGAGCAGCTGGGCCAGCTCGCCGTCGTTGGTCATGATCAACAGGCCCTCGGTATGGCGGTCCAGACGCCCGACTGCGAACACGCGCGGCTCGGTCGGGACGAGCTCGATGACGGTGGGGCGGCCCTGCGGGTCGTCGGCCGTCGTGATCACCCCGTCGGGCTTGTTCAACAGGTAGTAGACGAGGTCCGCCGAGACGGGGACCAGATTGCCGTCCACCTCGACGCGGGCGGTCGTGGATTCGACGCGCTGGCCGAGAATGGCCACCTGGCCGTCCACCGTGACCCGGCCGGACGCGATCAGCTCCTCGCAGGCCCGGCGCGAGCCGATGCCGGCCCGGGCCAGGACCTTCTGTAGCCGCTCGCCTTCGGTGTCGGGTGACCCGGGTGACGCGGGTGACGCGGAGGGCGCCGGCGACTCGGGGCTCTCTTCCGGCTCAGCCGTCGTCGGAGACCGCCTCGATGCCGAGGCCCAAGGCGGAGCGCATTTCGCTCTCGAGGTCGCCTGCGACGTCAGGGCCGGGGAGAAAGTCCTCGACCGCAGGCAGTTGCTCGAGTGAGTTGAGGCCGAGCCGCTCCAAGAAGAGGTCGGTCGTGCCGAAGAGGGCCGGCTGGCCCGGTCCCTCGGCGTGGCCCACCACTTCGATATAGCCGCGCTGTTCGAGCAGGCGGGTCACCCCGTCCACGTTCACGCCGCGGAGGGCTGAGATCTGGCCGCGCGACACGGGCTGGCGGTAGGCGACGATGGCCAGGGTTTCGAGCGCGGCGGTCGAGAGCCGGGTCGAGACCTCTCGGTTGGCGAAGCGCTCGACGTACGGTGCGAGGTCGGGGTGGGTCGCCAGACGCGCCCCGCCCGCGATGCGGGCCAGCACGAAGCCACGCCGCTCGCGCTCGTAGCCCTGGGCCAGTTCGACGAGCGCCTCCTCGATCGAGTCAACTGGTTCCTCCAAGAGCTCGGCCAGCAGCTGGGGCGGCAACGGCTCCACCGCCACCAACAAGATGGCTTCGATCGTCCGACTCAGTTCAGCGTGTTCCACGAGACCCACCCCTCATCCCTCGTAAGCGTCGATCTCGTAGCCGCCCAGTTCGGCCAGCCCGCGGCCGCTCGTCGCAGCCTCGGGCTCGTCGGCCGGGAGCCATCCGATTCGTAGGTCACCGAAGGTCGTCCCCTGGCCGAGGCTGACTCGGCCCATCTTGCACAGCTCAAGTAGGGCGAGGAAGCGAATGATGACCTCGATGCGGGTGGCGCAGTCACGCACGAGCTCCCGGAACGACGTGACCCGATGGGGCGCGGGCACGGTGAGGAGCTCGGACACCGCCTCGGACACCGACACCGTGTCGACGGTGACGTGGGACAGGTCGACCCGCGGGACCGGGCGCTCGGCCGAGCCCCGGAGGTAGGCCTGCGCCAGGTCGTCGGGCGTGATGCCGGCCAACAGGTCGGGAGCGTGGACCATGAAGCCCTCGTCCAGACCCACCTCGCGTGGGACCGAACGCGTCGCCTGCTCGGCCAGCGCCACGAAGACATCGGCGGCCGCGGCGTAGGCCCGGCACTCGAGCAACCGCGACAGGAGCAGGTCGCGCTCCTCCCAGCCAACCAGGTCCTCGTCGTCATCGACCGACTCGGGCCCGGGCAGGAGTCGCTGTGACTTCAGCTCGATGAGGATGGATGCCACGAGGAGGAACTCCGAGAGCTGGTTGAAGTCGATCTGGTCGCGCTCTGCGGTGAGCACCTGGACGAAGCCGTCGATGACGGGCAGCAGAGGTATGTCGAGGACGTCGAGCTCGTGCGAGGACACCAGATGGAGCAGGAGGTCGATAGGGCCCTCGAAGACCGGAGTAGAGACTGCGTAGGCCACCCGCTGACGTTACCGAACGGGGCGCGGGGTGCGGAGCACCCCTGGTGGACCCCTACCATGGCCCCCCATGAACAGGGTCCTTTCGGGCATCGCGCCATCGGGCAGCTTCACCTTGGGGAACTACCTCGGGGCCCTGCGCCACTGGGTGTCGTTCCAGGACGGCCACGACGCCTTCTACTGTGTGGTCGACCTCCACGCGCTAACGACCGAGATCGACCCGGCCGAGCTGCGGGCCAACACGCTCGACGCCGCCCTGAACTTCCTCGCCGTCGGCCTCGAGCCCGATCGCTCCTCCCTGTTCGTGCAGAGCCACGTGCCCGAACACACCCGTCTGACCTGGCTGCTCGAGTGCACCACCTCCATGGGCGAGCTCCGGCGCATGACCCAGTTCAAGGACAAGTCCAAGGCGCAGGAGGCGGCGCGGGTCGGGCTTTTCACGTACCCCTGCCTCATGGCGGCGGACATCCTCTTGTACGACGCGAACTCGGTGCCCGTGGGCGACGACCAGCGCCAGCATTTGGAGCTGGCCCGGGAGCTCGCCAACCGCTTCAACAATCGTTACGGTCAGACCTTCGTCGTCCCGGAGGCGGCCATCCCCGGCACCGCGGCTCGGGTCATGGACCTCCAGCACCCCGAACGCAAGATGTCCAAGTCGGTCGACTCGCCGCTCGGCACGATCGGGCTGCTCGACGCCGACGACGACATCACGCGCAAGGTGCGCAAAGCGGTCACGGACACGGACGGCGAGATGCGCTTCGACTGGGAGAAGAAGCCGGGCCTGGCCAATCTGCTCGAGATCTTGGCCGCGGCCACCGGGCGCACGCCGGTGGCGGTGGCGGCCGAGTACACCCGCTACGGCGACCTCAAGAACGACGTCGCCGCCGCGCTGACCGAGCTGCTGCGCCCCATCCGGGAGCGCCGCCAGGCCCTCGAAGGGGACCTGGCCTACGTGGACGCGGTGCTGGCCCGCGGGGCCGCCCACGCGCACGAGGTGGCGGCGGCTACGTACACGAGAGCCGCGGATGCCATGGGGTTGTTGCCGCCGCTGGCCGGCTGACGACGGTGGGCGCCGGCGTTCGGGATCAGACCCCGAGGACGGTGTACCACCAGTTGTAGAGGCGGTCGAACAGCCAGGTGATCGGGCCGTGCGGGTACAAGAAGAAGTTCAGGACCACGAGCCCGAGCAGGATGGGCATCGTGTACTGGCGATAACGCAGGTACGTCGGCCAGTAGCGCGCCGGCAAGAGGCGCTCGAAGAGGACCGAGCCGTCGAGCGGCGGAATCGGGACCAGGTTGAACGCGCAGAGCCCCACGTTGACCAGGCTGGCGTAAAACACGATCTGCGCGCCGATCGAGAAGTTCCCCGAGCTGAGCACGCCGGCGCGGACGAACTGCACGAAGATCACGCCGAAGATGGCGGCAAGCGCGGCGTTCATGGCCGGGCCGGCCAGCGAGACGAACACCCCTTGGTTGCGCGGGCTGCGCAGGCGCCCGACGTTCACCGGGACCGGCTTCGCCCACCCGAAGAAGCCGACGCCTCCGAGCGACAACAGCGCAGGAACGAGCAACGTCCCCACCGGGTCCACGTGCACGGCCGGGTTGAGGTTCAGCCGGCCCGCACGCTTCGCCGTGTCGTCCCCGAAGACGTTGGCCACCCACCCGTGCGACACCTCGTGCAAGATGATCGAGGGCACGATGACGCAGAAGATGATGATCTCCGACTGCGTGATGTTGTGATGGGCAACCAGCGCGATGAGGACTACCGCGCCCGCGACGATCCACAGAGCGTTCTTCGACCGTTGATCCATCGGTCGCCTCCGTGGAGAGGCTCCGGGCGAGCGCACCTATTGTTTGGCGGCGTCGACGATGCAGAGGCGGGCCGCAGGCATGGCCTCGAGGCGGGCCGCCCCGATCGGCTTGCCGCACACCTCACAGAGCCCGTAGGTCCCGTCCTGAAGGCGCACGAGGGCAGCCTCGACGTCGTCGAGGGTCTCCCGCAGCTCCGTGGCCAACCGCTCCGCCTCGCCTCGCTCCGCGGTCACCTGGCTGGAGTCCGCAAAGTTCGAGTCGTAGCTGAGGCCACTTCCCTGGTCCGCATAGCCCAATTCCGTCAACTGGGCCTGCAGGCCGGCCCGCTCCGTGCGCAGGAGCTCGGCGTAATCGACGTCGGCAGTCTCGGCCGTCGGGGCCTCGTTCGGCATGGGGTCATGCTACGCGGTCCCTCCCCCCCTTGGTTCCCGCCCGGGGGTGGGCTCCTTCATAGGCGCGGCGCAGGTGTTCGGGCGACACCTTGGTGTAACGCTGGGTCGTGGCGATGGAGGCATGGCCCAAAAGTTCCTGGACGACCCGCACGTCGGCCCCCCGGCCCAACATGTGGGTGGCACAGGAGTGACGAAGCACGTGGGGGCTCACTTTGGCCTCCAGCCCGACCCGGGCGGCGTACTTCTTCACCACGCCGAAGGCGCCCACCCGGGTGAGACGTCCCCCCCGGGCGTTGAGGAAGACCGCCTCGGCATCGCTGCGCCGCCGCCACTTCTTGGGCTCGAGGCGTTGCCGCCCCTCCCCCGACAGCCAGTCCGCCAGCGCGAGGCGGGCCAGCTGCCCGAGCGGGACGACGCGCTCTTTGTCGCCTTTGCCCAGGACGCGGATGAGGGGGAGGCCGCTCGTCTCGAGCGCATCGGTCACGTGCCCGAGGTTGAGCCCGACCACCTCGCTCACCCGGGCGCCCGTCCCGTAGAGCACCTCGAGCAGCGCCCGGTCGCGCAGGACGGCCGGGCCGGTTCCGACGACCGCGCCAAGGAGCCGCTCGGTCTCCTCTTCGCTGAGCGCCTTGGGCAACAGGTCCGAGACCGAGACCGAGGGAAGATCGGCCGCCGGGTCGTCCTCGCGACGGCCCTCCTCGACGAGAAAGCGGTAGAAGCCGCGGATGCTCGAATGGGCGCGCGCCACCGAGGCTTTGCTGTGCGTCGCCTGCAACGACGCCAGGTAGTCGGCCACGTCAGCCTCTGCCGCGTCGTCGACATTGGCACCGCGCCCACGGACCTCGAGCGCGTCCCGGTACGCCGTGAGATCACGCCGGTACGCGGACAGCGTGCGCGGCGAGCGGCCCCGCTCCACCTCGAGCCACGAGAGGTATTCCTCCGCGGCGCGCGACAGCGGCGCGTTCACGGGAACCGTCCCGACGCCGCCAGTCGGTCGCGCGCCATGAAGAGCCCGAGGACCGTCGTCTCGTCCTTCAGCGTCCCGGCCGCGACGAGGTCGTCGAGTTCCGCCAGGTGGATCCGCTCGACGGTCATGTAGCCCTCCTCGATCCCATCGGGGCGACTCTGTACGGGGGTGAGCCCGGTGGCCAAGAAGATCGAGGTGTGCTGGTCGCTGACGCCGGGCGTATTCCAGGTGCCGATCAGCCGTTCCAAGTGCGCCGCCTCGAGCCCCGCCTCCTCGATCAGCTCGCGCCGGGCCGTCGCCTCCTCGGACTCGCCCTCTTTGTCGCGTGTGCCGGCAGGGATCTCGAGCACCATGTCATCGACGGCGGCCCGGTACTGGCGGACCAGGGTCACCGTGCCGTCCTCGTGCACCGGCACCACGGTCACCGCTCCGGGGTGGCGGATCACGAAGCGGTCGAAGGGGTTGCCTTCGGGGTCGAGGAGGTGGAAGCGGTCCACCCGGAACAACCACGCCCGCAGGAGCTCCTCCTCCGAGACGCGACGGAAGCCCGAGCCAGGCACGGCTCTAGGTGACGGCGTCGAGATCGAGCAGGTGTGGCTCGCGCCCGTCGGCGCGTTCGAGCGCCGCCGCCACGAGCTCACGGAACAGCGGGTGGGCCCGGTCGGGCCGGCTCTTGAATTCGGGGTGCGCCTGCGTGGCCACCCAGTAGGGGTGGTCCTCCAGCTCGACGAACTCCACCAGGCGGCCGTCGGGCGAGATCCCCGAGCAGAGGAGGCCGACCGCCTCGAGCCGCGCCTTGTAGCGGTTGTTGTACTCGAAGCGGTGCCGGTGGCGCTCGGTCACACCGAGGGTGCCGTACGCATGCGCCACCTTCGATCCGGGCAGCAGGGCGGCCTGGTACGAGCCGAGTCGCATCGTCCCGCCCTTGTCGGTCACCTCGGCCTGGTCCGGCATCAGGTCGATCACGAGGTGCGGCGACATGCTGTCGAACTCGCGCGAGTTGGCATCGTCGAGGCCGGCCAGCTCACGGGCCACCGAGATAACCATCACGTGCAGGCCGAGGCACAGGCCGAGGCACGGAATCCCGTGCTCACGGGTGTAGCCAGCCGCGGCGACCATTCCCTCAATGCCGCGCTCGCCGAAGCCGCCGGGGATGACAATGCCGTCGAGGCCGCGCAGGCGGTCGGTCGCCAGGAGGTCGGGGACCAGTTCGGCGTCGATCCAGTCGAGCTCGAGCTCGGTCCCGTGGTGGAAGCCAGCGTGCCGCAGCGCCTCGACCACCGACATGTAGGCGTCGGGCATGTTGACGTACTTGCCGACGATGCCGATCTTCACCCGCCGGGTCAGGCTCTCGACCCGGCGAACGAGCGCCTCCCATTCGGAGATGTCGATGTGGTGTGAGGACTGGTCGATACCGAGGGTCCGGCAGACGTAGGCGTCGAGACCCTGCTCGTGGAGGACCAGCGGGATTTCGTAGATGCTCGGCGCGTCCACCGCCGAGATCACCGCGTCGATGGCGACGTCGCACTGCAAGGAGATCTTCCGTTTCAGCGTCTCCGAGATCGGCTTGTCGCTGCGGCAGACGATGACGTCGGGCTGGATACCACGGCTGCGCAGCTCGGTAACCGAGTGTTGTGTCGGCTTCGTCTTCTGCTCGCCGGATACCAGGAACGGGACCAGCGTGAGGTGCACGTAGCAGACGTTGTCCCGGCCGATATCCCGGCGGAACTGCCGAATCGCTTCGATGAAGGGCACGATCTCGATGTCGCCCACCGTGCCGCCGATCTCGACGATAACGACGTCGACGTCCTCGTCGGCCAGGCGGCGGATGCGGTCCTTGATCTCGTCGGTGACGTGCGGGATGACCTGCACCGTGCGCCCGAGGAAGTCGCCCCGGCGCTCCTTCGCAATGACGGAGCTGTAGATCCCGCCGGTCGTGGTGTTCGAGCGCTTGGACAGGCTCTCGTCAATGAAGCGTTCGTAGTGACCGAGGTCGAGGTCGGTCTCGCCGCCGTCCTCGGTCACGAAGACCTCGCCGTGCTCGCCCGGGTTCATGGTGCCGGGGTCGACGTTGATGTACGGGTCGAGCTTGCACATCGTCACCCGGAGGCCGCGGCATTTGAGCAACCGGCCGAGCGAAGAGGCGGTAAGACCCTTCCCGAGCGAACTCGAGACGCCGCCGGTGACGAAGATGAACTTGCTCACGCCGCCTTTGGGGCGCCGAGCGTCGCCTCGCTTAATCGGTGCACCTGACCAAGATAATCGAATGCC
>DASZLL010000067.1:0-8489 GCA_035552395.1 Acidimicrobiales bacterium
CACGAGGGCTCGGGCATCGTGACCGAGGTCGGCACGAACGTGACGCAGGTCGCGCTGGGCGACCACGTTGCCGTGGCCTTCATCCCGTCGTGCGGGACATGCTTCTGGTGCGCCTCGGGCCGCCAGAACCTGTGCGACCTCGGCATGATGACGCTGGCCGGCGGCATGATCAGCGACGGCACCTACCGCTACCACCTCGAAGGGGAGAACCTCAACCGCATGGCCCAGCTCGGCACGTTCGCCGACGAGATGGTCTGCCACGAGAACTCGGTGGTCCGCATCAACGCGTGGGACAACATGAAGGCCGCCGCGCTCATCAGCTGCGGCATCGCGACGGGCTTCGGCTCCGCGGTCGACCGGGGCAAGGTGAAGCCGGGCGAGACGGTCGTCGTCGCCGGCTGCGGCGGGGTGGGCTCGGGGGCGATCCAGGGCGCACGCATCGCCGGGGCGCGCCACATCATCGCCGTCGACCCGGTGCCCTACAAGCTCGAGCGGGCCAAGGAGATCGGCGCCACCCACACGGCCGCGTCGCTGGCCGAGGTGCCGTTCCTCCTCCCCGAGCTGACGATGGGCCGCAACGCCGACGTCGTCATCTTGACGCCCGGCGTGCTCCACGGCGACATGATCGCCGCCGCTGCCGCCTGCGGCTCGAAGGACGCGCGCATCGTCGTGACGGCGATCTCGCCGTTCTCGGCCATGGACGTGCAGCTGAACCTGTTCAACCTGGCCATGTTCAACCAGTCGATCCTCGGCACCGTGTTCGGCTCGCAGAGCCCCCGCGTGCAGGTGCCGAACCTGCTCAACCTCTATGAGAACGGCCAGCTCCAGATCGACGAGCTGATCACCCAGGAGTACACGCTCGATCAGGTCCAGCAGGGCTACGACGACCAGGCCGCCGGGACGATCATCCGCGGCGTGGTCAAGTTCGACACCTGATCAGCTGCCCCCACACTTCGCGCCGCCCCCGCAGGGTGGCCTGACGGCCCGCCTCGCCGTGCCGCCCGGCTCAGCCGCCGAGGTGTCGGGTGAACCCGTCGGGCACCACGATGTCGTGGGGCCCGAGCTGCCCGATGGTCGAGTGCCCGAGTCCGAGCACCGCTGACTCGATCCCGCTGCGCAAGATGTCGAGCACGTTCTCGACGCCGGCCTGTCCGTTGGCGGCCAGGCCCCACAGCGAGGCGCGCCCGATCATGACGGCGCGTGCGCCGAGCGCCAGCGCCTTCACGACGTCGCTGCCGCGCCGGATGCCGCCGTCGAGGAGCACCTCGATGTCGCCGCCCACCGCGTCGACGACGGCGGGGAGCGTGCGGATGGTGGCGGGCGTGCCGTCGAGGTTGTTCCCGCCGTGGTTGGACACCGAGATCGCTGTCACCCCGGCCGCGACGGCGCGCTGGGCGTCGTCCACCCGGGTCACGCCCTTCAACATGAACGGCCCACCCCACTGCTCGCGCAGCCAGGCCACGTCCTCCCAGCTGGGCGGCGGTGTCCCCATCCATTCGCCGTAGGCGCCGAAGAAGGTCGGACCCTGCTGGCCCTTGGGGACCATGTTGGGCGTCCTCAGGTCCGGCGTCTTGCCCGTCTTGGCGAAGGACCAGAACCAGCGCGGGTGGCTGAGCGCCTCGGGGGCGAACTGCAGCATGGTGCGCAGGTTCACCGACTCGGGGATGGTGGGGCTGCCCCAGTCGCGTCCGTGGGAGAAGGACCAATCGAGCGTCGCAATCAGCCCGACCGCGCCGGCGGCGCGCGCCCGCTCGGCCCGGGCCAGGATCTGCTCGCGCGAGCCGATCCAGTAGATCTGGAAGAACGTCTGCGCGTTGGCCGCGACGACGTCCTCGACCGGCATGCTGGCGAACGAGCTGAGCCCCATGGCGGTGCCCCGCGCCGCGGACGCCCGCGCCATGGCGACCTCGCCCTGGGGGTGCACGGCCTGGACGCCCGTGGGCGAGATCACGACGGGGAACGAGATGTCCTGGCCCATGACCGTGGTGGCGAGATCCTTCTTCTCGGACAGGCCGGCCACGTGCGGGGCGAAGCCCAGCTCGCCGTAGGCGGCGACGTTGTCTTCGACCGTGATCCCGCGCTCGGACCCGGCGATCAGGGCCCCGTAGACCGACTTCGGGAGGCGCTTCTTGGCCCGCCGCTGCGCCTCGGCGACCGTCTCGAACCACTTGTTTGCCATGCCAACCCTCTCGTGACTGCCCGTCCGGTATGCACGCCGGACGCGTCAATGACCTGGCGACTTTAGGCGCCCGGCCCGACCCTCCCACCTCCGGCCAGCCGGGGGCGCGTTGTTAGGGTCGGCGGCGTGACCGACGACGCGGCGGAATCCGCCACGCTGACCCCGGAGGAGAAGGCGCGCCGCGCCGGCAGCTTCGGGGGCATCGCTGCGCAGTACGAGCGGTACCGCCCCGGACCGCCGCTGGCCGCCGTCGACTGGATCCTCCCCGAGGGGGCACAGACCGTCGTCGATCTGGGCGCAGGGACGGGCGCCCTGACCCGGCTGCTGGTCGGGCGGGTGCCCCACGTCGTCGCGGTGGAGCCCGACGACCGCATGCGCGCCCTCCTCTCCGAGGCGGTGCCGGCGGCCCGGGCGGTCGCCGGACGCGGCGAGTCGATGCCACTGCCCGACGCCAGTGCCGACGCCGTCATCGCCTCGACGTCGTGGCATTGGATGGACCTGGTCCCCACGCTGACCGAGGTGGCCCGGGTCCTCGTGCCCGGCGGTGACCTCGGCGTGTTGTGGTCGGGACCCGACCCCCAGGCGGCCTTCATGGCCCAGGCGCAGGACGCCATGCGTGCGTTCGGACAGTCCGGCGTCACCGGCGAGACCGGCGAGACCGACGAAGGGGCCGCCGTCCTGGCCCACGCGATCAACGACCCCGTGGCCGGGCACCAGGTGCTCGAGATCCCGCCCGGTGTGCCCTTCGACCAGCCCGAGTCCACGGAGTTCAAGTGGGACCAGGCGCTCACCGCCGACGATCTGCTCGGGCTGCTCGGCACGTTCAGCTGGGTGATCGTGATGGACGACGACGCCCGCCGCGGTCTCTACGAGACGGCCCGCACGCTCCTCCGACAAGATGGCGTCGTGGGTGACGTGACGATCGACGTCGGCTACAGCGCCACCGTGTGGAAGGCGCGCCGCCACTCTTAGCCTGCGCCCTTCGTCCCTACCATGACGACATGGCGATCGACATCCGGCCGGCGCGCTCAGACGACACCTCGGCCGTCCTGGCCTTCTGGCGCGAGGTCGCCGCACCCACGACGACCGACGACGCCGAGGGGGTCGCCGCGCTGTTGGCCCGCGACCCCGGGGCCCTCTTGGTCGCGGCGTCCTCGGGGCAGATCGTCGGGACGGTGATCGCCGCGTGGGACGGGTGGCGCGGCTCGGTCTACCGGATCGCCGTGGCCCCGGAACATCGCCGGGAGGGACTGGGCCTCCGCCTACTCGACGAGGCCGAACAACGACTCGCCAGGCTCGGAGCGCGGCGCATGCAGGCCATCGTCGTCGGGACCGACGAGTCGGCCGTCGGGTTCTGGCGGGCCTCGGACTGGGAAGGCCAGACCTCCCAACTGCGCTTCACGCGGGGGTAGTCGGGGCGGCGCCTTTCGGGGCCAGGTTCTCCCGCAACGACCGCGCCGACCACACCCTCGCGCGGAACGCCAGGCGCGGCACCAGCGGCGCCACCGTCCGCTCCCGCGCGCAGCCGAGCCACACGCCTGCGCCGTACGCAACGTCGTCGGCGACGTGCAGCGCGACGTAGGACGCGGGATCGAGGTCGCCCCGGTCCTTCCACCAGTCGGCCAGCGCGGGCAGCAGCAGGGCGAGTGCGGCGGCCCGCCGCGTGCGGCGAAAGGCCAGACCGACCAGCAACGCCGGGCTCCCCGTGCGCGCGAGGCTCGCCAGTGCGGGCATGGCGGCGCGCACCGTCCCGTCCCCCGCGATGCGCGTGGCGACACCGACGGGGTCGCCCGTCAGGCCACGCAGCCGGTGGGCGAGGAGGCCGACGGACGCGGCCAGCGTCGTCAGGGCGAGCAGCGGCCGGCGTGCGAGCGCCAGCAACCAGACCGCGAAGGACCAGGCCGAGACGTGGAGCGGGGACAGCGCTCCGGGGTGGCGGCGGGCCAGGGGTGCCGCCGAGGTCCCATAGAAGGCGCGGCGGGCCAGGAACTCGCCGAGCGTCGCCGGTCCGTCGTGCTCGACCGTGCTGGCGGGGACGTAGCGGACGTCCCATCCCGCGTCCGCCAGGCGCCAGACCAGGTCCACGTCCTCGCCCCCGCGCAGGGTCGCGTCGAACAGGTCGGGTCCGGTTGTCACCGCCACCCGCACCACCAGGGCTGCGCTCGGCACGTAGGAAATGGGCGAGCCCCGCCGCACCGGACCTTCGGACGCCCCCCGGTCCAGCGAGGAGCGCACACGTTCGTACCGATCGAGCGCCCGCCTCGGCGTGCGCGCCAGCGGGACCACGCGCGGCGCCACGGCACCCACGACGGGGTCGTCGAAATGGCCAAGCAACGGGTCGAGCCACCCCGGACTCGGGACGCAGTCCGAGTCGATGAAGGCGACCAGGGCCGTGTCGACGACGGCCCAGCCCGCGTCGCGGGCGCCGGCCGGTCCGGCGTTGTCGGCCAGGGGGACGAAGCGCGCCCCGTGGCGCTCGGCGACCTCCTTGGTGGCGCCGGCCTCGACCGACGCGTCGTCCACGACCACGCAGGCCAGGTCGGAGACAGCGGCGAGCAATCGGTCGAGCCCCGTCGCCCGATCCCGCACTGGAATTACGACCGTGACGTCCTCCTTCCGAAAGGTCGGCGTCGTCGGCCGCGGGACGTAGGCCCCGGACGACACGAGCCGTCGCGCCAGGAGCTGCACGCCGCGCCGTTCGCCCACGGGGTGTCCCACCCGCCACCACTCCAGCAGCGTGCGGGCGCGCTCCGAGATGCGGAAGAGGCGAAGCGGGCTGCCTCCGAGCACCACCGCCCCGCCGTCGAGGTGGACCGTTGCCGGGGCCGGGTGCAGGGTGAAGGAGCCCGGAAGCGGTGTCGTCCGCCGATCGGGTGCGCACACGAGCGACGGCGGCCGGTCGGGTGTCGTGGCGGCGGGCACGCCCAATCTTGGCAGCGGCCGACGGGGATAGGCTGGGCCTTTGCCCAGAGGAGGTCGGGATGTTGGTTGAGGACCAAGACACCCAGGACACCCAGGACGTCAAGGACCTGTCCGACGAGGACATCGACGAGCTCCTGGTGGAAGAGGTCTCCATCGACGGGATGTGCGGCGTCTATTGAGCGTGACCGAAGCGCGGTCGCCCGAGACCGCGTTCGCAGTCGAGAGGGCGTGGCGGCTCAACCCTCAGGTCGCGCTGCGCGACGAGTCCTTCGGCGCGCTGGCCTACCACTACGGCAACCGCCGGCTGGTCTTTCTCAAGTCGCGGACACTGGTGAACCTGGTCTCCTCGCTCGTTGAGTATCCGAGCGCGGCCGCGGCTATTGCCTCCTGTGTTCCCGAGGGCAGCCGTGCCGCCTACGCGCGGGCCCTCGCCCGCCTGGCCGCTTCGGAGGTGATCGATGCTCGCTGAGGTGGCGCCGCTCCCACTCAAGGATCAGTTCAGCCGCGGCCTGGACGCCCCCATCTGCCTGACCTGGGAGCTGACCTACGCCTGCAACCTCGCCTGCGTCCACTGCCTCAGCTCGTCGGGCCGGCGCGACCCGGCCGAGCTCACGGCCGCGGAGGCCCGGCACATCGTCGACGAATTGGTCGACCTCAAGGTCTTTTACGTCAACATCGGAGGGGGCGAGCCGATGTTGCGGCCGGACTTCTTCGACCTCGTCGGTTACGCCGTGGAGCGGCGGGTCGGCGTCAAGTTTTCGACCAACGGCACCCGGCTCACGCCCGAGCGGGCGCGGCAGTTGGCCGCGCTCGACTATCTCGACGTCCAGATCAGCATCGACGGGGCCACGGCGGCCACGAACGACGCGGTGCGCGGCGACGGTTCCTTCGCCGCCGCCCGCCAGGCCATGGACAATCTGGCGGCGGCGGACTTCGGCCCGTTCAAGGTCAGCGTCGTCGTGACTCGGCAAAACGTCGAGGAGCTCGACGCGCTGGCCGCGATCGCCGACTCGTACGGCGCACAGCTCCGCCTGACGCGGCTGCGCCCGTCGGGCCGGGCCGTCGACACGTGGGACGCGCTGCATCCGACGGCGGCGCAGCAGCGCCAGCTCTACCACTGGCTGATCGAACGCCCGGGCGTGCTCACGGGCGACTCCTTCTTCCACCTGTCCGCGCTGGGCGAGCCGCTCGACGGGCTCAACCTGTGCGGGGCCGGACGCGTCGTCTGCCTCATCGACCCCGTCGGCGACGTCTACGCCTGCCCCTTCGTCATCGACCGCCAGTTCCTCGCCGGCAACGTCCGCGATCCCGGTGGCTTTCCCACGGTCTGGCGCGAATCGGCCCTCTTCAGAGAGCTCCGCGAGCCGCAGAGCGCCGGCGCCTGTGCGTCCTGCGGGTCGTTCGACGCCTGCCGCGGCGGGTGCATGGCGGCGAAGTTCTTCACGGGGCTGCCGCTCGAAGGGCCCGATCCCGAGTGCGTGTACGGGCATGGCGAGGCCGCGTTGGCGGCGCTCGAGGCGCGGCCGAGCGCCGTCGTCGGACACTCCAAGGTGGCGCGGGACGGCACACCGGTCCCGGTGCCCACGCCCGTGCGCTTCCGCTCGCCCGCCCGCACCTGAGGGCGTGGAACTCGGGCGCGCCACCTGGAGGCAGGTGGAGGCGACGGCGGGCGAGGTCCTTCTCGCCGTGCCGCTCGGCTCGCTCGAACAGCACGGGCCGCATCTCCCGCTCGACACCGACACCCGGATCGCCGAGGCCATCGCGCACGGGCTGGCGGGACGGCGCCCGGACGTGATCGTTGCGCCCGCCGTGGCCTACGGGGCAAGCGGCGAGCACGCCTCGTTCCCCGGCACCCTCCTCGTCGGCCACGACGTCCTGGCCGAGTTGCTCGTCGAGGTCGTCCGCAGCGCACGGAGCACGTTCAGAGGCGTCGTCCTGGTCAATGCCCACGGCGGCAACGAGCAGGCACTGGCCACGGTCGAGCGGTGGAGTGGCGCCGAGGGCGACGCGGTGCTCGCCTGGCGCGCCGTGGTCGCAGGCGGCGACGCGCACGCGGGACGGACCGAGACATCGCTCATGTTGGCCGTCGCCCCGGCCGCGGTACGCCTGGAACTGGCCGAGCCCGGGTGCACCGAACCGATCGATCGCCTGTTGCCCCGTCTACGCGCCGAAGGGGTGCGCCCGGTATCGTCCAACGGAGTGTTGGGCGACCCCACCGGAGCGAGCGCCGAGGAAGGCTGCGCCCTGCTCGACGCCCTGGTGAGTGATCTCGCCTCATCGGTCACGCGACGCTGGCCCGCGTCGTGAGTCCCGTTGCGATCGTGACCGGGGCCGCCCGTGGCATCGGTGCGGCGACCGTCGACGCGCTTGTGGCTGCCGGGTGGAACGTCGTCGCGGTCGACCGTTGTGCCGATGATCCGGCCCTCGACTACGCGCTCGCCACCAAGGCCGACCTGGAGGAGGTGGCGGCCCGGCACGGCGAGGCCGTCCGCACGATGGTCGGCGACGTCCGGAGCGCGTCCGACATGCGCGCCGCCGTGGGCGAGGCGGTGCAGCACTTCGGCGGGCTGCAGGCGGCCGTCGCCGCAGCCGGCGTCGTCGGCGGAGGCCCGCCGCTGTGGGAGACGGCCGACCCCCAGTGGGAGGTCCTGTTCGACGTGAACGTGCACGGGGTGCGGCACCTCGCCGCGGCCGCGGTGCCGACACTTTTGGCGGATCCGGCGCCGCGCCTGGGCCGCGTCGTCGCCGTGGCGTCTGCGGCCGGGCTGCTCGGCCTGCGGCGCCTCAGCGGCTACACGGCGTCGAAGCACGCGGTCATCGGCCTCACGCGCGCCCTGGCCGCCGACCTGGCTGGTACCGGGATCACCGCCAATGCGGTATGTCCCGGCTCGACCCGCGGGCCGATGCTCGACGCGTCGGCCGCCGTGTACGGCCTCGCCTCGGCTCAGGAGTTCGCCGGCCAGCAGCTGGTCGAGCGCCTGCTCGAGCCCGCCGAGCCCGCCGCGCTGATCGCGTGGCTCTGCGGTCCCGACTCGAGCGGCGTGACCGGTGCCGTGCTCCCGGTAGACGGGGGTATGACAACGTCCTGACGGAAGTGAGACGGGAGGATCCATGGCTGAAGTCGAGTGCACGCATCTGGACCAGGTAGAGGACGTGACGCCGCTGACTCCCCAGGGGTGCGGTGAATGCATGAAGACCGGCGATCGCTGGCTCCACTTGCGCCTGTGTCTGACGTGCGGCGGCGTCAACTGCTGCGACTCGTCTCCCAACAGGCATGCGACGAAGCACTTCCACTCCTCGGGTCACCCGATCATGCAGTCCTTTCAGCCGGGCGAGGATTGGATGTGGTGCTTCGTCGACGAGCTCTCGATGGAGCCCGCCTCCTAGT
>DASZLL010000068.1:0-7227 GCA_035552395.1 Acidimicrobiales bacterium
GACCTCACGTTCTTCAGCCGCATCCACTACGGCGGCGGGGCGGCCTGCGCCACCATCCAGCAGGCGGCGCTCGCCGTGTCCTCCGGCGTGGCCGACGTCGTCGTCTGCTACCGCGCCTTCAACGAGCGCTCGGGCAACCGCTTCGGCGCCGGCGTGCAAGGCCGGCCGCCGCTCCCCAATGCCGAGAACGCGCACATGGCGTCGTACCTCCCGGTCGGCTTGCTCACGCCGGCCTCGTGGGTGGCGATGGCGGCGCAGCGCTACCTCCACGTGACCGGCGCCACGAGCGAGGACCTCGGCCGCGTCGCCGTGGCCGACCGCAAGCACGCGGCAACCAACCCGAAGGCGTGGTTCTACGAGCAGCCGATCACCCTCGAGGAGCACCAGGCCAGCCGCTGGATCGTCGAGCCGCTCCACCTCCTCGACTGCTGCCAGGAGACCGACGGCGGCCAGGCGCTCGTCGTGACGTCGCTCGAGCGCGCCCGTTCCTTGCGGACGGCCCCGACGGTGATCCGGGCCGCCGCGCAGGGGTCGGGCGCGGGCCAGGACATGATGACGAGCTACTACCGCGACGACTTGCTCGGCCTGCCCGAGATGTCCGTCGTGGCGCGCCAGCTCTGGGAGACGTCCGGTCTCGGACCCGACGACATGCAGGCGGCGATCCTCTACGACCACTTCACGCCGTATGTCCTCTACCAACTCGAGGAGCTCGGTTTCTGCAAGAAGGGCGAGGCGAAAGACTTCGTGCGCGACGGCCGCATCGAACTCGGTGGCGCGCTTCCCATCAACACCCACGGCGGTCAGCTCGGCGAGGCCTACCTGCACGGCATGAACGGCATTGCCGAGGGGGTTCGCCTCGTGCGCGGCACGTCGGTCAACCAGGTCGCCGGGCTCGAGCACGTGGTCGTCACCGCCGGCACGGGCGTCCCGACGAGTGGCTTGGTTCTCGGCGTCGACCGCTGATCGAATCCGCCCGGCACTGGCCCGAACGAGCGTTCGGGATCCGAAACTAAAACACCAGTATTCCCATTTTCCCCCGCAATACCGTTACTAAACCTCCGTTGCCCCCCTGAGGTTTTCGCCATTGCAGGGCGGGGGGTCACATTTGGCGTGTGACCCCGCGAGGCGGAAATGGGGCAAATCGGGAGGTATGGCGGGTGAACCTTCGACGGGGTGCACACAGTGTCGGCGCGTCCAAGGACGCGGGAGGACCAAGCGGTGACGACCCGAGGGGGCGTCGCCGGGGACGGCGGGGGGCGTGGCGGTTCGCCCGTGCCGGACTCGTCGGCTTTCTGTGTGTGAGCGGAATGGTCTTGGGCTTGCCACAAGTGGCGAGTCCAGTCACCTTGTCGGTCGAGCTCACGGTAATCCAGCACCAGATCGTCATCGACGAGGGACAGATTGCGGACGAACTGGCCGGAGTGGTGAACGGTTTGACCGGCGACGTGCAGAGCACCGTCTCGAGCGCGATCTCGAACACCGAATCGGCGCTCGACACCTCCCTCAATACCATCAACACCGGCATCGGGACTTTGGGCAGCGAGCTCGGGACGACCGAATCGACGCTCGAGTCGGGCGCCGGACTCTCGCCCGCCCTCGTCGGCGCGTTGACCGCGCTCGCGCTGATCGAGGCAGGGGGCACGCTGCCTCCGGTCTGCGCGGACGTCGCCAACATCGAGAAGACCATCCCGAATAGCGTCCTCGGCGAGCCGATCTCGGTGGCCGAAGTCGTTGGCTTGACGCCGACGCAGGCGCAACTCGTCACCAACTACGTGGACAACAAGCTCCAGCAAGAGGAGCAGACGGTCCTCACTGACCTCTCGCCCGCAGCGTTGAGCCTGCTGCAGGTGAACTACAACACGACCTTCTACCCGAGCGGGAAGAACCCGGTGCCCTCGCCGGTCACGCGTACGACGCTCGGCTACATCGGACTCCCGATGGTGCTCGACGTCGACGGGCAGCCCGGACTGGACCTGTGTGGCGACACCGAGCTCGACCTGGGCTCGCTGGCGTCGCTGGCCACCTCGATCCTGACCCCGGCCGAGCTGCAGTCGCTCGGCGCGTCCACCCTCGCGTCGCTGGAGTCGCTGAACTCCGGCGCGCTGCTGGGCCAGCTCGGCTCGCTCCTCGTGCCGTCGCTCAGCAACTTCGCGATCAACCAGCAGATCTCGAAGCTGCCGCTGGCTGCCACGTCGCTGCCGGTGGACGTCAACGCCGTGCTGCCCAACTTCGGCAACTTCGGGTTCGGTTACCTCACAAAGGGGTCCAGCGCGCCGCTTGGCTACACGACATCCATCAAGGTTGGAAGCAGCCCGCTGCTCTCGCTCAGTGACACCACGATCCAGCCGGGGCCGAGTCTCACGCAGACCATCTCCCTCGGAAGCACTGTGAGCATCGACAACACGTGGGCACCGGTCCCGAGCGCCATGACCGACGGCCTCACGGTGGGAGGGTCGGGTGGAACCCTGGCCTCGTTCGTCAACACCGTCTCGAGCCCGTCGGACTGGACGTTCAACCTTCCGCTCAGCAGCACCGAGGGCATCACGGCCAGCGTGAACGAGCTCACTTCGACCACGCCGAGCACCCTCTCGCTCGGGCTGCCCGGGGCGGGCATCCAGGCCGACTACAGCGGAGGCACCACGCCCTCGACGTCGTTCAGCGGCTCAATCAATCTCGGCACGGAAGCGCTGGCACTGGGCGTCGCTCCGCTGCCGACTTCGTTTGATTCGTGCACTGACCTCGGCGCTGTCGTGTGCAGCGACGTGAACACGGCACGTGGCCTCTCGCTCACGGCGCTCAGTTCCATGCACTTCACCGCCAGCTCGGCCGCGACCGCGACGCAGTCCGTGCTCACCGCCACGCCGACCATCACCGCCATCAGCCCGAATTTCGGGCCGAGCATCGGCGGTAACGCGGTCACCATTACGGGCACCGGCTTCGGCACCAACCCGGGCGGCACTGTGGTCATGTTCGGGCCCAACGCTGCCGGCAACGTGACGTGCTCGAAGACGACCTCGTGTACGGCCACCGCGCCCGCGGGCAACCTGGGAGCGGCCAACGTGAGCGCGACCACCAACGGCGTCACCTCGGTCGCATCGTCGGCCTCCACGTACACCTACACGCCTGCACTGGGGACGCGGACCACGTTCGCCACCCCGACCAATTCGTGCGGGAACTCGCTCACGGCGCTGTACGCCAAGGTGACCGGTTCGGACGTCTACCAGGACTACACATGGGGCTCGAGCGGTGGGCACGCCTGGGTCGACACCGGCGGAGCACCGGTAGCAGGCTGTTCGACCGGGTTCGGCTTCGTCGCGACCTATGCGCCGGGGACGACCGCGGGCGGCGGCACCCCGCCCGGCCGCCTCGGCACGTTCACGGGGACCGGCTCGGCGGCCAACAGCCTCACCAAGACGGGCGCGATGACCTGTCCGGTCGGCACCAACTTCAACTGGTCTGCCCTCGGCGGGGCCGGGATCCTGCTGGGCGTGCCCTCCTCGGGTGACGAGACCGACTGGCTGTGCCCAACTCCGCCCAGCTTTACCAAGGCCCCGGTGGTCAGTCCGACCAGCCCGGCCTATGTGACCGGCACCCTGTCGACCACCAACGGCACGTTCGCCCCGACGAATGAGGTGAGCACACCCAGCATCCAGTGGGAGCGCTGCACGACCGCGACGAGTTGCAGCCCGATTACCGGTGCGACCTCGACTACGTACAGCCCGACCACCCTCGACTTGGGCGACACGATCGAGTCCGTGGCGACGGTGACTAGTAACGATGGCAGCGCATCTTCACCGAGCAATCAGACGGTGGCCGTGACGTTGCCGCCACCGCCCAGCATCGTCACGGCGCCTGTCGTGACGAGCCCCGGGCCGGGAGTGGTGACGTCGACGCCTGGGAGCTTCAGTTCCCCGGTGCCCGACACGGTCACTGACCAGTGGTACCTCTGCACGACTCCCTCGAATTGCTCGCAGATCGTGGGTGCCACCGGGCTGACGTACAGCGTGACGCCTGGCAGCGATCAAGGTGACCTTCTGGAGATGCAGGCGACCGCGACCAATGCGGGTGGCGCCACGACGGCGACCAGCAACCAGTTCGCCGTGCCTCCGGTGCCTTCCAACTCGTCCATTCCGACGATCACCGACACCACGCAGGGGATCGCGGACGCTTCGGGGCAGGACGTGATCCAGGGGGACATCCTGAGCGCGAACAACGGGACCTGGAACCCGATCACTGGCGTCGGCTACCACGACGTGTGGTCGGACTGCAACGCCTCATTGGTGTGCACTCCGATTGCGGGTGCCACCTCGCCGACCTACACGCTTGCAAAGTCCGATGTGGGTTCCTCGATCGAGCTCACGGTCACGGCATCCGACTTCTCGGGCTCGCAGAGCGCGTCCAGCAACCTGACCCATCCGGTCAGCCCGAACTCACTGTCCTTCTTGGCGCCTTCCAGCGTCGTCGACGGGACCGTCAACGCCACGGCGGCGGACGCCAACGGTGGTACCTACGTGGGCGGATCGTTCGACACGATCGGACCTGGTGTCGGTGAGGCCGGGAGCATCCCGGTCGCATCGCCGACGGGCAAGGCCGTCGCGTTGGCCGCCGGCGCGACCGGTGGCACCGTGTCGGCGATCGCCGGTGACGGTTCGGGCGGCTACTACATCGGTGGCTCCTTCACCAAGGTGGAGGGTGCGAACTGCCCGTCGTTGGCGCACATCACGTCGGCCGGCGCTTTGGACACGAAATTCTGCTTCACGTCCTCCTCCGCCACTCCGCTCGTCGGCCCGGTCAATGCGTTGGACCTGACCAACGGACTGGTCGCGGTCGGAGGCGGTTTCACGTTCAACGGGCACAGCAACCTGGTGTTCTTCAACTCTGCCGCCAGCCCCAGCTATGTCGCGGGCGGTGACCCCAACGGGGCGGTGACGGCACTGACCGACGACCACTCGACGAATCCGGCACCGACGACCCCCGACTTCTTCGCCGGTGGAGCGTTCACGAGCATCGGCGGTACGGCGGTCGAGCACTTGGCCAAGCTCCCCGCGACGGCGAGCACCGGAACGGTCGCAACCGCGTCGTGGCCGGCGGCCATCTGTAGTGCGAACCCGTCCATCAACGCCTTGGCTGTGGCGCCCGTGTCGCTCTTCAATGCGACCAGTGGAAGCGTCAGCTCGTCGGCGGCCGGCGTGGTCGTCGGAGGGTCGTTCACACAGGTGAAGGGCTCTCTGGCTTGCAGCAGCCCGAGTACCCGGGTCAACGCCGCGGTCTTCAGCGTCAGCGCCGCCGCGCTCGGCACTTGGGAGCCCGACCCCAGCAACGGCGGGACGGGTGGTGACGTGAACGCCATCACCACGATGGCGTCGCCGAGCCACTCCGGGACCCTGCTGGGCGTCTACAGCGGCTTCGTCGACGTCTACCTGGGCGGCGACTTCTCGACGGTGAAACAAGCGGCGACGACGCTGCCCGTGCACAACCTGGCCGACTACGGCATGCAGTACACCCTCGGCGTCCTAGCTGGTCCTGGTGCCGGCACCAACGATTACTCGTCGCCGAACGAGGCTTGGACTCCTGGAACCGATGGGAGTGTCCGGGCTCTGGCGGCGGGCAGTGACGGGAACCTGTATCTGGCGGGCGCCTTCACGAACGTGAGCGAGGGCGCGGTGACGACGGTGCGGCATCGCGTTGCGTCGATCACACCCGCAACGGCCACGACGCAAGCGGTGAACAGCTGGGACCCGAATGCCGGCAAGGCGGTCAACGCACTGGTGGCGTCCGGTACCAACGTCCTCGTGGGCGGTTCCTTCATCGTCCTCGGCGGGACCACGTACAACAACGTGGCTGACCTCGACGCCACCGGTACGGTCGTGCCCGGGTTCAACCCGGGCACCGACGCACCCGTGAGTGCCATCGCAGTGACGGCAGGTGACGTCTTCCTCGGCGGCTCGTTTGCCCACGTCGGTCTCGTCTCGGCTCCCAACCTCGGCGAGGTGACCACGGCCGGAGCGCCGGTCGCCGGGTTTGCACCGGCGCCGAACGCCTCCGTGCTGGCACTGGCCACGGCGAACAACACCCTGTACGTAGGTGGGGCCTTCTCGAGCATCGCCGCTACGGCTCACAACGGCTTGGCCGCTATCAATGCGACCTCGGGCGCGGCAGCCACCTGGTCGCCGATCCTGGCGAACGGTTCGGTGGTCGATGCGTTGGCAGCGACGAGCGGTGATGTGTACGCCGGCGGGAGCCTGGTGGCCGGCACCCAGATGGGTGCCGCCGCCTTCGACACGCTGACTGCAGCGAAGGCGCCCTGGAACCCGGCCCTCACCGCGGGAAGTGTCAGCGCCATCGCGGTGACACCAGGTGGCGGCCCCATCTACCTGGGCGGCAGCTTCACCACGGCAGCCGGCAGCGATCTCGTCGCGGTCGACCCTGGGTCTGGCAGCGACGAGGGCTTCAACGCCGCGGTGAACGGTGTGGTCGACGCCCTGGCCCTCTCGGGTGACGGCTCTGCCCTCTACGCCGGCGGGTCGTTCAGCTCCCTCGGCGGGGCCAGCCGTGCCAACCTCGGCTCTGTCCTCACCGCGACCGGGTCGCACACGACGTTCAACCCCGGTCCGTCGGGCCCAGTCAATGCGTTGGCCCTCACCCCGTCGGCCGGACAAGACACGCTGGCGGTTGGCGGCAGCTTCGTCACCATCGGCCAGTTCCTGACCGGAGGCTTCGGCCTGTTCTGAGCGCTGGCGGGCCGGCAAAGGACTCTTTTCTTCGCCGGCCCGCTGTGCGCCTGGCCGTTGCCGCCGTGTCGGCCGTGACAGATCTCCCGATCGCCGAGCGCTTTCGCCAGATCGCTTTTAGAGATAGGCGGCGGGGCGCGGCCGCCCGGGCTCCCGTGCCGCCGGCTCGCCATCAGCCGCGTCGCTTTGAGGTGCATATGCGCGTGCACAGGGGTTGATGGAGCGCGCGTAGGGACCCAACCGCGACACGATGTTTGCGACATAGGCAATCGCGCCTGAGCGCCCTGTCCCGGTGGGCCGCAGTCGGGACGGGGTGGCCACGGCATCGAGCCATCGCTTCGAGCGATAGAAAGGGCCCGGTCAGGAGGGCCCGGTCAGGAGGGCCCGGTCAGAGGACGCGGCCCTCCACTGACTCCTCGAGCGCACGCACCTCGTCGGCCGACATCGTCCGGTACGCCCCACCCCTCTCCGCCTGCCACAACACCGGTTCGTTGCT
>DASZLL010000069.1:0-3363 GCA_035552395.1 Acidimicrobiales bacterium
GGCGCCACTCGGTGTCCGGCCAGCTGCTCTCGCTGCGCAAGGACCTGGGGCTGTCCCAGGCCGAGGTGGCCGAGCGGATGGGGACCTCGCAGTCGGCGGTCGCCCGTTTCGAGGCCGGTGAGCTGGACGTGCGCCTCTCGACGGTCGAGCGCTACACCGTGGCGCTCGGCGCGAGGCTGGAATGGAGGATCGAACATGGATGATCGCAAGAACTCGGGCCGGTCGGACTGGCCTTGGCTGCCGCAGCCGGGACTGCCCGGGATGCCGTCTGGGCCGGGGCCGTCGGGCGCCGCCGACGGCGACCGGACGGAGCAATTGTCCGACGTCCTCGCCCGCCGGCTGATGGAGCAGCGGGTGGTGCTGCTGCAGGGCCCGCTCGATGACGCCACGGTCGTCCGCGTCTCGGCCGAGCTCATGACGCTCGATGCCGAGGGCGACGACCCCGTGACGCTGCGCATCGACTGCGGCGAGGCCAGCCTGGCGCCCGCCCTGACCCTGATGGACGTGGTCGAGTTGATGGGCGTGCCGGTACGGGCGCTGTGCCTGGGCCAGGTCGGGGGCGGCGCCGTCGGCGTGCTCGCGGTGTGCGCCCACCGCTCCGCCATGCCCAGCACCCGCTTCTCGCTGTCCGAACCGACGACGCACCTGGAGGCGCACGTGCGCAACGTGGCCCAGTGGGCCGAGCTCCGCGCCGCCGAGCGCCAGCGCTTCTGCGAGCGGGTCGCGGCGGCGGTCGGCAAGGCGGCGGTGGAGGTCGGCGCGGATCTCGAGCGGGGGCGCTTCTTCGGCGCGCCCGAAGCGGTCGCCTACGGGCTGCTCGACGAGGTGTGCCGGCCCGACGCCAAGATCCGGTCCCTGCGCGGGTCCCCGGGCTCGGGCTCCCGTTCGGGCTCGTGGGGCTCCTCGGGCTCCTCGAGGTCGTCGGACCCGAACCCGCCCTCCACGCCGACGCCGATGGGGTTCCGCCCGTTGCGCTGAGCCCACGAGAACGCGCCCGGCCGGCGTGCCTACGATTCGGCCTATGACCGCACCGGGACCGCGCATCGCTCCGCTGCCGCGTGAGCAATGGGACGAGCGCTTGACGAGGGTGCTCGAGGCGTCGCCGGGTGGGGCCGACGAGCCGATGCACATCTTCGCCACGCTGGCCCGCGCCAACCCGCCCAATCCGGAACTGTTCCGCCGCTGGATGGGCTTCGGCGCCTCTCTCCTCGGTGGGGGCCTCTCCAGCCGCCTCCGCGAGCTCGTCATTCTGCGGACGGCCTACCGCTTCGACGGCCGCTACGAGTGGGCCCAGCACCTCGAGATGGGCGAGGCCCAGGGCGTCACCCGGCCCGAGCTGGCCGCGCTGGGCGACGGCGCCGAAGGCGGCCTGGACGCGGTGACGTGGCCGCCCCTGGAGCGGGCGGCGCTGCAGGCGGTCGACGACACGGCGGACGCGGGCGCGGTCTCCGACGACACCTGGGCGGCGCTGGCCGCGCACATGAGCGAGGGCGAGCTGATTGAGCTCTTGATGCTCATCGGCCACTACCTCATGCTCACGACCGTGCTGCGTTCGCTGCGCATCGAGCTCGAGCCGCGGGCCGAGGCCGCGGCGCGGAGCGTGCCGGGCGGGCCGGCAGCCTGAGCCGATGAGCCCGATGCTCGAGGGACGCTGCATCGCCGTCGTCGGTGCGGGCACGCAGCCGTCCCGCGACCCCGACGCCCCCGTCGGCAACGGGCGCGCCATCGCGGTCCGTGCGGCGCGCGAGGGCGCGTGCGTCCTCTGCGTCGACCGCGACGAAGCGTCGGTCGAGGAGACCTGGCGCCTCATCACCGAGGAGGGCGGCAAGGCGGCCATCGTCGTCGCCGACGTCACGACGGAGGACGGCTGCCGCCTTGCCGTCGCCGACGAATCGGGCCTCACCCCCGACGGCATCGTGCTCAACGTCGGCACCGGGTTCGGCATGGGCGTCGCCGGCACCTCGCCCGACGAATGGGACCGCACCTTCGCGCTCAACCTGCGCGCCCACTTCATGGTGGTCAAGCGGGCGCTCGTCACCATGCCGGACAACTCGTCGATCGTGTTCATCGGGTCGGTGGCCGGCTTGCAGCCGGGCAGCCGCATCCCCGCCTACGACGCCTCCAAGGCGGGCCTCATCGGATTGAACCGCCACGTCGCCATGGAGGGCGCCCGGCGCGGCATCCGGGCCAACGTGCTTGCGCCGGGCCTCATCGACACCCCGCTCGGCCGCGCCGCCTCGGCCGGCCGGCCCTCGCGCACGCGTACCCCGGTGCCGCTGGGGCGCCAGGGCACGGCGTGGGAGGTGGCCGCGGCGGCGATCTTCCTGCTGTCGGAGGAGGCCAGCTACATCACCGGACAGGTGCTGGCCGTGGACGGGGGGCTGACCCTCGTATGAGCGGCGTATGAGTGCCGCCCATTCGGCCCAGCCGAGGTCGGGCGCGTCCGTCACGCCGACGCACCCCCGCGTGGGCCGCCGCATGGCCCGGTTCAACCGCCGGGTGGTCAACCCGCTCGCCGTCCACGTGGCCGGCCTGCTGCCCGGATTGGGCGTCGTCCTCCACGTCGGCCGCCGCAGCCACCGCGTGTACCGCACGCCGGTGCTCGTCTTCCCGACCAAGGACGGGTTCCGGTTGGCGCTGGTGTACGGCCTGAACTCCGAGTGGGTCAAGAACGCGTTGGCGCACGGGGCAGTGCGGCTGATCACCCGGCGCCGCGAGCACGAGCTGACCGAGCCCGAGATCGTCGCCGACCCGCACCGCCAGCACGTGCCGGCGCTCGAGCGCCTGTTCCTGCGCGTGATGCGGGTGTCGGACTTCATCGACTTCCGCTCGGCGCGCTGAGGCAACTGCTCGGGGCTCAAGAAGCTCCAGGTGAGCGGCTTTTCGTGCCGGGAGGCAACCTTTCGAGCACTCGGGAGGGTTCAAGGTGGTGATGGACGGACTTCGGCGTCAGGGCCCGGCCCGGGTCGAGTTCGACCAGTTCGTGGCCGATAGTGCAGAGGGTCTCCTGCGCTCTGCCTACCTGGTCGCCTGGGACTTCGCCGAGGCCGAGGACCTCGTCCAGGAGTGCTTGTTCCAGATCGCCCGGCGGTGGCCGCGCGTCCGCAAGATGGAGCACCGCGCCGCCTACGCGCGGACGGTGCTGGTCCACCTGGCGCTGGACGGGGGAAAGCGTCGCAACCGGCGACGCGCGGAACTCGGCCCTGCGTCGGCGGGCCTCCTCGAGGCGCGCGAGGACGATGCCGCCGTGCGCATCATCGGGCGGGTGGAGGCGAGCACCGACCTCCTGCGTGTGCTCGGAGAGCTGCCACCGCGGCAACGGGTTGCTCTCGTGCTGCGGTATTTCGAGGATATGAGCGAAGC
>DASZLL010000070.1:0-13909 GCA_035552395.1 Acidimicrobiales bacterium
GGTCATCAGATAGGAGTACGGCGTCTCCGAGTAGGCCTCGCGGAAGCGGCGGCTGAAGTGCGCCTGCGACATCAGGGCGGTGCGCGCCAGCGCCGCGACATCGAGCGGCTGGGCGTAGTCGCGATCCATCTGGTCGCGGGCCCGGCGCAGTCGACGCAGCTCGTCGATGTCCGGATTCATGGGCCCATTTTGCCCAGTGCGGGCAGGCACGACGCCCGGCACGGCGCGGCTAGCCGGCGGGGCGGAGGACGCGGCGGTGCTGGAGGAAGTCGACCAGAACGTACCCGCCGAGCGCGTCCGGCGTCGTGTAGAAGGTGCGACCACCGTTGACCCGGGCGATCTGCTCCACGAAGGGGTAGTGGGTCCGCTGGAGGTCGAGGGCGAACGTGTTGATGACGATGCCGGCGCGGGTGCAGCGGATCACCTCTGCCATCGTGCGGCGCAGCGTCTCGGGGATCGGCGGGTAGTTGAACGTGACCTCGCCGTAGTCGTCGACGTGAGCGGTCGGCTCGCCGTCGGTGACCACGATGATCTGCTTGGTGCCGTGCTGGTGCGCCAGCATGCGCCGCGAGAGCGCCAGCGCGTGCTGCAGGTTGGTGCCGTAGACGTAGTCCCACATGGCGGTGGGGATCTCGTCGGGTCGGATCTCGCGCGCGATCTCGGAGAACCCGACGATGCCGAGGAAGTCGCGCGGGAACTTGCTCGAGATGAGCGTCTGCAAGGCCATCGCCATGCGTTTCGCCGGTACGAAGTTGTCGCGCATCGGCATCGACATGGAGAGGTCGAGGCAGAGCACCGTGGCCGAGCGCGAGAGCGCCTCGACCTCGACCACCTCGAAGTCCTCGGGCCGGAGCCGGACGGGCACGCCGGAGCCGCCGCGGCGCACCGCGTTGTGCACCGTCGTCGACAGGTGCAGGTTGAGCGGGTCGCCGTACTCGTAGGTCTTGGTGGTTTCTTCGCGGTCGTGGCCCGAGCCCGTGCGCAGGGCCGAGTGGTCGCCGATGCGGTCCTTGTTGATCTGGCCGAACAGGTCGGCCAAGGCCTTTTGGCCGAGGCGCCGGACGCCGCGCGGGGTGAGCTCGATGCTGCCGCCGTGCTGCTCGATCAGGCCGGCGTCGGCCAGGGACTTGGTCAGGTTGGCCAGGCGGTCGAGGGCGCGCGCCGCGTCCTCGCCCATGTGCTGCTTGACCTGATCGAGGTCGATCTCGCCGAGGGCGGCCGGGGTGGAGGCGGACTGGAGCACCTCTTCCATGCGGTCGAGCTGGCCGAGCTGGGTCGCCAGGTCGGTGGCCCGGTCGAGGCTCATCGGGCCCTCGCCGCTGAACTCGTACGAGCGCTGCCACCCGGCCTCGGGGAAGGCGCGCTGGAGGTTCTGGGCCAAGCGGTCGACCTGCCAGCGCAGGTCCATGTCCTCGAGCACGGCCTCCATCAGCCCGCGCAGCTGCGCCTGCTGCTCGGGGCTGAGGGAATTCCACACGGCCTGGGCGGCGGCCATGCGCTCGGCCAGTTGCTCGAGCAGCTCGTCGAGGTTCTGCGGATTGCCCGGGAACATGTCGCCGAACTGCTCCATGAAGTCCTCGAACGTCGGGTCGAGATCCTCGCCGCTCTCGCGCTGTTCGAGCATGCGGTTGAGCGCGTCGTAGGCGTCGCGCATGCGCGCCATCTGCTCGGAGTCCATGTTCGACAGCGCCTCGGACGCGCCCTCGAAGAAGGTGTCGGCCATCTCCCGGCGGAGCTCTTCGACCAGCTCTTCGAACTTCTCGCGGGCCTCGCTGGACACGAAGTCGTAGTGCTGCATCGACTGGATGCGCCCCGCCGGCTCGTCGGGTTGGAGGTCGAGCGCCATGCGGCGCTCGGTGGCCACGTCGTTGGTGACCTCCTGGCGGCGCTCGTCGCCCGAGGTGCCCGCCTCGTCGACGAGATCGTCGATGGCGGCGCGCTCGTCCTGCTCGATCTCGTCGAGCCGCTGGCCGAGCTCGGCCATGCGCCCGTCGGGGTCGCCCTCGGCGAGCATCTCCTGGCGGCGGCGGCGCAGTTGGTCGAGGAGGTCCCGCAGGCCCGCCACCTCGTCGCCGTCGGCCGTGCGAAAGCCGCTGCGCAGCAGCCGCCGCAGGGCGTCGTCCAGATCACCACCAGCGAGAAGGTCGTCCGCCAGGCCGGCCAGCAGGTCGTCGGGGTCCAGGTCGGCGAATTCCTGGGTGCCGTCCCATTCCTTGTAGTCGTAGCGGGCGCTCATGCTGGTGCGGTGTGCGTGGTCGTGGTCCCTTACTTGCGGCCGCGGTAGAGGGCGCGGGCGCCCGAGGCGTCCTTGTTCAAGCGCTTGGTCAGGTGCAGCCCTTCGAGGAGGAACTCGAGGGCGCTCGCCATCAGCGCCGGCGACTCCGCCTCGATCGCCTCGGGGCCGGCCAGCTTGCGGGTCGGGGGCTCGAGCTCGGGCATGTCGGCGAGCACCGAGAGGTAGGCCGAGCTCGCCATGTCGTCGCCCACGTGCACCACGACCTGGTCGTGGAAGGCGCCGACGATGGACTGCGGGTCCTCGAGGGTGACACGCCGGCGGAAGACCGACAGCGTGGCCGCGGCCACCAGTTGGGCGACCACCTCCTCCTCGTGACCTTCCTCCATGGCCTCGACCTCGATCTTCCCCTGCGTCGAGGGGACCAGGGCGGAGAGGTCGCTGATCCGCGGCACCGCGACCGGCTCGCCCGTGCGCAGGGCACGCCGGACGGACGACGCCACCAGCGTCTCGTAGTTGGCGATCGACAGGCGGACCGAGACGCCACTGCGCTGGTTCAGGTGCGTGCTGCGCCGGGCCAGCTGGCTGATCTCGGCCACGATCTCCTTCATGAAGGGCAGCACGGTGACCGGCACGCCGGCCGAGGGCAGGTCGGCCTCGCCCTCCATGATCTTGACCTCGGTCGTGGTCTCGAAGGGGTAGTGGGTGCGGATCTGCGCCCCGAAGCGGTCCTTCAGCGGGGTGATGATGCGGCCGCGGTTCGTGTAGTCCTCGGGGTTGGCGGTGGCGACGAGCATGACGTCGAGGGGTAGGCGGATGCGATGGCCGCGGATCTGCACGTCGCGCTCTTCGAGGATGTTGAGCAGGCCGACCTGGATGCGCTCGGAGAGGTCGGGCAACTCGTTGATGGCAAAGATGCCACGGTTCACGCGCGGGATGAGGCCGTAATGCAGCGCCATCTCGTCGCTGAGGTAGCGCCCCTCGGCGATCTTGATCGGGTCGACCTCGCCGATGAGGTCGGCGATGGAGGTGTCCGGCGTCGCCAGCTTCTCGCCGTAGCGCTGCGAGCGGTGGACCCACGCGATCGGCGTGGCCTCGCCGAGCTCCTCGACGCGGTCGAGCGCGTAGCGCGAGACGGGGTTGTAGGGGTCGTCGTTGATCTCGGAGCCGGCGACGATGGGCAACCACTCGTCGAGCAGGCCGACGAGTGAGCGGATGACGCGCGTCTTGGCCTGGCCGCGCTCACCCAGGAGGATGAGGTCGTGCCCGGCCAAGATGGCGTTCTCCAGCTGGGGCACCACGGTGTCCTCGAAGCCGAGGACACCCGGGACGAGCGAGGCGCCGGCGGCGATCGCCTTCTGCGTGTTGCGGCGCATCTCGTCGGCCACCGTCACCGACTCCCAACCCGAGGCGCGTAGGTCGGCCAGCGAGCTGGGGAGGTCCCGTGGCGGCACCATGGCGCCCGGGGGCGGGGTCGCGGAGGGATCGAGGGAAGAAGGACCGGCCATGGGCGAAGCCTAAACCCCGAACGTCTGGGGTGGCGCGGCGGCCGGGGCCGCCGGCGGGGTCAGCGGGCGGTGGCGGGGACGCCGTAACGGGCGGTGAGCTGGTCGGCCAACGCACGGGCGGGGCGCGCCAACGTGCGGTCGCCGCGCTGGGCCAGCGCGACCGTCCGGCTCAGCTCGGGCCCGCGGAAGTGGATGCCGACCAGCGAACCGTCGCCGGGCAGCGCGATGGCGGGGACGACGGCCGCGCCGAGACCGGCGGCCACGAAAGAGAGGACACCCGCCATCTCGCCGCCCTCGCTCACCAGGTGCGGCTCCACTCCCGCGACGCGGCACGCGTCGAGGGTGACGGCGCGCAGGTCGTAGCCCTCACGGAACATGACCAGGTCCAGGCCGTCGAGGTCGCGGACGTGGACCTGGCGCCGCGCGGCGAAGGGGTGGTCGGGCGCGGTGGCGAGGACGAGCGGGTCGTCGAAGAGCGGCGTCGTGACCACGAGCGGGTCGGTCACCGGGAGCACGATGAGCGCGAGGTCCACCTCGCCCGCGGCCACCTGGGGCAACAACTGGTGCGAACCCGCCTCGACGACCGAGAGGTCGATGCCCGGGTAGCTGTGGTGGAACTCGACGAGGGCGGGGGCCAGGGCGCTCGTGATCAGGCTGGGGGTGGCGCCGACGGCAAGGCGGCCCGCGGCCATGCCCGACAGCGCCCGGGCCTCGGCACCGGTGTCCTCCACGTCGGCCAGGACGCGCTGCATGAAGGGGAGGAGCGCGGCGCCGTCCGCGGTCAGGGTGACCGGGCCCTGACCCGGGCCCCGGTTGAAGAGCGACACGCCGAGCTCGGTCTCGAGCAGGCGGACCTGGCGGGACAGGCTCGGCTGGGCCAGATGCAGGCGGTCGGCCGCCCGGGTGAAGTTCCGCTCCTCGGCCACGGCCAGGGCGTAGGTCAGCTGGTGCAGCTGCATGGTGGAGTTTCAGGTTAGCGGCTTAGAGCCTGACGCTCTGATAATGATGCTCTTTATGTCTTTGACGACCCTTCAGGTCGGCCCGTAGGGTGCGACACACGTGCGAGCTACACGGCGTCCCGGCGGGATTTTCGGGGTGCCGCCGACTCCGCCACCGCGTGCGCCGCTGCGGGAGCGGCCTGAAATGATTTGGGCGGCCGCGACCCGCTGCACCGGCCCCACCGAGGAGGTCTGAGTGACGACGACGGTCGAGAGCGCAACCACTACTCCAGTGGTGATCGGAATGCAGCGGGGCGGGCCCGACGTCGCCACGCTGCGCCGGGACACCTGGTGGCTCCAGCCGGTGGTGACAGTGACGGTCCTCACCGCCTTCGTCATCTACTCGACGTGGGCCGCCTTCGTGGGCAAGGACTACTACGCCGGGACGGCGCTGCACCGGGACCTGATCTCCCCCTTCTACTCGCCGTGCATCGCCAATTCCTGTGTGGCCGGGAGCCACTCGTTCGGGACGCTCGGGATCTGGAACTTCTCGCCCGCGATCTTGATCCTCATCTTCCCGTTGGGATTCCGCCTCACCTGCTACTACTACCGCAAGGCCTACTACCGGTCCTTCTGGTGGTCGCCGCCCGCGTGTTCGGTGGCCGACGCGCACGGCAGCTACAGCGGCGAGACCCGCTTCCCACTGATCCTGCAGAACATCCACCGGTACTTCTTCTGGATCCTCTTGATCTTCAACGCCATCCTCACCTACGACGCGGTGCTGTCGTTCCGCCAGCCCGGGGTGGGGATCGGCATCAGCGTCGGCACCGTGATCCTGTGTTTCAACGCCGCCTTCCTGTGGCTCTACAGCCTGTCGTGCCACGCCTGCCGGCACTTCTGCGGCGGCTCGGTGCGGTCGTTCGCCAAGCACCCGTGGCGGCACAAGCTCTGGAAGTTCGTGACGCCGTTGAACTCGCGCCACATGGTCTTCGCCTGGATCAGCCTGTGCGTCGTCGCGCTGAGCGACCTCTACGTGCGCTTGGTGGCGAGCGGGACCATCCACGACCCTGGCTTCCACTTCTAAGGGACGGGAGGAATTTCGTTCCATGACCAGTACCGGTACACCTGCCGCGTCGGGGTCCGGCTCGGCGGGCGCCGACTACGAGACTCACGACTACGACGTCATCGTCATCGGCGCCGGAGGTTCCGGCCTGCGCGCCGCCATCGAGGCCAAGGAGCGCGGCCTACGCGTCGCGGTCATCTGCAAGTCCCTGCTGGGCAAGGCGCACACCGTCATGGCCGAGGGCGGCATGGCCGCGGCGATGGGGAACGTGTGGAAAGAGGACACCTGGCAGATCCACTTCCGCGACACCATGCGCGGGGGCAAGATGCTCAACAACTGGCGCATGGCGCAGATCCACGCCATAGAGGCGCCCGACCGGGTCTACGAGCTCGAGCGCTGGGGCGCATTGTTCGACCGGACCAAGGACGGCAAGATCTCGCAGCGCGACTTCGGCGGCCACCGCTACGCTCGCCTCGCCCACGTCGGTGACCGCACCGGGCTCGAGCTGATCCGCACGCTCCAGCAGAAGGTCGTCTCCATGGGCACCGACGTGTTCATGGAGTGCAAGATCCTCCGCCTCCTGGCCGACGCCGAGGGACGGGTCTCGGGTGCGGTCGGTTACATGCGGCCGACGGGAGAGATGGTCGCGTTCACCGCCAAGGCCATCGTGCTGGCCACCGGGTCGATCGGCAAGTCGTGGATGTACACGTCCAACTCGTGGGAGTCCGTGGGTGACGGCCACGCCATGGCGATCTGGGCCGGGGCCGACGTCATCGACATGGAATGCGTGCAGTTCCACCCGACAGGCATGGTGTGGCCGCTGTCGGTGCGCGGGATCCTGGTCACCGAGGGCGTGCGCGGCGACGGCGGGGTCCTGCGGAACTCCCAGGGCACCCGCTTCATGTTCAACTACGTCGCCGACATGTTCCGGTCCGAGACGGCGGACACCGAAGAGGAAGCCGACGCCTGGTACGACGATCACATCAACAACCGGCGCACGCCCGACCTGCTGCCGCGCGACGAGGTGGCCCGGGCCATCAACTCGGAGGTGAAGGCCGGTCGGGGGACCCCGCACGGCGGCGTGTACCTGGACATCGCGTCGCGGCGCAGCCCCGAGTACATCAAGCGCCGCCTCCCCTCGATGTACCACCAGTTCATGGAGCTGGCCGGCGTCGACATCACGGCCGAGCCGATGGAGGTCGGCCCCACCTGCCACTACATGATGGGTGGGGTGCGCGTCGACGCCGAGACCCAGGCCGCCACCGTGCCGGGCCTCTTCGCCATCGGCGAGGCATCGGGCGGCATGCACGGTGCGAACCGCCTCGGCGGCAACTCGCTCTCGGACCTCATCGTGTTCGGGCGCCGCGCCGGGATCGGCGCGTCTGACTTCGCTGAAGGCCGCGCCGGATCGCCGCACGTCGACGCGGCGGAGATCGCCTCGGTGATCGACGATGCCTACGCCCCCTTCGGGCGCGAGGACGGCCACAACCCCTACGACGTCCACCACGAGCTCCAAGAGACGATGCAGCGACTCGTGGGCATCATCCGCACCGGGCCCGAACTCGAGGAGGCCTTGGCCAAGCTCGAGGATCTCAAGCAGCAGACGGCCAAGGTGCAGGTGAAGGGCGGCCGGGCCTACAACCCAGGCTGGAACCTCGCCACCGACCTCCCGTCGATGATCACGACCTCGATCGCCGTGGCCCAGGGTGCGTTGCAGCGCAAGGAGTCGCGCGGCGGCCATACCCGCGAGGACCATCCGGGGCCCGACCCCGAGATGGGCAAGGTCAACTTCGTCCAGCACCAGAGGGGCGAGCACGGGTATCTGGCGCCCATCGCCATCGCCCCCGAGCCGCTGCCCGAGATGCCGGCCGAGCTGCGAGAGCTCTTCGAGGAAGGACATTGAGCCATGGCTGACCCGGCTGAGACGGCTTCGACGACGCCCACGGTGGAGACGGCAGGTGGTGCCGACGCCGCGGCGGGGGGTGCGGCACGTGCCGAGAAGGTGACGATGCGGGTGTGGCGGGGCGATGCCGAGGGAGGCGAGTTCACCAATTACGAGATGCCGGCCGTCGAGGGCGAGGTGGTGCTCGACGTGATCCACCGGATCCAGGCCGACCCCGCGCCCGACCTGGCGTGCCGCTGGAACTGCAAGGCCGGCAAGTGCGGATCGTGCTCGGCCGAGATCAACGGGCTGCCGCGACTGCTGTGCATGACGCGCATGGACACGCTGCCCGCGGGCGAGCCGGTGACGGTGGCGCCGATGAAGACGTTCCCCATCATCCGGGACCTGGTGACCGACGTCTCGTTCAACTACGAGGTGGCCAAGCGGGTGCCCGCGTTCGAGCCGGGTCCCGAGCCCGAGGGCGGCTACCGGATGCAGCAGATCGACGTCGAGCGGGGCCAGGAGTTCCGCAAGTGCATCGAGTGCTTCATGTGCCAGAACGTGTGCCACGTCATCCGTGACCACGAGGACAACAAGCCCAAGTACGCCGGGCCGCGTTTCTTCATCCGCTTCGCCGAACTCGAGATGCACCCCCTGGATGTCAACGACCGGCGCGAACTGGCCCACGACATGGGCCTCGGGATGTGCAACATCACCAAGTGCTGCACCGAGGTGTGCCCAGAGCACATCAAGATCACCGACAACGGCATCATCCCCATGAAAGAACGCGTGGTCGACGCCCGCTACGACCCGGTGGCCTGGCTCGGGCGCAAGATCACCGGCCGCTCGAAGCCGAAGTCGGCCCAAGACGCCAGAGAGGCCTCTGCGGGTTGAGCCTTCGGACGCCGCCGGCCCGTCCCCGGCGTCATCGCGCCCGGATCGGTTCGATCCTCCGGATTCGTTGGTTATCGTTCGCTCGCCATGGCCCGCTACCTCTCACCCGAATGGGTCCAGTCCTTCGATGCCGCGCTGAGCGCCCTCGACCTCTCCGACGCCGTCGCCGCAGCAGCGGCGGGCTCACTGGCGGCGGCCGACGGCGCCTTCAGCGTGGCCCAACTGGTGAGCCGGGTCCCGGCGGATCTGGGCGGGGACGTCGAAGGCTCCGAGTCCGAGGTCAAGGTGGTGCTCACCGTGGCCGAAGGGCGGGCGCACCTGGCCCTCGACGGCGACGGCGCGCTCGCCGATGGGGCGACGGCGACAATCGCCCTGGGCTACGCCGACGCGCTGGCGCTCGCCCTGGGACGGCTTGACCCGGCGGACGCGCTGGCGGCCGGACGGGTGCGCGTCCGGGGTGACCTGGCGGCGCTCGTCGCCGGCCAGGAGATACTCGCCGCGGCAGCGGCGCGCCTGGGGTCGGCGCTCGAGAACCTGACCGACCCGATCGACGACGGGGCCTCGGGGATCTGAGCGACCGTCGGGTGGCCTTCCCCCGCTTGTCGCGCGAGGCCCGTGCCCCGTCCTTCGGGGGCCGCTACAGCGGCAAGATCGCGGTGGTCACGGGCGCATCGGCCGGGCTCGGCGCGCAACTGTGCCGAGACCTGGCTCTCGCCGGCGCGACCGTGGTCGGCCTGGCGCGCAACACGACCCGGCTGGACGCGCTGGCGGTGCAACTGCGCACCCACTCGGCAACATCCGAGACGCGCACGTGCGACGTAGGCGACACCGGCAGGCTGCGCGACGTGCTCGACCAGGTGGCGATGACGCACGGTCCCATTGACATGCTGATCAACAATGCAGCGCAGGACCCTGGCATCCGGTTGGTCGACATCGGCGAGGACGACTATCGCCACGCCTTCGACGTGAACTTCTTCGGACCGGTCGCCGCCACCTTGGCCGTCACGCCATCGATGCTGGCGCGCGGGCACGGCATCGTGATCAACGTCTCGTCCGACGGTGGACGTCTCCCCTCGCCCGGGCCGGGGGCCTATCCGTCGACGAAGGCGGCCCTCTCGGCCTTCACCGAGTCGGTCTCCTTTCGCCTCGAGCCCCAGGGGGTGCGGCTCCACGTCGTCTACCCGGCCTTCATGGCGACCGAGCTCGGCCTCGGGGCGCTCGGGCGCGGCCTGCGACGCCCGCCGCGCCTGACCCAACGCAGTGTGACCACGGTGTCGCGCCGAATCCTGGCGCAGGCCGGTGGCCCCTCGCTGGAGATCAGCGTGTCGGGGCTCATTGACGCAGCCATGGTGTTCCGCGCGCTGATGCCGCGCACCTACCACCGTTTTCGGCGCAACTGGTAACCGGCCTTGAACGGTCGGCCACCGCCCTGACCAGGTCTCTCGGGCCGGCCGGTGCTCACCGCCCGGACGGAGCGAGGTCCCGACATGCTGCGGAACAGTGTCAATGGGGCCTCAATCCGACGGCACTCCTGGGCGAACAACGCGTGACAGAAGTATCGTTTCGGCACCGGCTCGCGAAGGTCGGGCCGGTGGTAGGAGGGACGACGTGCATCAGCCGATCGACGACCACTTCCTTTTGAAGTACCGGGCCCTGCTGGACGCCGAAGACCTGGCGTTCGACGAGCTCGAGCATGCGTGCGAAGAAGGCGACCGCATGCAGTTCGACAAGGACATGATCGATTGGCAGAACGCCCTCGAGCACAAGATCGCGTTCCTCACGAGCGCCGGCGTCGAGCTGAGGCTGCCCGTCCTGGGATAACCCTCGACCAGCCCGCCTTTAGACCAGCCCGATTTGGCCAGCCAGTTCGCGGATGGTGGCCTCGAAGAACGCCTCGGGGTCAAGGATGGTTCTGCGCCAGTGCCCGAACACCTCGAGGCTGATGACGCCGACCACGGTCGTCCAGGCCTGAATGGCCAGCACCACTTTTGCGACGGGCATCTCGGGGAAGAGTGCCTCGGTGACCGGTGTCACCGCCTCGCGCAGTGCATCGGAGACGTCGGCGTGCGAGCGCTCCATCCGCAAACGACCCGCCTCCTTGGCCTCGTTGACGGGGCGCACCATGGCCGCGGCCACCCGGGCGTACGGCTCGACCGTGTCTTCTGGCGCCTCGTACCCCGGCACCGGCGTGCCGAAGATCAAGCCCCACTCTTGAGGACGGCCGACGGCCCATCGCCGGATGGCGCGCGGGACCGCGAGCCAGCGCTCGGCGTCGCTCGGCTCACCTCGCGCCGCGTCGGCCGCCCGCTCGGCTTCGGCCGCCAGCGCTGCATAGGCCGCCATGATCAGCGCACTCAGGAGTGCGTCGCGGCCGTCGAAGTAGCGGTAGAGCGCCGACGGCGCCAACTCGAGGTCCCGGGCCACCGAGCGCAGGGACAGGGCCGCCGCGCCCTCCTCGGCCACGTGCGCACGGGCCACGGCCAGGATCTCGGCGGTCATCTCTTCGCGCACCCGCTCGCGGGCCGAGCGGGCGGTGCGAGGCATTGCCATGGCTGCCAGTCTGAATGTTCCACGACGAGAACACAAGTACTTGACAAGAACAGTGTTCTCGCTTAGGATCGTTGTTCATGGAAACGATTGCCCGCACCGTTCAGGAGGCCGAGATGCCCACGACGCCCGCACCCACTGCGCACTACAAGCGCCCCGACTGGTTCACCCAGCACGTCTTCAACCCGATGGTCAGCGGGTTGACCCGCCTCGGCGTCAGCGTCATGGGCTCCCGCGTCCTCGAGCACCGGGGCCGCGCCTCCGGCAAGCTGCACCACACACCGGTCAACCTGCTCACCTACGAGGGACAGCAGTACCTCGTCTCCCCACGCGGCCAGACCCAGTGGGTGCGCAACGTGCGCCACGCCGGCGGCCACCTGGTCCTGATCCTCGGCCGGCGGCGCCAGCTCTGCACGGCGACCGAGATCCCCGTCGAGGACACGCTGCCGATCCTGCGGTCCTACCTCAAGCGCTGGAAGTTCGAGACCGGCATGTTCTTCGAGGGCGTCACGCCGGCCTCGAGTGACGCCGACTGGGCGGTCGAGGCTCCCCGCCACCCGGTCTTCGTGCTGCGCTAAGCGGGCGTGGCGCGGCATCATGCTCGCATGGTGTCTCCGTCCCGCGAAGCCGCGCTCGGCCAGGCCAACCTCATTGCGTTCAACCGCGCGATGACCCGCTGGAGCACGAAGGGCGCGCTCGAAGAGCACGACGGATGCGTGCTCTGTGCGGGTGGATCGTGGCTTCCGGTGGTGGCGAACGGCGCGTTCCGCAGCCATGAGGGAGTCGCCGGAGCTGAGTTGATCGCCCGGGCCGAGTCATTTTTCGGGGGCTTCGCCCGGGGCTTCACCGTCAAGGTGCGCGACAACGGCGAGGACGACGACCTGCGTGACGCCTGCGTCACTGCCGGACTCGACGTGTTCGGAGCGCCCGTGCCCGAGATGCTGGTCACGGCGCCGCTGCCCGAGCGTGACGGCGTGGACGGCGTCGCGGTCGAGTGGGTCGAGGACGAAGCGGGCGTGGTGGACTTCGTCACGGTGAACGCCGCGGCCTACGCCAGCTATGGGATGCCCGCCGAGGTGCTGCCCGAGCTCTTCGACCAGTGCTCCGCGCTCGTCGATGATCCGTCGACCCACGTCGTGGTCGCCCGGCGCTCAGGCGAGCCCATCGCCACCGCCATGGTCTTCGAGAGCGATGGCGTGGCCAGCCTGCAGTGGGTGGGCACCGTCCCCGCCGCCCGCACCACAGGGCTCGGAGCCCTCGTCACCACGCGGACCACGAACCTGGCCTTCGAGCGCGGCGCGTCGTCGTGCACATTGCAGGCTTCACCGATGGGCGAACCCGTCTACCGCGCCCTCGGGTACGAGACGATCTACCACTACTCGGAGTACGCGCAGTGGCCGCGACCGCCTAGCCGCTCGTGACGCGGTCGACTTAGTAACCAAGGAGCCCGCGCACGTAGGCGGCCTGGCCTGCGTGCTGCATGCAGTCGTCTGCGATGCTGACCAGCCGGACCCCCATGGTGACGGGCGGGTCCCAACGGTCGTCGACGACGCGGTCGAGGTCATGGGGCGAGAGGCCCTCGATCATGTGGCCCGTGCGCTCGTGCACCGCATTGAGGTAGTCGAGCAACGCGCCCGGCGCCTCGGGTCGAACCAGGAGCACCTGCTCGGGCCCGTGGCCGTAGCCGGTATTGGACGGGTCGGGCTCCAGGCCACAACGCGCCGCCCATTCGCCCGTCGTCCAGATCTGGTCGGCTTGCAAGAGCTCGGCCACGTGATGATCCTCGACCCGGGTCAGGTGCCAGACCAGCCATCCGATCGTGTTGGCGCCGGATGCCGGGGCCGTGGCGAGTTGTTCGGCGGTGAGACCGTCGACCGCACGTTCGGCGAGGGGCGGGATCCGGCCAAAGAACTCGAGCAACAACGCGGGGACGTCCACGCAGGCACCCTACGGGCCGGCAGCTGTGCGGGCGACGAAACTATAGGGCAAGACTATGAAATTCAGAGTATCTATGTCTTTGACTTCTGAATGGGGCGTCTTTACCGTGGAGTGGTGGCGGCGGTCACGCAGGTGCACATCCGGGCCGGGACGGTGGGGCGAGGGGGGCGACGGGCCGGTCGGACGGAGCGGAGGGACCGATGGTGGCTCGCGCCGCTCGGGACGGCCGCCTTCCTCGGAGGGCTGAGCGCCTATGCGCTGTGGGCGGCGCTGCAGACCGGCGATTTTGCAGTCGGCAGCTACGTGTCGCCGCTGTACTCGCCGTGCCTCGCCGCCGACTGCGGGACGCACGCCACGTTCGTGCTCATTGGCGGGTGGTGGCGGTGGTCGCCGGCGCTGCTCGTCGTCGCCGTGCCGATCGGCGTGCGCGCGACTTGTTACTACTACCGCAAGCTGTACTACCGCTCGTTCTGGTTGTCACCGCCGGCGTGCGCGGTGAGCGAGCCGCGGCGGCGGCAGTCGGGTGAGTCCCGGTTGCCGCTCGTGCTGCAGAACGCGCACCGCTATCTGTGGGGGCTCAGCGTGGTGGTGGCGGTGACGTTGACGGCCGACGCGGTCGACGCGTTCCGCCAGCCGGGCGGGGTCGGCGTCGGGGTGGGCACGTTGCTGATCGTCGCCAACGGGCTGGCGTTCTGGGGCTACGTGTTGGGGTGTCACGCCTGCCGGCATCTGGTCGGCGGGGGCAGCCGCGCGCTGGCGGCACGCCCGCTGCGCCGGCGCCTCTGGTCCCAGGTGTCGCGGTTGAACACACATCACGGGCTCTTTGCGTTGGTCAGCCTCCCGCTCGTGATCGTGACGGATGGCTACGTGCGCCTGGTGGCCTCGGGCGTCATCGCCGATCCGCAC
>DASZLL010000071.1:0-52077 GCA_035552395.1 Acidimicrobiales bacterium
ATTGAGGGCGGGATGCACGTCGAGGGGTTCTCCAAGTCCCTGACCAACGTCGTGAACCGTTACGCCCGTGAGCGCAACCTCTTGAAGGAGAAGGAGGAGAACCTCAAGGGCGAGGACATCCGCGAGGGGCTGACCGCCATCATCTCGGTGCGCCTGCGCGACCCGCAGTTCGAGGGGCAGACCAAGGCGAAGCTGGGCAACGCGAGCATCCGTTCGCTGACCGAGCGCACCACGAACAAGAAGCTCCTGGAGTGGCTCGAGGAGAACCCGCGCGAGGCGAGCCAGATCGTGCAGAAGTCGACGCAGGCGGCGCGGGCACGCCTGGCCGCCCAGGGCGCGCGCGACCTGACGCGTCGCAAGTCGGCCCTCGACGGCGCCGGCCTGCCGGGCAAGCTGGCCGACTGCTCGTCGCGCGACCCGCGCGAGTCGGAGCTCTTCATCGTCGAGGGCAACTCGGCCGGCGGCTCGGCCAAGGACGCGCGCGACCCGGTGACCCAGGCCATCCTCCCCATCCGCGGCAAGATCCTCAACGTCGAGCGGGCCCGTATCGACAAGATGCTCAAGAACGCAGAGATCCAGGCGCTCATCTCGGCCATCGGCGCCGGGCTGGCCGAGGAGTTCGACGTCGCCAAGATCCGCTACCACAAGGTGATCCTGCTGGCCGACGCGGACGTCGACGGCAGCCACATCCGCACGCTGCTGCTCACGTTCTTCTTCCGCCAGATGAAGCCGCTCGTTGAGGGTGGGTTCGTGTACGTGGCCCAGCCGCCGCTGTACTCGACGCTGGTCGGCAAAGAGAAGATCTATCTCAAGGATGACGCGGCCAAGGATGCGTTCCGGGCCGAGCACCCTGACCACAAGCACGACTTCAACCGGCTCAAGGGCCTCGGCGAGATGGACTTCGCCGAGCTGCGCGACACGACCATGGACGCGACCAAGCGCTCGTTGCTCCAGGTCAACGTGGAGCAAGCCGCCCTGGCCGACGAGGTGTGCTCGATCCTGATGGGTGACGACGTGGAGCTGCGTCGCCACTTCATCCAGACGAACGCCAAGGACGTGCGGTTCCTCGACATCTGAGGGACCGGACGGGAAGTAGGGAGACATGCCACGTCAGTCGACACGCGGTACGAGCCGCGGCAGCGCCGGAGCCGGTGGGGGGAACGCCGCGCCGCCGGCACCACCGGGGGAGGACGAGCCACCCACCGGCGGTTCGATCGAGCCCATAGAGATCCAAGAAGAGATGGAGCGCTCGTTCCTCGAGTACTCCATGTCGGTCATCGTCGCCCGGGCGTTGCCCGACGTGCGCGACGGCCTCAAGCCGGTGCACCGCCGGATCCTCTACTCCATGTTCGACAACGGGCTGCGCCCGGACCGGCCGCACAACAAGTGCGCCAAGGTGGTCGGCGAGGTCATGGGGACGTACCACCCCCACGGCGACTCGGCCATCTACGAGGCCCTGGCCCGTATGGTGCAGGAGTTCTCGTTGCGCCACCCGCTCGTCGACGGGCACGGCAGCTTCGGCGGACGGAGCCCCGACGACGGGCCCGCGGCGATGCGCTACACGGAGTGCCGGCTGGCGCCGCTGGCCCTCGAGCTCATGGCGGACATCGACGAGGAGACCGTCGACATGGTCGCCAACTACGACGGGTCGGCGTCCGAGCCCGTCGTGCTGCCGTCGCGGTTCCCGAACCTGTTGGTCAACGGCTCGCAGGGCATCGCCGTCGGCATGGCGACCAACGTGCCGCCCCACAACATGGGCGAGGTGATCGACGCCGCCATCCACGTGCTGCACCACCCCGACGCCACGCCCGACGAGCTGATGGAGTTCGTGAAGGGCCCGGACTTCCCGACCGGGGCACAGATTCTCGGGCGCCAGGGCATCCTCGACGCGTATCGGACGGGCCGCGGGTCGATCAAGATGCGCGCCGTCGCCGAGATCGAAGAGGGGCGCGTCGGCGACCGCATCGTGGTGACCGAGCTGCCGTACCAGACCTCGGTGGAGGTCATTGAGCAGAAGATCACCGAACTGGTCCGGGCGGGCGACCTCGACGGCATCAGCGAGCTGCGCAACGCGTCGGCCAATCAGGAGCCGAAGCTCGTGATCGAGCTGAAGCGCGACGCCAACGCCAACGTCGTCCTCAACAACCTCTACAAGCAGACGCCGCTGCAGACAAGCTTCGGCGTCAACATGCTGGCCCTGGTGGACAGCGTGCCGCGCACGCTCAACCTGGCGCAGGCGCTGGCGCACTACATCGCCCACCAGATCGAGGTCATCACCCGCCGCTCCGAGTTCCGGCTCAACAAGGCGCGCAACCGGGCCCACATCGTCGAGGGCTTGCTGCGCGCCATCGACATGCTCGACGCGGTGATCGCGACGATCCGCGCTTCGGCGGACCGACCCGAGGCGCGCACCGCGCTGATGGCGGAGCCCTTCTCGTTCACCGAGGTGCAGGCGACGCACATCCTCGACATGACGCTGGGCCGGCTGACGCGGCTCGGTCGCTCCGAGCTCGAGGAGGAGATGGCCGAGTTGCTCGCGACCATCGCCGAGCTCGAGGCCATCCTCTCCGACGACGCCAAGCTGCGCGGCGTCATCGAGACCGAGATGACCGCGATCCGCGACAAGCACGCCAACCCGCGTCGCAGCGTCATCACCCACGACCCCGGTGAGATGGGGATGGAGGACCTGATCGACGACGAGGAGATCGTCGTGACCATGACGAGGGCGGGCTACATCAAGTCGGTCGCCGCCGCCGCCTTCCGCACCCAGGGCCGGGGGGGCCGTGGTGTGCAGGGGGCCCGGCTCAAGGAGGAGGACCTCGTCAGCCAGGTGGTCCACACCTCGGCCCACGCCTACCTGCTGCTCTTCTCCAACCAGGGCAAGGTCTACCGCCTGCGCGGTCACGAGATCCCCATGAAGGACCGCACCGCTCGCGGGACCGCGGCGATCAACCTGGTACCGCTGGCGCCGAACGAGTCGATCACCGCCATCATCGCCACGCGGGAGTTCTCGGCCGACCAGTTCCTCTTCTTCGCCACGTCGCACGGGCAGGTGAAGAAGACCGCATTGAGTGAGTACGACAAGTCCCGGCGCGAGGGCTTCATCGCCATTAACCTGCGCGACGGCGACGAGCTGGTCCGCGTCGTCACGACCTCGGGCCACGACGACCTCTTCGAGGTGACCCGCAAGGGCATGACGATCCGCTTCAGTGAGGACGACGTCCGCTCCATGGGCCGCGACGCGGCGGGGGTGCGCGGCATCCGCCTGCGCAAGGACGACGCCGTCGTGTCGTGTGACGTTGCGGCCGACGACACCGACATCCTCATCGTCACTGACGCCGGCTACGGCAAGCGCACCAAGCTCGAGCGCTTCAACCGCCAGACGCGTGGCGGCCAGGGCGTGCGCGGCATCCGGCTGACGGGCACGCGCGGGAACGTGGTGAGTGCGTTCATGGTGGCCCTCGACGAGGAGATCCTCCTGGTCTCCTCCGGCGGCGTGGTCATCCGTACTGCGGCGCGCGAGATCGCGTCGCAGGGCCGCGACGCCACCGGCGTGCGGGTGATGAACCTCGACGACGGCCAAACGGTGGCCGCCGTGACCCGGGTGATGGCGGAGGCCGACGAGGTTTAGAAGAAGCCGAGCGAGGAGACGGGCCAGACCCGCATCTCGACCTTGCCCACGATGAGGGACTTGCTGATCGGGCCCCAGAACCTGCTGTCACACGAGTCGGTCCGGTTGTCACCCATCACGAAATAGTCGTTGGCCGGCACCCGGTACGACTGCTCGAGGCTGTAGGCGGTGCCACCGGGCCCGGGCTTGGTCACGCCCTGCTCGGCGGAGGGGAGCCAGCTCTCGTCGAGACGCCGGCCGTCGACGTCGACGTGGCCGCCCGAGACCGAGATCACCTCGCCCGGCAGCCCGATGACCCGCTTGACCAGATCGTTCACCTCCGGCCCGCCGCAGTTCTCGTTGGGCGGGCGGGAGAACACCACGATGTCCCCGCGCCCGACGCCGTGCAGGTGGTAGCTGAGCTTGTTGACCAGGATGCGGTCGCCGACCTGGAGCGTCGGCTCCATGGAGCCCGAAGGGATGTAGAAGGTCTGGACGACGAAGGTCCGGAGCAGGACGGCGACGACCACGGCGACGAGGACGACGATGACGGCTTCGCGGAGCCAGCGCGTGGAACGGGGCGGCTCGCCGGCGGTCGCCCCGTTCGTGGCGGGTCCAGCGGGGGGCGGCCCCTCGACCGCGGTGCCGGTGCGGCCTCCGAGGCCGGCCGGCGGCTCCTCGACGGCGAGGCCCGGGTCATCTGGTTCGGGCGTCACCGGAGGTCAGGCTAGACGGCGGGGCCGGGCCCCGGGATTCAGGCCGGCGTCGGTACGACCGAGGCGGTATCGCGGCCCGAACGCAGGAGGGTGCCCGGCACGGCTCCGGTCGGCGCGCCGTCCTTCACCGTCTCCACCCCGTTGACCAGGACGCGGACCACCCCGTGCGAGCCGGCGTAGAGCCGGGGCGTGTCGCCCGGCAGGTCGTGCACGAGGCGCGCCGGCTCCGAGTCCACCGTCTCGGGGTCGAACACGAAGAGGTCCGCGGCGTAGCCCTCGCGGACGAGGCCGCGTTCGCGCAACCCGAACAGCGCGGCCGGCTGGCCGGTCATCATGTGCACGGCCTGCTCGACGGGGACCAGGCGCCGCCCGCGCAGGCAATCGGCCAAGAAGGCGGTGGGGTAGCTGGAGCCGCACATGCGATCGAGGTGGGCGCCGGCGTCCGAGCCGCCCACCATGGCGCGGGCGTCGCCCCAGATGGCGGCGCGCATGGTCCAGGTGGCGGCGTCACCGTCGTCGGTGTTGGGCCACAGGACGGTGCGCAGGTCGTCGGCCAGGACGATGTCGAGGAGGGTGTCGAAGGGCGAGGTGCCGCGCTCCGCCGCAATGTCGGCGACGCGACGGAACGCGCAGCCCTCGTTGGCGGCGGTGTACGTGTCCCCGATGACGTACGTGCCCCAGTGCGACAGACCGCGGAACACGCCGGCTTCCTTGCTCCGGGCGCGCTCGTCGAGCATGGCGCGGACGGCGGGATCGGCCAGCTGCTCCATGCGCTCGGCCTCGGGCAGGCCCATGACCTCCCCCCAGCCGGGGATCAGGAAGAGCGCGCAATGGGTGCGGAAGCTCATGTTCATGGGGACGAGCGTCGGCATCGTCAACGCGACGATGCGCCCCCCGGCGGCCGACGCGGCCGACGACGCCGAGAGCTGGTGCTCGATGCGATCGGCCGACCGGGCGTCGACGGTGAGCACGTTCCAGTTGAGCGGGCGCTGCGCGGTGACGCTCATGGCGGTCATGAGGTCGACCTCCTCGGCGCTGAAGGAGTCGAGGCATCCGTTGGTGATGTACTCGAGCGTCGTGCCCTCGTGCGCGGCTACCTCTTCGCAGAACCCGAGCATCTCGCGGCGGTCGGCGTGGCGCGAGGTGATCGGTCGGCCGTCGCCGTCGGAATGGGTGCGCGATTGCGACGACGAGAAGCCCAACCCCCCGGCGGCGAGCGACTCCGCCAGCAGCGCCCGCATGGCGGTGATCTCCTCGTCGGACGCGACCTCCTCGGCGCGCGGTGCGCCCATCACCTTGCGGCGCAGCGCGCAGTGGCCGACGAGGAAGCCGGCGTTCACGCCGAGGTTGCCCTCGAGCGCGTCGAGGTACTCGGCGAAGGTGGACCAGGTCCACGGGACGCCGTTCTCGAGGGCGGCCAGGGGCATGCCCTCGACCTTGGCCATCATGCGGCGGATGTAGTCGGCATCCTCGGCGTTGAGCGGCGCCAGCGTGAAGCCGCAGTTCCCGCCGATCACCGTCGTCACGCCGTGCACGTTGGACGGAGAGGCCGACGGGTCCCAGAAGAGCTGGGCGTCGTAGTGCGTGTGGGGGTCCACGATGCCCGGGGCGACGCACAGCCCGGCCGCGTCGAACTCGGTGTTCGCCGGCTCGTCCACCTCGCCCACGGCGACGATGCGCCCGTCACGGATCCCGATGTCGGCCGGGCGAGGCGCCTCGCCGGAACCGTCGATCAGCGTGCCGGATCGGATGACGTAGTCGAGCAAGGGAACCTCCGCGCTGGGCCGCCGGGGCGAGGCTCCGGCGCCAAATCTGACGACCCGTCAGCTTATCGTCGCGCCCCGTGGGCCCACGGGGGCCGACCTCGTTCAGACCGTGGCGTGGGCCTGTGGACAACCCGTTGCCACCTGGCCAACCCCCGTGTGGAGGCCCTCTATCCCCAAGTCATCCACAGGCTGTGCCCGAAGCCGTCCCCACGCTCGGACTTCCGCGTCGCCCCCCTACGTGCTTTGCTCTGAGCGTGCCCGCCACGCCTTTGCTGAGCCTCCAACCCAGCGCGGAGGGGGTCCTCCCCGGTCAGATGCTCGAGGGTGCCATCCGGGCCGGGTACGTCGATGCCGGGCGGTTCAAGATCCCCGAGACCAACATCCAGCCGGCGAGCCTGGATCTCCGCCTCGGGGAGCAGGCGCTCCGCATCCGCTGCAGCTTCTTGCCGGGGCCCGACTCGGTAGAGCACAAGCTGAAGGACTACGTGCTCGACGAGATCGATCTGCGCGGGGACGGCGCCATGCTCGAGGCCACGTGCCCGTACCTCATTGAGCTGAAGGAGCGGCTCGACCTGCCGGCCGGACTGCGGGGCAAGGCGAATCCCAAGAGCTCGACCGGGCGCATCGACGTGTTCACCCGCGTCATCACGGACGGGAGCGACCGCTTCGACGAGATCGCGCCCGGTTACCGCGGGCCGCTGTACCTCGAGGTGGTGCCGCTGTCGTTCCCGGTGCGGGTGAAAGAGGACCTGACGCTGAACCAGTTGCGCCTCTCGATGGGGCGGCCGTGGCTGACCGACGACGACGTACGGGCGGCGCATCGGGACATTCCCATGCTCTACCGCGGTGGGGCGCCCGTGCCGGTCGACGAGCTGATGCTCTCCCACGGCCTCTTCCTCGGGCTGGACCTGAGTGGAGACGAGCGCGGGCAGGTCGGGCACAGCGCCCGTGACAGCGCGCCGCTGCTCGACCTCACCACCGGGGGGGAAGTGGACCCGCGCCCCTTCTGGGACCCGGTGTACCGCGAGGAGGGCGATCGGCTGGTGCTGTCCCCCAAGCGGTTCTACCTCTTGATGTCCGACGAGGCGGTGTGCATCCCCCCCAATCTGGCGGCCGAGATGACGGCGTACGACCCGACCAGCGGTGAGCTCCGCACCCACTACGCCGGCTTCTTCGACCCCGGCTTCGGCTTTGACCCCGGCGGCGGGTTCAGGGGCTCGCGCGCCGCGCTCGAGGTGCGGGCCCACGACGTGCCCTTCATGGTCGAGAACGGGCAATCCGTGTGCAAGCTCACCTTCGAGCGCATGCTGGAAGAGCCCACGTCGCTCTACGGGTCCGGCATCGGGTCGTCGTACCAACAGCAGATCGAAACGCTGAGCCGCTACTTCCGGCGGTCCGGGGCCTAGCGGCGCGGCTGTCCCCGGCCGGGCCCGAATTTTCCGGCGCGTTGCCCGAGGCGGCGCCGATTCGAGACTCGATCTTCCGAGACGGATTTCTCGTCCAGGTGGACGCCTGGCGCACGAAACCGGTCCTGCATCGCCCGTGCAGGCAATTTTGTTGGGCTACCTTGGGTTTGGAGCGGGAGCCCAACGCAGTTTCGGCGTTCCTCCCGTGGGTATGAACCCCAAAGTCGCGGGCTCAAAGCGGGTCCTGTGCAGCCCATGCACAGAACAAAAAGGAGCAAGACCTTGAGGCGGAATCTTTCATCAATTGCTGTAGTGACAGGTGGCCTGGTGCTGGCCGCGGCCAGCGTGCTGGCGGGCCTCGGGCCCGCGGGCGCGGCCACATCGAGCGTCGCACCGTCGCCGACGTTGCAACTTCCGACCACTACGACCACGGTGCCGAAGACGACGACCACGACTGCGCCGGCACCGGCCCCAGCGCCCGCACCGGCGCCGGCGGTCAAGCCAGCGACGACACCGACCAACCCGCTCGCACCGCTGACCGGGCTGCCGCTGTCGTTGTCCCTCCCGATCACGTTGCTGGGGAACGCGATCGGCAACACCTTGTTGCCGATCTCGAACGCGTTGAGCGGCACCAACACGACGAACCAGACCTCGCCGCTCATCAACGCCAACCTGCCGATCAACGCGTGCTCACTGTCGGTCGGCCTACTCGCCGGTGCCGACAGCAGCTGCTCGACGACTTCGGTGGGCCTCGACCAGCTCGGCGCGATCGGGACGATCAACATCCCGATCACGGCCCAGTACAACGCGATCGGTCTGCTCGGGATGGCGGCGAAGTCGCTCGGGCTGACGACCGGTCAGTCGTCGGCCTCGACGACGCAGAACGGTGCGATCAACCTCGACGCGCCGATCAGCATCTGCTCGGTCAACGTGGGCCTGGTCGGCGACACCGGCAGCGACTGCAATCTCGCCGGCACCAACGGCACGGTCAACCAGAAGGGTGTGATCGATGCCGTGGTCCCGGTGACGGTGTGCGACGTCATCGTTGAGATCGACGGCAACAGCAGCGCCAACTGCCCGCAGTTCCCGGACACGATCACGCAGCAGGGCCAGCTGGCCGACGCCTACGCCCCGATCACCGCGTGCGGCGTGCTGGCGGAGGTCGACGGCACCGCGACGGGCATGTGCATGCCCGACGCCGGCTTCCCGCTCATCAACGACCTGCCGACCAACAACGTCAGCCAGAGCGCCCCGATCGACGGTGTCGTGCCGGTGAACGCGTGCAGCATCGTGGTGGCGGTGGCGGGGTCGGCCACCAACCAGTGCGAGCCGACGCACCTGGCGACGACCCCGACGGGCAGCGTCCCGGTCAACGTCCCAGTGACCGTCTGTGCGGTCACCGCCGCTCTGGACGGCACGGCCGACGGCACTTGCACCGGCGCCAGCACGGGCACGACGCTCCCGATCGGGACGCCCGGGAGCCCCGGCACGGGCATCACGTTGCCGATCACGATCTGTGGGATCCAGGTGGCGCTCGGCGGCTCTGCGAGCGCCTCGTGCCCGACGCCCACGGTGACCACGTCGGCCTCGACCCCGCCCGCCACCCCGACCACCGTGCCGGTGAAGTTGGCGGCGGCCACGCCGACCCCGGTCAAGACGGCCGCCACGGGGCCCCTGGCCCTGACCGGTGCGCCCCTGGTCGTGGAGCTGTTCATCGGCGGCGCCGCCCTGCTGCTGGGGTTGGTCATCACCCGGCTGAGCCGGCGCCGGGAGGCCCAGAAGGCCTGACCACAACGGCCATTTAGCAGAGTAGGAGGGAGACGCCCCAGGCGTTACCACCACAGGACGGGATCCGATGGAGGGAAGGAGGGATCGATGTCCGACCAGCAGAAGACTGGTGTTATCACCAGTCTGGAAGAGGTATTCCTGTCGCGGGAATTCGGCCGTTCGCCCTCGCGCGGGATCTCGTTCCAGGGCCGCCCACGCGAGGTGGGCGAGCCGCCGCAACTCGAACAGGTGTTCTTGTCCGAGAAGTTCGGGCACCCGGAAGCCGTTGCCGCGACCACCCGGGAGTTCGCACCACCGACGCCCGCCCTGGCCGTTCTGCCCGGTCGCAGCGTTGTCGAACGCGACAACACGCGCTATCGGGCCATCGCCGCCGTGAGCGGCGTCGCCGCCGCGGCGCTGGTCGTCGTCGGCATCGTGTCGGGGACGGGACAACCCACCAAGCGGCCCACGGTGTCGGCCCAGGGGCCCTCGGGCTCGGGCCGGCCTGGGGCCTCGGGCGGCGGATCGCCCACCTCGGGCGGCGGGCCGCAGCTCGGCCCTCCGAGTGCGGGGCCCGGTACTTCGCCGGCCGCCACTCCCGGTTCGGCGGGCGGGAGCACCGTGGCGCAGCTCGCGTCGGCCACGTCATCGAGCCCGGAGGTCATCGTCGAGGTTCCGCCGGGGACGACTGTGGCGGTGGTCCCGACCTCGTCGGTGCCGCCGCCTCCGACAACCGGGTCGGGCGGGGGCACACCACCACCGGCTCCGTCCGGCGGGGGCGGCGTGCTCACGCCGCTGCTCGTCGTCGTCGGCAACACGGTCTCGACCGTCGGGGCGACGGTGACCTCGACGTCAGTCGACCTCGGGACCGTCCTCCCGGTCGCGTCTTCCGTAACCGGCCTGCTCGCCAATCTCGGAGTGACCGTGACGGACCTGGGCCAGTCTGTCGTGGGCATCGCGACCTGACCGCGGGCCCGCGGTCGCCCGGTGGCCGCGGGAATGATGCGCCGTCCCGGTCGCGCAACTCGGATTCCGCATATCCAAACGACCGTTTGGAGTAATTGGCGCCGAATTGTGGAGTCCTCGTTCCCTGCTCGACCTCACAGGAATAAGGTGATGGCGAGGGGGTAACACCGCAGTTTCCTGAGGTCAGGGCTCTTCGGATGCCCCCCAAAATACGGACAGTTCCCACGGAGGGATGAGGAGGGGCAGTGTCCGATTGGGCCAAGGCCGACGATTACGCGACCCTGGAAGAGGTTTTCGCGTCACCTGATTTCGGGCGACCGCCGCCGGAGGCGGCCGCGCCAGGTGCTGCCGTGGCGACTGCCCTGGCGCCGAGAGCCGGCGGCGTCCGGCTGCTTCGTGACTTCACCATCGCGTCGTTCAGCGCCGTCGCGGCGGCCGCATCGATCGTGGCGGCTCTCGTCATCGGAACCGGCCCGGTGAGCGTCCCCCTCACGAGCGCCCAGACGACGGCGCCGGCCGGCGTCCCGAACGCCTCGTCGCCGGGTGGAGGCCCAATTGGTGCGGCCACCGGCCCACACGGCGGAGCAACGTCAGCGCCCGCGAGCGCCGTCGCCGGTGAGGCCTTGGGCGTGGTCTCGAGCACGGGTTCGGCCGGCGGCGCCTCTGCAGGTGCGGGCAGCACGGCCGCGCACGCCAACGTGCTCGAAGCCTCGTTGACCTCGCTGCCCGTTGCAACGACGACCACGACCACCACGACGGTCGCGCCTCCTCCTGCTGTGACGACAACCACCGTCGCGCCGACCGCGGGCGGCCGTGGCCACGGGAACGGGAACAGCAACGGGAACGGGAGCGTCCAAGGCGTCGGCGGGGCTCACGACAATGGTGTCGGCAACGGGGGCCAGAACAGCGGGCACTCCAACAAATAGACAGAAGTGGCCGAACGGCGGTCAATCGGCACCTGGTAAGCCTGCGGGAACAAGCGCGGAGCGAGGTCAGGTATGAACTACACGAATTTGGGCACTGCGGGACTGCGGGTGTCGAGGGTCTGCCTCGGCATGATGGGGTTCGGCAACGACAGTGAGCGGGCTTGGGTCATCGACGAGGACGCGGCCGAACCCATTGTGAAGGCTGCCGTCGAAGGGGGCGTGACCTTCTTCGACACCGCCGACACCTACTCGGGCGGCGCCAGCGAAGTGGCCACGGGCCGCCTGGTCCCGAGGTTTCTCAGCCGTGACGAGGCCGTGATCGCGACGAAGGTGTTCATGCCGGTGACGCCGGGGGAGAACGGCGGCGGGCTCGGGCGCAAGCACATCCTCTCGGGGATCGATGCCTCGCTGCGCCGGTTGCAGATGGACTACGTCGACCTCTACCAGATCCACCGGTGGGACCCCCGAACGCCTATTGAGGAGACGATGGAGGCGCTCAACGATGTCGTGCGGGTCGGCAAGGCGCGCTACATCGGGGCCAGCAGCATGTTCGCCTGGCAGTTCGCCAAGGCACAGCACACCGCGGCGTCGCACGGCTGGGCCAAGTTCGTCTCCATGCAGAACCATTACAACCTCGTGTACCGCGAGGAGGAACGCGAGATGATCCCGCTGTGCCTCGACGATGGAGTCGGTTGCATCCCCTGGAGTCCCCTGGCGCGCGGCATGCTGGCCGGCAACCGCACGCGTGACGGGGGCCGGCACACGACCCGTTCGAGCACGGACCCCTTCACCGACTACCTCTACGACCAGCCGACGGACTTCGACGTCGTCGACGCGGTGAACGAAGTGGCCACGGCGCGCGGCATCCCCGCCGCGCAGGTCGGTCTGGCCTGGTTGCTCCAGAAGCCCGGCGTGACGGCGCCCATCGTCGGGTCGACCAAGAAGAAGCACCTGAAGGACGCGCTGGCCGCTGAGGAGCTCACGCTGAGTGTGGACGAGGTCGAGCGCCTCGAGAAGCCCTACGTCGCGCACCCGGTGCTCGGGCACTTCTAAGTCGCCACCGGCCCGTCCCCACGGAGCGCCAACCGCGTTCCGGTATCGTCGGCGTCGGTGAGCCTCGCCGGTTGGGCGCACAGAGATTGGGGGTGGCATGCGGGTCGCACTCACGGTGGCCGACTTCCTGGACCGGGCGGCCCGGGTCTACGGGCACCGCACCGCGGTGGTCGACGAGCCGGGGCCGGCCGGGTCGTGGGGCTCCCTGACCTATGACGAGCTGGCGGCGCGGGCCAAAGGGATAGCGCTCGCCCTCGACGACCTCGGTATCGCCCACGGGGAACGGGTGGCCATCGTCAGCCCGAATTCGGGCCGGTTCCTGGCCTCTTACTTCGGGGTGAGCGGCTATGGGCGCATCCTCGTGCCGATCAACTTCCGGTTGACGACAGACGAGATCGCCTACGTCGTCGAGCACTCCGGAGCGTCCGTCCTCCTCTACGACCCGGAGCTGGCCGACGAGGTGGACACGATCAAGGTCGCGCACAAGATCCGGCTGGACGGCACCGACGACGCGGCGCTGTTCGCTCCGGCGCGAGAGGGCGCGGTGCCGCAGGCGTGGACGGCGGACGAGGACGCGACGTGCTCGGTCAACTACACGTCGGGGACGACGGCGCGGCCGAAGGGCGTGCAGCTCACGCAGCGCAACTGTTGGCTCAACGCAACGGCGTTCGGATGGCACACCGGCGTGAACGACCGCGACGTCCTCTTGCACACACTGCCCATGTTCCACTGCAACGGTTGGGGCATGCCCTACGCCGTGACGGGCATGGGCGGCACGCACATCGTGCTGCGCAAGGTGGACGGTGAGGAGATCCTGTCGCGCATCGAGCAACACGGCGTGACCCTGCTCTGCGGCGCCCCCGCTGTGGTGGCCGCCATTCTCGGCGCGGCCGAGGCGCGGACCCAGGCCGGGCGGGCGGTGCCCGGGCGCGGCACGGTGCGCATGGTCGTAGCCGGCGCCCCGCCGCCGTCGAGGACCATCGAGCGCATCGAGACCGAGCTCGGGTGGGAGTTCATCCAGATCTACGGGTTGACCGAGACGGCGCCCCTGCTGACGATCAACCGGGCGCCGGCCGAGTGGGACGGCCTCGACGCGGGGGAGCGCGCCCAGCTGCTGAGCCGTGCCGGCGTGCCGGCGTTGGGCGTGCAGATCGCGGTCGACAGCGACGGCGAGGTGCTGGCGCAGTCGAACCACGTGTTTGCCGGCTACTGGGAGCAGTCCGAGGAGTCGGCCCAGGCGCTCGAGGGCGGGTGGTTCCACACAGGCGACGGTGGCTACCTCGACGGCGCCTACACGGTGATCTCCGACCGCAAGAAGGACGTCATCATCACGGGCGGCGAGAACGTCTCGTCCATCGAGGTCGAGGACTGCCTCTACCAGCACCCGGCCGTCGCCGAAGTGGCCGTGATCGGCGTGCCCGACGAGAAGTGGGGCGAGACGATCAAGGCCCTGGTCGTCGTGCGACCGGGCGAGACGGCCACCGAGGGCGAGCTCATTGCGCACTGCCGGGACCGGCTGGCCCACTTCAAGGCGCCCACCAGCGTCGAGTGGCGCGACGCCCTCGACCGCACGGCGACGGGGAAGCTGCAGAAGTACAAGCTGCGCCAGCCCTATTGGGCCGGCCGCGCCAAGTCGGTCAACTGACTACACCTGCGGCGGCGGGGCTCCCGACAACGGCGCGGCCACCGGCCGGTGGGAGCGTTCCTCGAGCACGAGGTGGCCCCGGCGGTCGAAGGCGGCGGCCACCTCGCCCTCGATGAGGCGGCGGAGCGGGTCGCCTACGATCGTGCGCCGCCAGCCGGCGTCGAGGCGGCTGGGCTCGTTGCAGAGCAGCTGGGAGATGTCCGCCCGCGTGGCCAACAGGGCCTGGTCGAAGTCGAGGTCGTCGGCGATCTGGCGCACCAGGCCCGAGCACACGGCGACCGCACCCGCCGGCGCCTGGGCGTCGCGCCCCTCGGACGGCATGCGGAGGCTCTCGGTGGGGAGGTCGAGCCCGCGGTGGACGGCGCTCAGGATCTCGGCCGCCCGGCCCTGTGCGAGGTGGCGACCATCGACGCCCCGGGCGCGCCGCAGCTCGTCCGCGTTGCGCGGCGGCCGCTGCGAGATGGCGAGCAGCCCGAGATCGGACAGGACCTGGCGCCGCGGCCGGTTGGACTGGGCGGCCGTACGCTCCCGCCAGGCGGCGACCTCTTGGGCCACGGCCCGAGAGCGGCGCGACATGCTGCGGATGTCGCCGAGACGCCACCAGGCCTCCTCGGGGACGCGGGCCGGCGGGGTGCGGTCGCTCAGCACCTCGTCACACTCGTTCAGCGCCCAGTCGAGGCGGCCCGAGGCGCGCAATCGATCGGTGAGCACGGTGCGCAACTCCAACAGGTGCGCCACGTCGCTCACCGCGTAGGTGATCTGGCGGTCCGACATCGGACGCTCCAGCCAGTCGGAGAGCCGGTCGGCCTTGGGCAGCGACACGCCGAGCATGGCGTCGACCAGTCGCGAGAGCGAGGGCGTCGACAGGCCGAGGAAGCCCGCGACGATCTGGGTGTCGAACACGGTGGCGGGGATCACCCCGCACGCGGCCATCAGCACATCGAGGTCCTGGGTGCACGCGTGCGCCACGGCGATCCCAGGGCCGGCGAACACCTGGGCCAGCGGGGCCGGGTCGACCGCCAGCGGGTCGACGAGGGCGACCCTGTCCGCCCAGGCGATCTGGATCAGCGCGAGCTCGGGCACGTAGGTGCGCTCGGTGTGGAATTCGGTGTCCAGCGCGTACGCGTCTTCGCGGGCGACGTCGGCGACCAGGGACTCGAGCCCGGCGCGGTCGACGACCACGGGCGCCGGGGCGGCGGGCGCGCTCACGTGGCGCCGCCCCGGGGCGATGCCCGGTGCGTGATGTGCGTCGGGGGCAGAGGTGTGATGTTCGGGATCCGGTCGTTCGCGTCGTCGGTGGGCGACCTGCGGCGACGTTAGCGCGGCCACGCCGCCTTCCTTGAGGGCGGGCGCGGTGCGGACCGGTGGCGAACAGGTGGTTTCGCCGCGTGCCGCGACGCCGGCGGCGGCCGGCGGCAGTAGCCTGATTTACCATCCTGGCCAGCGCAAACGCCGGTGCCTTCACCGCGGCGCTCGGCCGCCGGACGGGGGAGGTCATGACTTTTTGCCCTGTCGCCGCAACGGGCGGAACGGTAAGAGTGAGATGCAGACGCCTGGAGGGGGGCGGAGAGTGAGAAAAGAGAAAAAGAAGCTCTTCGACCGGGGCGAGGGACACGCTGGTGCCGGTGCATCCGACGACGTGGGCCGGACCCCGAGCTCGAACTTGTCAGATGGCGGCGCGCAAGGGGGCGGCAGCCCCGGGAGCGTGGAATCGATGCTGCAAGAGTTCACTTCGGTGGGGGACGCCCAACCACCCGGCCGCACCTCGCGGGCCGGCAAGTACGACCAGTTGTGGCAGCTGTCCATGGCCGACCCGCACACCGGTCTGGCCAACCAGCTCTTGTTGCTCGACCGCTTGACGCAGGCGCTGGCACGGCGGCGGCGCCACGGCGGCGAGGTCGTCGTGTGCCACATCGACCTCGACAACCTCGGTGAGATCAACATGAATCTCGGCTACACGACGGGCAACACCGTGCTGTGCGAGGCGTCGCGCCGCCTCACCTCGGTGTTGCGGAGTGAGGACACCGTCGGCCGCGTCGGCGGCAGCGAGCTCGTCGCGGTGCTGTCCGTCAACGACGAGCAGGCGGTGGGGCCTCTGGTGCGCCGGCTCCAACACACGCTCGACGAGCGGGTCGCGGTCGGCGGGCAATCGGTGCGCCTGCACGCCATGCTCGGGCTGGCCCTGGCCGAGGACGGCGAGTCGGCCGAAGACCTTCTGGCCCGAGCGGACCGGTCCACCCGGGCCAGCAACCGCTGAGGACCGCCTCCCCAACGTCCGTTCGGGCGTGAGGACCGGTCGCCGGTGCGGCCAACCCTGCGAAGTCAGGAGTATCGGCTCTGGCGGGTGGGTGTGGACGCGCTCACGCTGGATGAGCGATGTCGATGTACAGCGAGTTGCTCAGCGGCTTGTGCGCCGACACGGACCCGGTGCGGCTGCCGTCGTCCCGCGACGAATTGGTGGTGATCTTGCTGCAGTGCCGTCGCCGGTTGCGCGGGCACGGACGCGGGGACGGGCTCGACGCCGGCCAACTCATGGCCGAGGACCTGGCGCTCGAGCTCGACCACGACCGCATGTTGTTGCGGCTGTGCGCCGCCATGGGGATCGAGAGCGACCCGACGCGGTTCGTCAATCCCCTGGCCGAACGGGCCCGCCTCGAGATGCTGCTGCGCCGCGCCGGCGTGGACTTCCGCACGCTTGACGACCACCGCCGGGAGGGTGTCGCCTGAGCGCGCCAAGGCCGGCCGACGTCAACGCGCGGCCATCGTCGTCAGCGCCGGGGCACCGTCGACTTCCGCTCCGCCAGTACCGCCGCGTAGACCGCGGCCTCGGTGCGACGGCGCATGCCGAGTTTGGCGAGAAGACTCGACACGTAGTTCTTGACCGTCGCTTCGGCGAGGAAGAGGTGCTCGGCGATCTGGCGGTTCGACTGCCCGTCCGCGATCAACTCCAGCACTCGGCGCTCCTGCGGCGTCAGGACGGTCAGCCTCGACTCGGCCTCTTGGTTCTTGCGCAGACGGTCGAAGAGTTCCTGAGTCAGGACGGGGTCGAGGAGCGACATGCCCCGACTGACCCGCCGGATGTCGCCCAGGAGGTCGCCGCTGCCGACCTCCTTCAACACGTAGCCCGACGCGCCCGCCATGATCGACGAGAACAGTGCGTCGTCGTCCGAGTACGACGTGAGCATGAGGCAGCGAACGTTCGGCAGTTCCGACTGGATGGTGCGGCACACCTCGATGCCCGATCCATCGGGCAGGCGCACGTCGAGCACGGCGACGTCCGGTTCGAGCTCGCGGATCAGGCGCAGGCCCTCGGCGGCGGTCCCCGCCTCACCCACGACCTCGAGGTCGTCTTCTGCCTCGAGCAGCGTGCGCAAACCCGTCCGGACGAGCTCATGGTCGTCCAGCACGAAGACCCGTATCCCCACCCCGTTGATTGTGCCACGCAGCCGCCCCCGGCGGCCGCGCCACCCCGGCTGCCGGTCCGCAACGTCGTCGCGGACGCTGGTCACGCACGGGACCACCGGTAGCCTTGTCCGTCGTGCAGCCGTTCGATCAGATCGACGACCCGGTCAAGCTGCGCCGGCTGGTGCAGGCGATCCTGATCCTGGACGCCGAGCTCAATCAGACCGTCGTGCTGCGCCGCATCATCGAAGAGGCGCGTGATCTCGTGGACGCGCAGTACGGCGCGCTGGGGGTGTTGTCGGCCGACGGGCAGACCCTCGACCAGTTCCTCACGGTGGGCCTCGACAGCGAACAGGAGCACGCGATCGGTCCCCGCCCGACCGGTCGGGGCGTCCTCGGGACGCTCATCGCCGACGACAAGCCGCTCCGCCTGGGCAACCTGTCCGACAGCCCGGACAGCTTCGGGACACCGACGCACCACCCGCCGATGACCTCGTTCCTCGGGGTGCCGGTGCGCGTGCACGGCGAGGTCTACGGGAACCTGTACCTCACCAATAAGCGGCACGCCAAGGAGTTCTCGGCGGACGACGAGGAGCTCGTGTTGGCCCTCGCCATGGCCGCCGGCATCGCGATCGAGAACGCGCGGCTGCACTCGCTGGTCCGCGAGCACGCGCTGACCGAGGACCGCGACCGCATCGCGCGCGACCTGCACGACTCGGTGATCCAGCGTCTCTTCGCCATCGGCCTCTCGCTCCAGGGCACGACACGAATGGTCGAGCGCCCCGAGGCGGTGCTGCGCATTGCCGAAGCGATCGACAACCTCGACGAGACGATCCGCCAACTCCGCAAGGCGATCTTCGACATCGAGCTCACGATCAGCAAGGAAGGGCTCCAGCCCAAGGTCCTCGACCTCCTGCACGAGCTCCGGCCGGTGTTGGACCTCCCTCCCCAGGTGGCCCTCAGCGGCCCGGTCGACCATGCGGTCACCGGTCCACTGACCGACGAGGTGCTGGCGGTCCTGCGCGAGGCACTGACGAACGTCGGCAAGCACGCCCAGGCGACACAAGTGGTCGTCACCATCGCCGCCGGCGACGAGCTGCGCCTCGTGGTGGCGGACGACGGCATCGGCGTGAGTGCGGCCGCCGAAGGGTTTTCGGGCGGCCGCGGGCTCAAGAACATGCGCCATCGAGCAGAGCGCCTCGGTGGCGGCATGGAGATCGGCACCTCCCGGGAAGGCGGCACCCGCCTCACCTGGCATGTGCCGCTGCAACCCCTCGACGAGACGTTCGACGCCGACGCCGGGTCCGGGGCAGCCTCGAACGCCTAGCCCCTAGCGCGGCCGTGGTCGCCCGCTCGGACGGCCGGATCGGGCCGCAGCCACCTAGCATCATCGAGGACGGCCCCTGGTCCGGCCGCGGCGCACGGCGCTGAGCGGCACGGCCCGATCAAGGACGGTGACGACAGGAGGAAAGGGGATCGACATGACCACCACGGCACCCACGGCGGCGGTCCCCAGCGGCGGCACCGGCGGTTGGTGGGCGAACGCCGTCGGCAAGCGGCAGCTCTACAAGTACCCGAACACGCTGCCGCGGCTCGGCTATCTGGCCATCGTCGTGCTGACGACGATCATGCTCTATTACCTGTACTACGTGGAGGGGGCGGTCACGCCGCTGCTGCTGCCCTACTACCACATGTCGTTCCAGTACTTCTTGTACCTGCTCGTCGTCTCGAACGCGATCGGGGCGTTCAGCGCCTTCATCGGCGGCCTCTCCGACCGGATCGGCCGGGCCAACCTGACCATCTACGGGACGCTGCTCGTGGCCCTGATTCAGCTCTTCGCCATTCCGCACATCACGGACAAGTTCTGGTTCGCGGCGTCCTACTGCGTGATCGGCTTCGTCGAGGGCGTGATCCTCGTGTCGACGCCCGCGTTGATGCGCGACTTCTCACCCCAGATGGGTCGCGGCGCAGCCATGGGCTTCTGGGCGCTCGGGCCGACCATGGGCGCGTTGGCCGCCAGCCTGGTGGCGACCCACACTCTCGATCATCTGCACCCCTGGCAGGACCAGTTCATCATCTCGGGCCTGGTCTGCCTCGGCGTGGTCATCGTGGCGTTCTTCTTCCTGCGCGAGTTGTCGCCTCAGTTGCGCAACCAGCTCATGGTCAGCGAGCGTGAACGCGCCCTGATTGAGGCGCGGGCCATGGGCATCGACGTGGAGAAAACGACCGCGCACCCCATCCGCTCCATGATGAAGCCCGACCTGATCGCCTCGTCGGTTGCCATCTCGCTGTTCCTCCTTTTCTATTTCGCCTCGGTCAGCGTCCTCACCATCTACTGGGTGGTGACGTTCAACCGCACCGCCTCACAGGCCAACGGCATCAACGTCTGGTTGGCGGGCTCGCTCTCGGCCGGCCTCGTCGTCGCCGGCGTGCTCTCGGACTGGGCTCGGGTGCGCAAGCCCTTCATGCTCTTCGGCGCCATCTGCGCCATCGTCATGATGGTCTTCCTCATCAACCAGACGGGCCACCCGCACAGCGGGTACTACGCCAACGTCGTGGTGATCGTGCTCCTCGCGGTCAGCATCTCGCTGGCTTACGCACCCTGGATGGCGAACTACACCGAGCAGGTCGAGTCGCACAACCCCGCGCTCACGGCGTCGGGCCTGGCCATTTGGGGTTGGATCCTGCGCATCACCGTGGCACTGTCGTTCCTCGTGTTGCCCTATGTGATCACCACCTCGACGGTCCTCGTGGACAATCAGAATGCCGGCGCCACCCTGCAGGCGATCCAGGCCGCCCAGCCCTACGCGCCGAACACGTCTGCGCTGAAGTGCAATCCGACACCGGCGCCGGCAAATGTCGTCGCCGACCTGAAGACGACACCTCAGGCGCGACCCGAACTCACCACCCTCGCCACGATCCTGCAGGTCTGCAACCGGACCCACAGCCTGACCGCGGCTTTGACCGCCGCCGGCGGGCTTACGAACCCCAACGTGCTCGGGCTCAATGCGTTCAACCCTCTCGCCCTGGACGTCCAAAATGGCAAGCCGGTGACCCTGGCCCAGGTCGCCGGGGTGGCCAAGTACTCGCCGAACCTGGCCAACCTGCTCTTCGCCGAGCACGCGATCGTGCCGGCGCAAAAGACGTCGCCCGGCGAGTGGAAGCGCTGGTGGACCGTGTGCCTCATCGGCATGGCCATCTTCGCCGCCCTCGTCTTCACCATGAAGGGCCGCTGGAGCCCGCGGGCGGCGCGGCGCGACCTCGAAGAGCGCGATCGCATCGTGACCGAGGAGCTGGCCAAGCTGGTCGCGGACGCGGAGCCGGCGGCGGTCTGAGGGCCGGCCGAGCCGCAGACCCTTCAACCAGACCCATCACCCATCACGCCGGCCCGACCCCCGGTGTGCCGCGTCCCACCGTCGGTGGCAGGATCGTCGCATGCGTGAGCTCGAGCACTTCGTCGGGGGCAAGGCGGTCGGGGGGACCTCAGGGCGTTACGGAGCGGTGTTCGACCCGGCCCGCGGCGTGCAGTCGGCGCGCGTCCCTCTGGCGTCGGCCGCCGAGGTCGACACCGTGGTCCAGGGGGCCACGGAGGCGGCGGTCGAATGGGGTGCCGGCTCGCTCAGCGCCCGCGCCAACGTCCTCTTCCGCCTGCGTGAGCTGCTGAGCGGCGCCTCGGCCGAACTGGCCGCGGCCGTCACCGCAGAGCACGGCAAGGTCCTGAGTGACGCCGCCGGCGAGATCGCCCGCGGCCTCGAGAACATCGAGTTCGCTTGCGGCATCCCCCACCTCCTCAAGGGCGCGCACTCCACCGAGGTCTCGACCGGGGTGGACGTCCACACCGTGCTCGAACCGCTCGGCGTGGTGGCGGGCATCACCCCCTTCAACTTCCCCGTGATGGTCCCGCTCTGGATGCTGGCGAACGCCATCGCCTGCGGAAACGCCTTCGTGCTCAAGCCCTCCGAGCGCGACCCGTCGGCCTCGCTCCTTATCGCAGAGCTGGCGCGCGAGGCCGGCGTGCCCGACGGGGTCGTCAACGTCGTGCACGGTGACGCCGAGGCGGTCGACGCGCTGCTCGCGCACCCCGACGTCGAGGCCGTGTCGTTCGTCGGCAGCACGCCGATCGCCCGACACGTCTACGAAGAAGGCGCGCGCCACGGCAAGCGGGTGCAGGCCCTCGGCGGGGCGAAGAACCACATGGTCGTGTTGCCCGACGCCGACGTGGGTGCGGCCGCCGACGCCGCCATCTCGGCCGGCTACGGGTCGGCCGGCGAGCGGTGCATGGCGATCTCGGTCGTTGTCGCCGTCGGCAGCGTGGCCGACCCGCTCGTCGACGCCATCACCTCGCGCATCCCCTCCGTCGTCATCGGGCCGGGCGACGACCCCGAGTCGCAGATGGGCCCGCTCGTCACTGCGCAGCACCGCGACCGCGTCCGTTCCTACATCGACGGCGCCGAGGCCGAGGGCGCAAGGCTGGTCGTCGATGGCCGAAAGGAGCCGAAGGCCGCCGAGCAAGCCGACGGCTTCTTCCTCGGCTGCACGCTGCTCGACGACGTCCGCCCCGGCATGCGGGCCTACGACGACGAGATCTTCGGGCCCGTCCTCAGCGTCGTGCGGGTCCCCGATTACGACGAGGCGATGGCGCTCGTCAACGCCAGCCCGTACGGCAACGGCACGGCCATCTTCACCCGCGACGGTGGCGCGGCCCGCCGCTTCCAGCGCGACGTGAGCGCCGGCATGGTCGGGGTCAACGTCGCCATCCCGGTACCCGTGGGCTTCCATTCCTTCGGCGGGTGGAAGTCCTCGCTGTTCGGCGACAGCGCCATGTACGGCCCCGAGGGCATCCGCTTCTACACCCGGCCCAAGGTGGTGACGACCCGCTGGCGCGACCCTGCCACCAGCGAGATCAACCTCGGCTTCCCCCGCACCCGCTGAACCGGCCGACAACCGCGCGGAGGTCGACGCCGACGTCCTGACCAGGTCCCATCCCTGCGACAGGCGCCGCCGTAGACCTGGTCGTAGGCTGTTCTTGAAATCGAAGTCAAAATCGAGAAATCGACAAAACCGACGCAAATCGGAAGTCTGAGCTGGGGAGGCACGGATGGCGCTGGCACTAGATGGTCTGAGGGTGATCGATGCGGACACCCACCTGACCGAGGCCCACGACCTGTGGACCAAGCGCGCCCCGGCGAAGTACAAGGACCGCGTCCCGCAGGTGGTCGAGGTCGACGGCAAACCCATGTGGTACGTCGACGGCGCCGAGCTCGGCTTCGCCGGTGGCGGCGGGGTCATCGACCGAGCGGGCGGCAAGGGCCGCGCCGCCGAGGCGCTCTTCGAGTGGACCCAGGACGAGATCCACCTCGGCGCGTTCGACATCAAGGCGCGCATCGACGTGATGGACGACTCGGGCGTCTACGCCCAGGTCTGCTTCCCCAACTCCATCGGCCTCGGCGGCCAGGGCATCTCCGACGTGGTGAAGGACCCCGTGCTGCGCCTGTTGTGCGTGCAGATCTACAACGACGCCATGGCCGAGGTGCAGGCGGAATCGGGCGGGCGTCTCCTGCCCATGCCCGTCCTGCCGGCGTGGGACGTCGGCGAAGCGGTGGCGGAGGCCACGCGCGTCGCAGACATGGACCTGCGCGGCGTGAACATCACGTCGGACCCCAACGATGTCGGCGGGCCGGACCTGGCCAACCACGCCTGGGACCCGCTGTGGGAAGTGTGCACCGACCGGCACCTGCCCGTGCACTTCCACATCGGTGCCAGCCTCACCACCATGACGTACTTCGGGACCTACCCCTGGGAGTCCCAGGACGAGGACACGAAGCTGGCCATCGGCGGCACGTTGCTCTTCATCGGCAACGCCCGCGTCGTGACCAACATCATCTTGAGCGGCATGCTCGACCGCCATCCGAAGTTGCAGATGGTGTCGGTCGAGAGCGGCGTCGGTTGGGTGCCCTTCATCCTCGAGGCCCTCGACTACGAGATGTCGGAGAACGCCCCCAAGTCGCTCGAGAAGCTCTCGATGCTCCCGTCGGAGTACTTCCGCCGGAACCTGTTCGCCACCTTCTGGTTCGAGAAGAACAACCTGCCGGCGCTGGTCGAATCGGTCGGCGCGGACAGCATCCTCTTCGAGACGGACTTCCCGCATCCGACGTGCCTGTACCCCAAGCCGCTCGACACGGTGGCCGAGAAGATGTCGACGCTCGCCCCCGCGGTCCAGCGCAAGATCCTGGGCGAGAACGCCGCCAAGCTCTATCGCCTCTGAGCAACCGCTTGCCTCGGAGCAAGCCGCCGCGCGTCCCCGCCGGACGTGGTCCCGGCGGCGGGACCTGATTTCGCCCGACGCGGAGAGTCCTCGTCGCGTGTCCCTACCCACGCCATGCCGGCCCCCGCCGCCAGCACCGCCGCCGCCAGCCCGAGCGGTACCGCCAGCGTGTAGTGCGGCGGTCCCCGCCCGCTCAGCGCCAGCATCGAGCCCAAGACGGCCACACCGAGCGCGCCGCCGGCCTGGCGCGCTGTGTGCAAGACGCCGCTCGCCAACCCGGCCCGCTCGGCCGGCGCAGATCCCACGGCCAGCGAGGAAAGGGCAGGCATCGCCACCGAACACAACCCGAGGGCGAGCGTCGCACCGACGACGACCGACAAGGAAGTGGTCGCGTTCACGGCGGCGAGCGCGGCTGCGCCGCCGCACGCGATGAGCAGCCCGAGCATCATGGGCGCTCGGTGGCCACGCCCGGCGATGAGGCGGCCGCTGACCACCGAGCCCGCGGCGACCAAGACGGCCATGGGTAAGAGCAACAGGCCCGTGCGCAAGGCCGACTCGCCGCGGGTCTGCTGCAGGTAGATGGAGAGGCACAACAGTGCGCCGTAGAGAGCGAAGTTGAAACACGCGCCGACGGCCACCGCGGCGGAGAAGGGGCGCGACCTGAAGAGTTCAGGCGGGAGCATCGGCGCCGCGTTGGCCCGCTCTGCGCGCCAGAACGCGGCGCCGGCGGCGAGGCCGACGACGAACAGCACGAGCGGCAGCGGCGCCGTCCATCCGGCGCTGCCCGCTTCGATGCACGCCGCCGTAACGAGGACCAGGGAGACGACGGACAGGCCGAGACCGCGGCCATCGACCCGCTCGGGAGCCCGCCGCGGTGCCTCGGTGACGAAGCGGCGCAACAGCCAGACCTCAATCACCCCGACCGGCACGTTGATGAGGAAGATTTCTCGCCACCCAACGGAGGCGATGAGCGCGCCGCCGAGCACCGGTCCGGCCGCCACCCCGACGCTGCCCGCCGCGCCCCAGACGCCGATGGCGCGGGCCCGCCGGCGGTGGTCAGGAAACTGGTGGACGAGCAGCGCCAGCGAACAGGGGAGCAGCGCCGCCGCCCCGAGACCCTGGACCACCCGGGCGTCCACCAAGAGGTCCTGATTCGGGGCCAACGCACAGGCGAGCGAGCCGATGGTGAAGACGGCGACCCCGAGCGAGAACACCCGCCGGGCGCCCAGGCGGTCGGCCACCGACCCGAACGTGAGCATGAGGCCCGCCAGCGCGAGCGTGTACGCGTCCACCACCCATTGGAGGCGCGACAGCGAAGCGCCCAGGCCCTGGGCGATGCTCGGCAACGCGACGTTGACGACGGTCGCGTCGAGTTGGATGAGGAAGAACCCCGTGCAGACGGCCAGGAGCGAGAGGGAGCTGCGTAATCCCTCCTCATCGGGGTCGCCGGCGTCCGGCGTCCCACCCGGGGAGTGGGGCATCAACTCTTCAATACCCGGCCGGCGGTCCAGCCATCCCCCTGGCGCCGCCGCTGGGCACCCCCATGTACCGCCCTCCCGCCTCTCCGGTCGGGCCACACCGCACATGCGCCCGCATCCCTGCGCCGGGGGAAATCACGTCCTGGTGGGCGAGGCGGGACTTGAACCCGCACATCCTTTCGGACACAGGAACCTGAATCCTGCGCGTCTGCCAATTCCGCCACTCGCCCGAGTGACCGGCCAACAGTAGTCGCTGCCGGGGGCGCCCCCGTCAGCCTTAAGAGTGATTTTGGGTATAGGTGACCAGGTCAGACGCCTGCCGAGTCCCATCTGAGGGGGCCGGGCCAGTAGTGTTCAAGAAACCATGGGACTCCAGCAGTTTGAGGAGCGCCTCGAGCGTCTGGTGGAGGGAACGTTGGCCAAGCCGTTTCGAAGCAACCTCCAACCGGTGGAGATAGGTCGGCGGCTCACGCGCGAAATGGACCTGCACCGGCGCGTCGGCGTCCGGGGCCTCATCGCGCCCAATGCCTTCGCCGTCACCCTGTCCCCGGGGGACGTCAGCCGCTTCGCCAACTTCATCGACGCCCTGTCGCGGGAGCTCTCCGACGCCGCCCGCGAGCACGCCCGGATCGAGGGGTACTCCTTCGTCGGCCCGGTCGAGGTCGAGATCTTCGAAGGCTCCAACCTCAAGCCCGGCCGCTTCACCGTCACCGCCGAGGTTCACGAGAGCGAGGACGGCGGCATCCTGGCCGAGCTCGTCCTGCCCGACGGCCGGCGCATCTCCGTGGGCTCTGAAGCCGTGGTCATCGGCCGTCTACCCGAGTGTGACGTGGTCCTGGCTGACTCCAACGTGAGCCGGCGGCACGCCGAGCTGCGCCGCAAGGGCGACGGCGTCTTCGTCACCGATCTCGGATCCACCAACGGCACCAGGGTGAATGGCACCCCGGTCCGGGAGCAGCTCCTCGCCAGCGGGGACGAGGTCAGCGTGGGGTCGACGAGACTCATTTTCGAAATGTCGTGAACGCCCCGAATGTGGGGGCGATGCTCATCGCCACGCAGAACCTGAACGCGGTCCTCCACGTCCTGCAGTGGGGGGTCATCGTGTTGATCTTCCTCTTCTTCCTGCGCGTCATCCGAGCCGTCTGGGTGGAGATGAGCCCCGCCACCATCCGCAAGCCGCGCTGGCAGAAACGCCAGGAGCGTCGTGAGGAGCGCGTGGCGGCCCAGCCGGCGGCCGCGCCCAAGGCGAGCCGTCGCCGGGCGCTCTATCTCAAGGTGGTCCAACCGCCCGCGAACGCCGGCCGCAGCTACGACCTCGACGACGAGCTCACCATCGGGCGCTCGCCCGGCTGCGGCGTCGCCACGCCCGAGGACATCTACACCTCGACCCTCCACGCCCGGCTCTTCCGCCACAACGACCAGTTGTGGGTCGAGGACCTCGGGTCCACCAACGGCACCTACGTGAACTCGGAGCGGATCTCAAAGGCGGTACGCCTCGGCAAGGGCGACATGCTCCAGATCGGCTCGACGGTGTTCGAGGTCTCGCGATGACCGTGCTGCGGTCCGGCTCGGCGACCGACGTCGGGCGGGTCCGCCCCGTCAACCAGGACATGCCGCTCGAACGGGCCAATCTCTTCGCGGTGGCCGACGGCATGGGCGGCCACGTGGGCGGAGAGGTGGCGGCGCGGGTTGCCGTCGAGACCCTCGACCAGGCCTTCGAACGCACTCAGACGGTCGCGGGGTTGCGTGAGGCGTTCTCCGAGGCCAACGAGGCGGTCTGGCACGAGAGCCAGGTCAACGCCGACCTGCGGGGCATGGGCACGACGCTCACGGCGGTGGCGCTGGTCGCCGACGACGACGGACGCGACGTCCTGGCCCTGGCCAACGTGGGTGACTCGCGCGCCTACGTCTACTCGGACGGCCGGCTCTTCCAGGTGACGGCGGACCACAGCCTGGCCGAGGAACGCATGCGCCACGGCGAGATGACCGAGGCTGAGGCAGCCGTGCACCCCCAGCGCCACATCCTCACCAGAGCCCTCGGCGTGTCCTCCGAGGTCCAAACCGACATGTGGGAGTTGCAGCTGCGGGCGGGCGACCGCGTGCTCCTGTGCTCCGACGGCCTGTCCAACGAGGTCGGCATGGACGAAATGGCGGAGATCCTCGGCGAGGTCCGCGACCCCGAAGAGGCCGCCGGCCGCCTGGTCGACGCGGCCAACGAGCACGGCGGGGCGGACAACATCACCGTGGTCATCGTCGACGTCCAGGTCGGCGAGGAAAGTCCCGGCGCCACGGCGAAGGTCACACCGATCGGGGCGAGCACCGCGGCGATCACGCTGGCGGGCGCCGCCGCCGCCGGCGCCGTGATCCCCGACGGCGACGTGGCCGATGCGGTTGGCCCCCCGCACGCCGGCAATGCAGCGACGTCGACGCCCGCCTCTTCTTCTGACGCCACCCAGGCCGTGCCGCTCACCCGGACGGCGCCGGTCCCCGGTCCTTCCGATTCGGACACCCTGGCCCCCGGGGCGCGCCTGGGCTTCGGTGGCAACGCCGCCACGATGGCGGGGGAGGAAGGTCCGCGCAGCGACGAGTTCTTCGCGGGACCGGGCTCGGGCTCGGTGCCGGTGGCGCGCACGTCGACCCGCGTCCCGATCGCGCCCACCATGACGCCCCAGGAGGCGGCCAAACGCAAGGAGCAGGAGACGCGCCGCCAACGCCGGCACCGCTTGGGCATCCCCCGTCGGATCACCTTCCGGGTCATCGGCTTCATCTTGTTGGTGGCGGCGGTGCCGGTCGCCGCCTACTTCGTGATCCGCTGGTACGCCTACGACAACTGGATCGTCACCTTGCAGGGGAACCGGGTCGTGATCGACCAGGGCCAGGCGGGCGGCGTGCTGTGGTTCCACCCCAAGGTGGTGGCGCGCCCCGCCGTCACCAAGAACCAACTTTCCGTCGCGGCCGCCGCCGCGCTGCAGAGAGGGGTCCAGAAGTCGTCGCTGGCTGATGCCCGCGCCTACGTGGCGAGCGTGACGACGACCACGACGACCACCACCACGACGACGACCACGACGCGTCCGTCGAGCGGCTTTTCCCAGGCGCAGGTCGCCACGACGACCACCCCGCCGCCCGACACGACGACAACGGTTGCGCCGGCCACCACGGGAGCCACCCCGTGACCCGGGTCCCGCTCGAGGCCGAATCCCGCCCGTTGCTACCCCGCGCCCAAGGGCGCCCAGCGTAGGCTCGGTTCGCCATGCAGCCCGTCGAGACGCCACGCACCTACTCGGGTCGCTATGAGCTGACCCACCTGATCGCCCGCGGCGGCATGGCCCAGGTCTACCGGGCGGTGGACCGCCAGCTCGATCGGCCGGTCGCGCTCAAGATCCTGTTCCCCGAGCTCTCGGTCGACAAGACCTTCGTGGAGCGGTTCCGCCGGGAGGCCCAGGCCGCAGCGAACCTCTCGCACCCCAACATCGTCCCCGTCTTCGACTGGGGCGAGGACGACGGCGTCTACTTCATCGTGATGGAGTTCGTCGACGGCCGCGCGCTGTCGGCCGTCCTGCGCGACCCGGAGAGGTTGGCGCCGACCCAGATCGCCAGGATTGGGGCCGGCGTGGCGGCGGCGCTCGCCTTCGCCCATCGTCACGGCGTGGTCCACCGAGACGTGAAGCCGGGCAACGTGCTCATCACGCCCGACGGCGAAGTGAAGGTGACGGACTTCGGCATCGCCCGCGCCATCAACACCGAGGAGAGCCTCACCCAGACGGGCGCGGTCATGGGCACGGCCGCGTACTTCTCACCCGAGCAGGCCGAGGGCAAGGGTGTCGACGCCCGCAGCGACATCTACTCGCTCGGCGTCGTCCTCTACGAGATGGCGGTCGGGCGCCCCCCCTTCACCGGCGACTCCCCCGTCGCGGTCGCGTCCAAGCACGTGCGCGACCAGCCCGTGCTGCCCCGCGTCGCCAACCCTGCCGTTCCCGTTGCGCTCGAGGCCGTGATCATGAAGGCGATGGCCAAGGATCCGGCCTCGCGCTACGCCTCGGCCGAGGAGATGAGGGCGGACCTCCTCCGCTTCGCCGACGGCCGTCCCGTCGAGGCGGGTGATCCGAGCCTCACGTCGGTCATGGGCCCGCTCGGCGCCGGCGCTGCCGCCACCTCGATGATGGCCGCCACAACCGGCCGCACCATGGCCATCCCGGCCGGGCCTCCGCCATCCGACCGGGACGAAGAGCAACGCAAGAAGCGCACCCGCCGGCTCATCATCATCTTGGTCCTCCTCCTCGTCGCGCTCGGGATCATCGCCTACTTTCTCTTCAGCTCCCTCGGCGGCAACGTGAGCGTGCCCAACGTGGTGGGGGAGACGTCCGCCACGGCGACGCAGACGCTGCAGAACGACCACCTGACGCTCGGCTCCACCAGCTTCAAGACGAGTACCACGGCCAAGGGGCTCGTGCTGTCGACCAACCCGAAGGCGGGCGCGTCGGTCTCGCGCAATTCCGCCGTGAGCCTCGTGATCAGCGACGGGCCGAACATCCCGACGGTGCAGGTGCCGACGGTGACCAACGAACAGCTGGCCCCCGCCATCCAGAAGCTCACGGCGGCCAACCTGACCTACACCGTGAAGTACATCAACAGCAACCAGCCCGTTGGCTTCGTGATCAGCCAGAATCCTGCGGGCGGGACGAGCATCAAGGCGAACATCCCGGTCGTCCTCACGGTGTCGGGGACGCAGACCGCGGTGCCCGTGCCGAGTGTGCTCGGCCAGTCGCCGGCCAGCGCGGGGGCGATCCTGGCGCAAAAGGGGTTGAACGTCGGATCGCAGTCGCAGGGATGCCCCGCCGCGGCCTCGAGCGGGACGGTGGCGGCACAGAGCCCGGGCGCGGGCCAGAGCGTGGCGCCGAACAGTTCGGTCAACCTCGTCATCTCGAATTGCGTCTCGGTGCCCGGTGTCATCGGTCAGTCTTCGAGCTCCGCGCAGAACGCCATCACCAACGCCGGTCTGGTGCCCAACACGACCTTCGACAGCGGCTGCGCCAACAACGCCCAGGACGGCGACGTCGACGGTCAGGATCCGGCCGGGAACGCGCAAGTGGCGAACGGCAGCACGGTCAACATTTCGGTCTGCCAGTCCAACACGACGACGAGTTCTACGACGACGTCGACCTCGTCTTCGGGGTTCGGCACGACCACGACCACGACGCACAGCGGCGGGCTTCTGCGCAACCGCCAACCCTGAGGGGCCGCGGGTCGCCGCGCGGCGCTATCGGGTCGCTCGCGCCCCTTCCAGCTGCCCCAGAAAGTTGGCGAGCAGCGCCGGTCCCGACGCAGTGAGGACCGACTCGGGGTGGAACTGGACACCCTCAATCCGTAGGGTGCGGTGTCGCAGCCCCATCACGACCCCGTCGGTCGAGGTCGCGGTCACCTCCATCTGGGCGGGCACCGACTCGGGCCGCACGACCAAGGAGTGATACCGGGTGGCCACGAAGGGGTTGGGCAGCCCGGCGAAGATGCCCAGGCCGTCGTGGTGGATCTCGGAGGTCTTGCCGTGCATCAGGTGCGGGGCCGCCACGATCTCGCCGCCGAAGGCCTGGCCGATGCATTGGTGGCCGAGGCACACGCCGAGCAACGGGATCTCCCCGCCCAGCTGCCGCACGACCTCGAGGCTGATGCCGCCGTCATCGGGTCGTCCCGGTCCCGGCGAGACGAGCACGGCGTCGGGGCGCTCGGCGCGGATGCCCTCGATGTCGATGGCGTCGTTGCGGAACACCACCGGGTCGGCGCCGAGCTCTCCCAACTCCTGGACGAGGTTGTAGACGAAGGAGTCGTAGTTGTCGACGAGGAGCACCCGGGGTCCCATGGGCGCAAAAGCGTACCCAACGCCCGTGCCGGCCCGGACCGAGCCGTCCGGAGTCCGGCGCCGGCGCTGACTAACCTCTGCTCCGATGGCAACCAGCACCAAGGGCCCGGGCGGCGCGTCCAAGAAGGGCAAGTCCGCTTCGGGGCGCACCACCTCGAAGGTCGGCCGCTACAAGTCGCCCGTGGAGAGCGGCCGCTACACGGCGCCGATCCCCAAGAGCGTGCGCCACAGCCCGGCCTGGTTCGGCGTCCTGGTGCTCATCCTGCTCATCGGCGGCGTCGTCGTCATCACGGTCAACTACCTGGCGCACCTGCCGTTGGCCGCGCACGGGTCACCGTGGGGCCTGGTGGCCGGGCTGATCATGATCTTCGCCGGCTTCTTGATGGCGACCCGCTATCACTGACGACCGCGCGTCCCCCATGGTCTGGTACGCCAGCTACGGGTCGAACCTGTGCGCCGAGCGCTTCCGCTGCTACCTCGAAGGGGGCGCGCCGCGTGGCGCCGCGCATCCGTGCCGCGGCGCTCGCGACACGACAGCACCTGTCCGGGACGGCCCGCTCGAGCTCCCTTACCGCCTGTACTTCGCCGGGACCTCGAAAACCTGGGGTGGTGCGCCCTGTTTCATCGACATCGTCGAGAGCCGGGCCACCCCGGCACGCGCCCGGGCCTATCTGATCACCTGGGGCCAGTTCGAAGATGTTGTCGCCCAGGAGAACGGCCGTGCTGTGACCTCGCCGATCGAGCTTGCGCTGGACGATCTGGCGGTGGGGCGCGCCCATTCCGTTGGCTCGCGCCGCTACGAGAACCTGCTCTGCGTCGGTCGCCACGACGGGGCACCGGTGCTCACGATCACGTCGCCCTGGACGATGGCCGATGCGCAGCTGGCCGCGCCCGCGCCGAGATATCTCAGAACGGTGATCGACGGCTTGCGGGAGTCGCACGACATGGGCGACGACATCATCACCGCGTACCTCGGTGCGGCGCCCGGGTGCTCCGAACAGCTCGTTGCGGACGCCCTCGCGCTCTAAGCGGGAGCGAGAACTCCCTTAGCCCAGTCGCTCGATGATGGTGGCGTTGGCGAGCCCGCCACCCTCACACATGGTGAGGAGGCCCCAGCGCCCGTTGGTCCGCTCCAGCTCGTTGAGCAACGTCCCCATGAGCTTGCCGCCCGACGCCCCGAGCGGGTGTCCCAGTGCGATGGCGCCACCGTTGGGGTTCACCTTCTCCATGTCGGGGTGGTGCTCCTTCTCCCACGCGAGCACGACCGAGGCGAAGGCCTCGTTGATCTCGGTGGCGTCGATGTCGTCCATCGTGAGCTTGGCCCGCTCGAGCACCGTGGTGGTGGCCGGGATCGGGCCGGTCAGCATGGTGATGGGGTCGACGCCGGCCAGGGCGAAAGCGTGGAAGCGGGCCCGGGGACGCAGCCCGAGCGCGTTGGCCTTCTCCTCGCTCATGATGAGCACGGCCGAGGAGCCGTCGGTGATCTGCGACGAGTTGCCCGCCGTGACCTTGCCGTCCTCCTTGAAGGCGGGCTTCAGGTTGGCCAGTGTCTCGACCGACGAGTCGGGACGGATGCCCTCGTCGGCGGACAGGATCTCGCCGGTGTCCTTGCCCTCCTCGTCGTGGATGATCACCGGCACGATCTCGTTCTCGAAGCGACCCTCTGCGGTTGCGCGGGCGGCCCGCTGGTGGCTCTGCACGGAGAAGGCGTCGAGGTCCTCACGCGAGATACCCCATTGGTCCGCGATCATCTCGGCCCCGATGCCCTGGCCCTTCAGGCCGCCCTTCTCCGCGTAGCGGGCCATCATGCGGGGACCGAAGGGGAACCCGTAATCGCGCACGACCGAGGCGCCCATCGGGGTGTGGGTCATGCTCTCGACGCCGGCGGCGATGGCGATGTCGTAGGCCCCCGCCATGACGCCCTGGGCGGCGAAGTGGATGGCCTGCTGCGAGGAGCCGCACTGGCGGTCGATGGTGGTGGCTGGCACCGACTCGGGCCAGCCCGCCGCCAGCACTGCGTTGCGGCCGATGTTGAGCGACTGCTCGGAGACCTGCATGACGCAGCCCATGATCACGTCGTCGATCTGCGCCGGGTCCAGCTTGTTGCGCTCGGCGATGGCCTTGAGCGTCTCGGAGGCCAGGTCCACGGCGTGCCAGCCGCGGAGCTTCCCGTTGCGCTTGCCGCCGGCCGTCCGGACAGCGTCGACGATGACTGCGGTGGTCATGGTGCCTCCTCGCAAATCCGGCGGGCGTTCGCCCCCTGCCGGTTCAAATCGCACGACATCCTACCCGCCGCCGTCTGACCGGCCACTTGGGCCGTGACCAGGGAAGCGACGGCGAAAACGCCAGGCCAGATCGACCCTCGTCCCCCACCCAGCCCGCCGCGGCCGCCCGCTATGGTCTGCCTCCGATGAGCCCCGTGAAGGACATGGACCGTTGGCTCGGCGACGGCGGCATGCCGATCATCGAGCTGGTCGGCGGCGCCTTCACCGGCTACGGCGTCGACGGCGAGGACCTGGGGTGGGTGGCAGGCACGTTCGCGCCGACGGACCTGGGCTGCAACCCGCACGGGGTGGTGCAAGCCGGTATTCACTCCCTCCTGCTCGATGCGGCCATGAACTTCGCCATCAACTCGGCCCTCCCGGGCAAGGCCCGGACCCGGGGCACGCTCGAGATGAAGACCGAGTGCATGCGCCCGGCGCTCAAGGGCGAGCCCTACGTGCTGCGCGGTGAGGTCGTGCGCATGGCCAAGCAGGTTGCCTACGGCGAGGCCACGCTGCGCGACGCCGGCGGCGAGTTGATCAGCCGGGCCACGGGGACCTTTCTCCTGCATCGACCCGCCCCCGAACCCGCCGTGCCTTCCGGCTGACCCTGTCGTCCCACCGGCCCCGGGGCCGGGGGTCTGCCGCCTGTGCTGCGGCCCGGCGCCCCGGACCGACCGCGCCTGTTTCGCCTGCCGGCTGATCGCCCGCCGCCTCGGCGCGACCCTCGCTCCCGTCTTGCCGGTGTGGCTCTGCCCCTTGCCAGGGCCGCTCTACACGGTGTTGATGGGCTACAAGGAGGCACCGGTCGACGAGGCGCGCGCCCGGTTCTCGGTGATCGTCCGCTCGCTCTGCGCCGACTATCTCCACGCCCACGCTGCCTGCATCGGCGCGGCTGCGGGTGGTCCACCCCAGCTCGTCGCGCCGGTGCCGTCTTCTCATCGGCCGGACGGCCCGCCTCTCGCTCGGGTGGACGGCCTGGCGTCGCGGGTCGAGTCGGCGCTCCCCGGCGGGCGCTGGTCACCGCAGCTGCTCGTGCGGACGGGCGAGCCGGTCGGCCATATGCACCCCTCCGCCGGCGCCTTTGCCGTCCCGCCTACCCTTCACCCCGGCCTCGTCGGCCGCCGCGTGGTGCTGCTCGACGACACCTACGTGAGCGGGTCCCGCGCCCAGAGCGCGGCGGCATCGTTGCGGAGGGCCGGCGCCGCCGCGGTCGTGATCGTCGTCCTCGGCCGCGTGCTGCGGCCCGACCGGGTGCCCGCCCACGCCGACTTCCTCCGCACGCTCCGGCCGGCCACTGCGCTCGATGACGTAGCCCGGCGGTGCGGCCGCTGTCTTCAGACGACTGCGCCCACCGAGTAGCGCACGCCGGTGAGTTCTTCAGACGCGGCCCACAGGCGCGCCGCCATCGTCAAGTCGCGGGCCCGTCGCGACGGCCGGGCCACGCGGGGTGGGCCGTACATCCCCAACGCACCGGCTGGTCCGATGTACTGCCCGTTGCGGAGGTGCGCGGCCGCCGCCCCGCACAGCACCGGCAGCGCACCGGCGGCCGCCGATTGCCCGAGGTTTGATCCGGCGACGCGGCTCAGCCGCCGGCGGACCCGGCTGTCGCTCAGCGCGCCGCCGCTGCCCGCCAGGTTGCTGCGCGTCCACCCCGGATGCGCCGCCAGGGCCATGGTGCGGAAGCCGCCGGCCTCGAGTCGCCGGCTGAGCTCGGCCACGAAGAGGAGGTTGGCCAGCTTCGACGTGCTGTAGACGATCCACGAATTCCGCCCCTTCGCAGTGGCGACGTCGTCGGGACGCAGCCGTCCCAGACGGTGCATGTGCGAGCTGACGGTGACGACGCGGGATCGCTCGGTCGTCACCAGGCGGTCCAACAACAAGCCGGTCAGCGCGAAATGGCCCAGGTGATTGGTGGCCATCTGAAGTTCGAACCCCTCGGCCGTCTGGCGGTAGGGGGTGCCCATCACGCCGGCGTTGTTCACGAGGAGGTCGAGGCGCGCGTGCTGGTTCATGACCCGCCCGGCGGCGTCGCGCACCGAAGCCAGGTCGGAGAGGTCGAGGTCGAGCAGCTCGAGCGAGCTCCGGCTGAGCTGGCTCTCGAGCTTGTCCCGGGCCCGCGCCGCCTTCTCCTGGTTGCGACATGCCATCAGCACGTGCGCGCCGTGTTCGGCCAGGACGCTGGTCACCTCGTAGCCGATGCCGCTGTTGGCCCCGGTGACCAGCGCGACCCGACCTGTCAGGTCACCGACGTCGCCCGCCGTCCACGTGTCGCCATGGGTGGTCTCGCTCCCGGCAATCCGCTTCACCTGTTGATCATGCCCCGCGCTGGAGCGGGGCATGATCAGTCACGCGTTGCCGATGTGCTCCGCCGGCACCGTACCGAGGCGGCCGGCCTCGAAATCCTCGAAGGCTTGGACGATCTCGGCCCGGGTGTTCATGACGAACGGCCCGTGCGCGTAGACGGGCTCACCGATCGGCCGACCCCCGAGAATGAGGACGTCGAGCGCGGGGTAGCGGGAATCTTGCTCGGTGTCGGCCCGCACGACGATGCCCTCGCCGGGGCCGTGGACGACCAGCTGCCCGGTGTGGATGGGGTGGGCGTCGGGCCCGACCGCACCTCGGCCTGCGAGCACGTAGACCAGCGCGTTGTACTCGCTGGGCCAGGGGAGCACGAGCTCGGCGCCGGGCTCGATGGTCGCATGCGCCAGTGAGATCGGCGTGTGCGTCGACCCCGGCCCGCGGTGCCCGGCGACGTCACCCGCGATGACCCGGACGAGCGCACCCCCGTCGGGGGTCGTGAGCAGCAGCACGTCGTCACGCTCGATACCCTGGTAGCGCGGGTCGATCATCTTGTCGGCTGCCGGGAGGTTCACCCACAGCTGGACGCCATGAAACAGCCCGCCCGTGGCGATGAGCTGTTCGGTCGGCCGTTCGATGTGCAAGATCCCCCCGCCGGCCGTCATCCACTGCGTCGAGCCGTTCGAGATGAGGCCGCCACCACCGATGGAGTCCTGGTGCTGGAAGTTGCCGTCGATCATGTAGGTGACGGTCTCAAAGCCGCGGTGTGGGTGCCACGCAGTGCCCTTCGGCTCTCCGGGTGCGTACTCCACCTCTCCCATCTGGTCCATGTGGATGAACGGGTCGAGGTCGGCCGGCGCGACGCCCGCGAAGGCACGGCGGACGGGGAAGCCCTCCCCTTCGTATCCAGCCGGCGCGTCGGTCACCGATTTCACCGGGCGGATCGTCGAGCGGTCCGCCGGTGCGGCGATGCGCGGGAGAACGAGGTTGTCGGCGACGGTCACTGCGGGCATGGCGATCTCACTTTCTCTCAACGCCACCGCACGAGCCCGATGGGCTTCTCCGGCGGACAGTTGTGCAACACGCCGGCTCGACGTTCTGTTCCACCGACGCGGCGGCCAGCCTGCCGATCAGGACTTGTTGAGCCGGGCAACCTGGTCGGTGGTCAAGGAGAGCCCGGCCGCGGCGGCCGAGGCGATCGCCGTCTCGGGGCGGCTGCTGCCCGGGATCGGGAGGACGCGGGGCCCCTTGGCCAGCATCCAGGCCAACGTGACCTGTTGCGGGCTGGCGCCCACCTCGGCGGCCACGGCCGCGAAGGCCGGGTGCTTGTGCTCGATGTCGTCGGCGCGACCGATGCCACCCATCGGGCTCCAAGGGATGAACGCGATGCCGAGCTTGTCGCAGTGTTCGAGCTCGCCCTCCGAGGACCGGAAGCGAGGCGAGAACTGGTTCTGCACACTGACCAGGCGGCCGCCCAGCACCCGCTGCGCCTCGTCGATTTGCGCCACGTTGGCGTTGGAGACACCCGCCATGAGGATCTTGCCCTCATCGAGGAGGTCGGCCAGCGCGCCGACCGAATCGGCCCACGGCACCTTGGGGTCCGGCCGGTGGTACTGGTACAGGCCGATGGCGTCGACGCCGAGGCGCTTGAGCGACGCCTCGCACGCTTCCTTCAGATACGCCGGGTCGCCGTGCACCGTCCAGCTCCCGTCGCCGGGGCGGCGGTGCCCGCCCTTGGTCGCGACGAGCACCTCGTCGGTCGCACCGCCGTAGGCGGCGAGCGCCTCGGCCACCAGTTCCTCGCCGTGCCCGTGCTCTTGCACGCCGAGGGAGTAGGCGTCAGCGGTGTCGATGATGGTCACGCCCGAGTCGAGTGACGCGTGGATGGTGGCGATGGCCTGGCGGCGATCAGGCCGGCCCTCGATGGAAAGGGGCATCTCGCCGAGGCCGATCGCGCTCACGGTCCGGTCACCGATGGGTCGTTGCAACATGGGGATCCTCCTCGTGGGTGCAGTAACGGGGCTACCGGTCTGAGCCGGCACCTCCGCAACGATTCGACGTTACCGGCGGGTGCGATCGGCGTGCCCGGGGCCACGCGTCGGGCCGAGTCGGGGAGCTAGCCCAGGTCGCGGACCACGTGAAAAGCGATGCGATAGAGCTCCGTCTCGTCCGTGATCGGCCCGGCGTGGGCGGCCCGCTGGCGCAGCGCCTCCCGATCGGCCTCACCGGCCCGCCGGATGTCGGCCTTCGTGATCGACGCGAAGGAGACGGGGTCCATGGCGTCCACCTCGATCTCGACCCGGCCGACCCGGTAGCGGCCTCCTACCTTGGCGTGGCGCCGGCGCCAGAGCCGGAACGAGACGGTGATGTCACCGGCCGCAATGTCGTCGTGCAGTTCCATGCTGAACTCCACCGCACGACGTTACGAGACGGGACTCAGCCGTACTGCCAGACCCGCATCCAGTCGACCTGGAGGGTGGCCGGCAGCGGCGTCCGGCCGGGCTCGTACCCGTTGCCGTTGCTGTCGCCCAGCGCGGCCGTGAAGTTCAAGAAGAACGGTTGGTTGAACGGCCCGGGGGCGGCATCGGGGTAGGCCACGTGTGGACCGTAGACGTCGGTCATGCAGGGCACGCCGTCGTAGTACGTGGTCATCGTGGTCGGCGTCCACAGCAGCGCGTACGTGTGGAACTGGCCCGCCGGGCTCTGGCCCGAGATGACGCAGGTGTCGGACTGGGCGTTGGGGTCGCTGTTCGCGCCGGGATAGTGGACGGCCGGGACGTCGTTGTTGGGGTACTCCGAGTACCACTCGGCGTAGTCGATCTCACCGCTGTCGGGCCAGGGCCCGTAGAGGGTCTCGTTTTCGGGGTAGAGCCACAGCGTGGCTTGGAGGCCGGGAACGTTGGAGGGTGGCATGGAGGCGCGGGCCTCGAAAAAGCCGTACTGCTGGCTGAATTTCTGGAACGAGTCCACCATGCCGCCGAGGAAATTCGTCTCGGAGGTGTCCACGGTGCCCGGGCACGAATTGGACTGGGGCGTCTGAATGACCGACAGATTCAGGTAGCCGCCCGACTCGGAGATGGTCTGGGGGCTGTTGACGTAACACACCTTGCTCAGGAGGGGGCCCGTCTTGTAGTCGCTGCCGTAGGTGGTCATCGGCGACCACGTGTTCGAGTCCAGGGACGAGCCATTGAACTCGTCATCGAGGGTGCAATGCCACCCACCGGACGGCGCCGATACCGGAGGTGCAGTGCCAGAACAGGGGCCGCCCGGGTCGGCGGACAAGAACGGCGTCCCCGAGGACGCGTCGGGTGCGGCCGCCGGTGAGGTCGGCGCGGCCCCGCCGGCCCCGCCGGCCGAGGAGGCCGTGCCGGGACGTGTTGTGTAGTAAGTGGTCGTCCCCCCGCCCGCGCCCCGGGACGAAGGGTCAGACGAACTGGCGGGTGCGGTCGTGGTGGTCGTGGTCGGGTCGGTGCACGCCCCCACCATCTGCTCGAACTGGGTGCAGGTCGCGGCGTCGGACGAGCCGCGGCTCAGAGGCTCGTCGGTCCGCAGGGCCGAGCTGCTCGGAGTTCCCCCGCCCGAACCAGGGCTGCCTTGGAGCGCGAAGGAAAGGGCGACGATGAGGACGACGCCACCGATCACGTTCGCGAGAAGCCAGCCGCGCTTGCGCCGGCTTCTTCGTGGTTCTGCCACTTCTGCCCTCCCAGACAACGGGCACCCAGACTGCTGTTCTGGAAAACCCCGCACAGGCTGGAAACTTGTCGGAGAAAAAATAGAAATCGGTCCACCGCCGACCTCGGACGGTGCCGGCGGACAGCGGCCGCGGTCCCGACCTGGGCATTCGACAGCGCGTCGCCCGGACCTCGAGGAGGGGAGCCGACCCCGCCGCGACCGGACTACTCCGGTTGACGGTATATCGTCTTCCGATATAGAATGGGCCCCGTGGCCCGAGGCAGGCATGACGGCGGTTCGAATCAGCAGGAGCAGTTCTCTGGTTTCGGGCGCTACGCCGGACCGGCGACGTTGATTCTCTCGAGCCTGGCCGACGGGCCCAAGCACGGGTACGCGCTGACGAAGGACATCGAACGGTTCGCCGACGTCCGTTTGGCCCCTGGCACCCTTTACGAGGCGTTGAGCCGGCTGGAGGGCCAGGGCCTGATCGAGGCGGTCGAGAGTGACGATCGTCGTCGCCCCTACCGCTTGACCCGCGTCGGTGCCAAGGCGTTACACACCCACCTGTCCGCTCAGCGCAGGATCGCCGAGCTCGGGCTGCGCCGGCTCGCGGGGACGGGAGGCGCCGCGTGACGACAGCGCGGCAGCGGACAGCGCGCTGGCTCCGCTGGTACCCACGGGAATGGCGCGCTCGCTACGGCCAGGAGTTCACCGAACTGCTGGTCGCCGACATGGAGGAGCGTCCCCATTCGACCCGCCGTGCACTCGACGTGGTGCGTGGAGGACTCACGGCGCGCCTTACGGCCAGCGGTCTTGGTGGCCAACCGCTTCACGCGGACGAGCAGGGGCAGCGCAGCCTCGCCGCGCTGGTTGGCGTGCTGTCGATCTTCACGGTCCTGGCGATCGCGCTCTGGGCGCAGCTGACGATCGGATGGCAATGGTCGCCGCCCGGCTCGGTAGCGACGTCGGTGGCGATGGTGGTCATGTCGTGCAGCCTCGTGGTCCTCGGCGCGATCGCTCTGGCGGCGGCGGCTCCGGTGTCATGGCTCGCAGTCCGATCGATGGCCCGACGTGGTCACCGCAGCCGGCTCCTCGGGCCAATCTGCTTCGTGGTCGCCGGAATCGCCGTCCTGGCGGTCGGGACGCACCACTTTGCGAACGGGTGGCCGGGCACCCGCGGGCATCCCTGGTCCGACCAGGGTCTCGTTCCCGGGGGCGTGGCGGCCTCCGCCTGGGCTTCGACGCTCTTCGTCACCACGTACTGGATGCATCCAACGGCGCTATTGCGCTTTCCGCGCGGCGAGTTGGCGTGGATGGTCGTCAGCCCGCTGGCGGTGACCGCCATCGTCTTCGGTGCGTCGCGGCTGGTACGCCGCGTTGGGCTCTCGGCTCGGACGCTGCGGTACGAGCGACACCTTGGTGTCGTGGCCGCCGTCGCGATGGCGCTCGATCTCATGGGAGCGGCCTTGTGGATCACCGATGGCGGCCCGGGCCCGAGGGACCTCTTTCACATCGGGTCCATCGATGTGGTCGAGCTTGCCACGATGGCGCTCCTGGTGATCGGGGCTGTTCGGGCCGCCGAGCGCGTCTCTCGCGGTGGCGGCCTGCCGACCGCGGGTGCGTAACCCGACTCTGCTGAATCGAGTTCCGATGAGCCGCACCGACGCGCTGCCCGACGCCCCTCCCGGTGGTGACGAGAACGAGGATGACACTGGAGACCGCTGGAGTCGTCGCCGTGTCCTCTCCGTCGGTCTCGGGAGCCTGGCCGGACTCGCAGTTGCGGCGACCGTTGGCATCGAGCTCGTGTCGCACGGAGTCGTGCCGGGCAAGGAGGTCCTCGACCAGCTCGACGGCGCGTGTTCGGTCGGCGCGCCACCGCTGCGTTTCCAGGCGCCGGGTGTCTCGCGAGCGGGCTCCTTCTTCTCGCGCGCCAGAGGCCGCCAGGTCGGGTACACCTTGGCCTGGCCGCCGGGACGCCACCCCGGGGACCCGTTGCCTCTGGTCGTGATGTTGCACGGCTTCGGCGCCAACCATACGAACGCCCTCACGGCAATGTCGCCCGCCCAGGCGGTGGCGCTCGAGGTCGCGGGTGTCCCGCTGCCGCCAATGGCGATGGTCACGGTCGACGGTGGCGGGGGCTACTGGAACCCGCATCCGGGCGATGACCCGATGCAGATGGTGGTCGGGGAGTTGATCCCGCTGTGCCAGCGCCTCAACCTGGGACGGCCGCCACAGGGCATCGGCAGCATGGGCATCTCGATGGGCGGGTACGGTGCGGTGCTGCTGGCGGAGAAGCACCCCGAGGTGTTCGGCGCCGTCGCGGCGATCAGCCCGGCGATCTGGACGACCTACGAACAGGCACGTTCGGCCAACCAAGGGGCGTACGCGTCGGCCGCTGACTTCGCGTCCGACGACGCGGTCACCCACGCGGGCGCGTTGGCGCATACGCGGGTTCGCGTGGCGTCGGGTACCGACGACCCGTTCCATCCCGGGGTCGTGGCCCTGGCGCGGGCCCTGCCGAGCTCGGCGGTCCTCGACTTCTCGCAGGGGTGCCATACCGGCGCGTTCTTCACCGCCCAAGAATCACCGTCGCTGGCGTTTCTCGGCGCCCACCTCTCGGCGCGTACGGCGAGCTGATGTCCCGCCCTTGGCCGCACCGCAGCCGTGTGGCTTGACCTACCATCAGCCTCGACGAGAGGAGGTGGCCGGTGGCGAAGGTCGTGTTGATCACGGGTGCGTCGGCGGGGATCGGGCGGGCTACGGCCGACCGTCTCCATGCGGCGGGCTGGACGGTCATCGGTGCAAGCAGGCGCGGCACGTCGTCGGGCGGCTGGCAGGCGTTGAGGATGGACGTCGACGATGACGACGACACGCGTCGTGGCGTCGACGCCATCATCAGCGAACACGGTCGCCTCGATGCCGTGGTGGCATCGGCCGGCTGGGGCTTGGCCGGTCCCGTCGAGCTGACGCCGATGGATCGGGCCAAGGCACAGGTCGAAACGAACTTCTGGGGCGTCGTGCGGGTGGTGCAGGGCGCGCTGCCCGCCATGCGCGCGCAGCAATCGGGGCGACTGGTCCTCGTCAGTTCCATCGGTGGCCTCATCGCCCTCCCCTTCCAGGCGTTCTACAGCGCCAGCAAGTACGCCCTGGAGGGTTACGCCGAGGGATTGGCCTACGAAGTCGAGCCCTTCGGGATTTCCGTCACGCTCGTCGAGCCAGGCAACATCCGCACCGACTTCACGGCCAGTCGCCACACCATCGCCCAAGACCCCGACGGGGTCTACGCCGCGGCAGCCGGCAAGGCGATCGCGCTGATGGAGAAGGACGAGACCAACGGCGCCCCGCCCGAGTCGGCGGCTGCGGTCATCGAGCGGGTGCTCGAGGCCAAGCGCCCGCGGCGGCGCGTCTCGGTGGGCAAGGTCGGCGAGCGCATCGGGATACCGGCCAAGCGCCTTTTGCCACATCGCATCTTCGAGAAGGCGGCGGGGTCCAGCTTGGGCGTATGAGGGAAATCCCCAGGTGCATCCGGCGCAGATCTGGGTAGATTGTTCTCAGGCAACAAGTGCTTCGGGGAATGTGGCCCGGAGCTGGTCAGAGTGGTGACGCCTATGCGACCTGGCGTGGATGGGGGCATCGAGGGTGGGGGGAGCACGATCCGGAGCGGCGTCGTCCCACGTCGGGCTTCTCGAGCTCCCGTCAGCTACGCCGGGCACCCTCGGGCGACCTTGGGCACGCGCGTCAAGGCGCTCCTTCTCACCTTTGGATTGATCGTCATCACGCTGGGCGTGGGGTGGTTGGTCTGGAGCATTCTCGAGTGGCACAGCGGGCGCACCGCCAGCTTCCGGCTGACGGGCCTGAGGGTCGTTCGGAACTCCGACGGCAGGCCGATTGGTCTCGGACGATCGATCCTGCGCAACGCCCTCCTGTGCACGCTTCTCCTCCTCCCGACGATGTTGACCTGCCTCGTGGTTGCGATCACCTTCGTGATGGGAGCCTCACCACCGAACGACCTGTTCTCCAAAGCTCGAAACGCACCGTGGGACCGGCTGACGAGGACGACTGTCGTGCAGGAGCGCCGCCGCCCCTTCACGCGAGGCAAGTACGGGCACCTGAGTGAGTGGGCGGCGGCCAACGAACCGGTCAGCCTGAACTGAGCTGACACCGGCTCCAGCCTGCTGTCAGGCTCAGCCGTATCCGGGTCCTGGACGTCGTCGGATTCGTTCGCGACCATGCCGGGATCGGCACGTGCGCGAGGATGACGGCCGTGCAGGGCGAGCACGCCGCGGACTCGGACTGATGCGCGGCGCATCGTTGGGGAGTGGTGTGGGGTGAGCGCGAAGGGACTCGTGGCGGCACGAACGGGGCGATCACGCGGCCGCAGCAGCTTGTGGATCGTTGCCGTCGTGGTAGCGCTAGCCGTCCTCCCGACGGCCGCGATGTCGACCGGGGCGGGGGCGGCGACGGTCCCGGTGGCGCACGCCAGCACCAGCACGAGAGGCGTCACGGCTACGACCATCAACGTCGCGTTCCCCGTGGCGAACCTCGATTCGTTGGCGTCGACCTACGGCTTCGCCGGTGACCTCGAGTACACCGAGCAAGCCAAGGCAATCAACCTCTTCGTCAAGCAGATCAACGAGAGCGGCGGGATCAACGGTCGCACCATCAATCCGATCATCACGAACTACAACCCGGCCAGCGACGCTTCGATGCAGGCGCTGTGCGAGAACTGGACCCAGGGCAATCCGCCGATCTTTGCGGTCCTCGATGGCGTCGGGACCTTCACGGGGCCCAACGAGCTCTGCGTGACCCAGCAGGGTCACACGCCGATGCTCAGCCAGTGGACGACGGTGTCCACCTTCACCCGAGCGGGCTCGCCGTACCTGTGGTGGACCGGACCCGATGACGCCGCGGTGCTCCAGGCCCTGGTCACCTGGGGGAAGGGGCAGGGCAGCATCGGCGGCAAGGCCAAGCTGGGTGTCGTGGTCGGCGACCGGGCCAGCGATCAGGAGGCACTGCACAACTACCTCCTGCCCGACCTCAAGCGGGTCGGCGTCACTCCCGTGGTCGAGACCATTCCCGCGCAAACCTCGGAGGGTGCGGGAACCTCGAGCGACTCGACGTTGGTGGTGGAGAAGTTGCACGCGGCCGGGGTGATGTCGGTCATCCCCCTGATCCCGTTCAACGCGTACCTTCCCGTGCTCGAGGCGCTGACCCAGCAGCAGTATTTCCCCAAGCTGTTGCTCTCCGACTACGAGAACTCCATCCTGTCGTCGCTCGGTCTGATCCCGGTCCCTTTTGCGAAGGCGCTCAACGGACAGGAAGGCGTCACGACGCAGACACTCGGTGGAGTCGACGACCCGCGCCCGGAGTCGCAGGGGGGTTACGACCCCGGTGTGCGGACCTGTTGGACGGTCTGGCACAAGGCGTACCCGGAGATCCCCAAGGGCAACATGAACGACGACATCGAGGAACAAGGCCCCGTGCAGGGTTGGTGCCAGGAGATCCATCTCTTTGCGCAAGCCGCAAAGGCAGCCGGCAAGAACCTGAGCCGGAGGACCTTCGTCACCGCCATGTCGCAGGTCAAGAATTTCCCGGGCGGCTATTCACCGGTCCTCTCGTACGGCCCCACCAAGTTCTCCGGCCCCACGCAGTATCAGGTCGTGCGGCTCCACGTGAACTCTCCTCCGAGCAGCCAGTGCCGCACACCGCTCGGCAACCTGCCACCGCAGGTCGTGTGCTGGACACCGGTCCAGCCGTGGAAACCGCTCCCCTCTGCCGGATGAACGGACATCGAAGAGGCGACGACCCGGTGTGGCCGCGGATGAGCAGTCGTACCAGCTTGAAAGGAGGGCACACCCACGCGAATGGTCATTTCGGGTAGGAATAACACTCGCACACACACAATCAATTTGCACCCGGTGACGTCGCCTGATGCAACGGTCGCACACAATGAACCAAGACTCGCTTGACGTCGCACTCGATGAGGCCCGGCAGGGTGAGGAAGTCGGGGTCGCAGCGCTCTTTCGCGCTTTCAATCCCGGCTTGGTCCGTTATCTCCGTCATCACGCGCTGGGCGTAGAGGAGGACCTGGCGTCAGAGGTCTGGGCGGCGGCGGCAACCCTCTTGCCGGATTTTGAGGGCGATGCTCATGCTTTTCGTGCCCTCCTCTTCACGCTGGCGCGGCGGAGGACCATCGACCACTACCGCCGGTCCGGACGGGCGCTCGCGGTCGTCGAGCTCAACGAGATCCACGAGCCGGCAGACCGGGCCGACCTGGAGACGGCCGTCGTCTCGAACCTGTCGGCCCAGGAGGCCATCGAGGCCCTGGTCAAGGGCCTGCCAACGACCCAAGCAGAAGTGATTTTGCTCCGGGTGGTGGGCGATCTCAGTGTCGACGAGGTGGCCAAGATCCTGGGACGGTCCCCCGGCTCAGTGAGGGTGCTCCAGCACCGCGCCGTCCAGCGCCTGGCCAAGAAATTCAAAGAAGTTGTAACGCCGTGAGCCCATCCGACGATTACTTGGACGAGATGCTTGGTTGGTTGCCGTTTGGGAACGGCACTGCAGATGCCCTCTTGGAGGGCCGGGTGGGCCCGGATGACGCGCCCCCCGGACTCCAGGAAGCGGCTGCACTCGTTCTCGCCGCCAGAGTCCCCTTCGCCAATGGGGACCTGGCCGGCGAGGATTCCGTCGTATCGGCCTTCGTCGAATCAATGCGGGCACCCCTGGGCATCGCCGCCACGGAAAAGAGGGTTCGGCGCGTGATCAGCAGATCCTTCTCGGCCAAGGTTGCCGGGGTCGCCGCCGCCCTGGCTCTGGGTGGCGCCACCGCTGCCGCTGCCACCGGATCATTGCCGGGCTCGGTTCAGTCAGCGGTGTCTCGCAACCTCTCTCACCTGGGCATCAGCGTGCCGAATCCGGCGTCCACCGCACATGGGCATGACAGCGCAGGCTCGAATGCCGCGCACGGGAACACCACTGGCAGAGCGGAGCCGACAACAACGGCAAACGAGTTCGGGTTGTGCACGGCGTACCTCGCGCCCGATTCGAAGGCTTCGAGCACGACGACTCGGGGGCGGGCACTCTCGTCGACGGCTTTCTCCCGATTGAGTGCAGATGCGCAGGCAAATGGTGAGTCGGTCCAGGCGTTCTGCGCGACGGTCACGAAGCCCGGCGGTTCCTCGACTCCTGGCACGGACGGCACCTCGGCACCGGACACCGGTGGAAAGGCGGCAACGAACCCGGCCGGCGACACGCCTGGTTCGCCGACCTCCACTCCCGCAGGCATCGTGCCCGGTCAGCCACCGACAACGACCCTGCCAGGCGACACGCCTGCCGGCCCCCCGACCTCAACTCCCGCTGGCAGCACGCCGGGCCAGCCGGCTTCGTCGGTGCCTTCGAGCGGTTCTGGAACGTCTGGGACCACGCCGATAGGCACGACGCCTCCCGCGGGTTCGACGTCGAGTCAAGGTCACTCCGGGGCCACCTCCTCAGACTCATAAGGCTCGGTCGGCGGGAGTTCTCCGCCGGACCCCGAGGCGAAACTGGCCCTGATCGATGGAGAGACAACGTTTGATTCGTGTCTCGTAGGATCGCTCGGTGTCCACTGGCCAGTGCGGGGCGTCCGCCGCCGCACGGAGAACTGCGTCGTCACCATCCGTTCCGCCGTCCGCTCCCTTCGCACCGGGATCGGTCTCGATCCGGCTGTATCCGCACAATGATCTTCCCGCCGACCAAATCGTCAACGAGTTCTGCGCACAAGCCGGTCTCGCGCTCGAGAGCGGTTTCGACGGGGTCATGGCAAGCGAACACCACGGTGGCTTTGCCGGATACATAGCGCAGCCATTACAGATGGCTTCGTTCGTCTTGGAAGAGCATGCGATGGGTTGGGCGGCGGCGGCGCCAGTCTTGCTTCCACTGCGGTCGACCGCGCTTCTTGCGGAGGAGGTCGCCTGGCTCCAGGCTCGTCATCGCGGTCGGATCGGGCTGGGAGTAGCCGTGGGGGCACTGCCACTTGACTTCGAGGCGGCGGGCGTCCTCCAGGCCGATTCTGTCGATCGCTTCAAAGCGGAGCTCCCCCGGATCGTCGCCATGCTCCGCGGTGAGGATCTGGGTGATCTGGAGGGCGATCCAGCGCTGCGCGCCTGCAGTCGAGCCCCGGTGCCCGTTCTCAGCGCGGCCGTCTCGGTTGCCGCCGCCGTGCGCGCAGCTCGGTGCGGAGCGGGCATCCTCATGGAAGGGATGTCGGCTCCGCCGAGGCTCACCCGTCTGACCCGCGCGTTCGGGGAGGCCGGGGGTACGGGTTCCAAAGTCCTGATCCGCCGGGTGTGGCTGGGTCGCATGCCAGCGGGACTGGTTGAGAGCCAGCGGGCTGTCTATGAGAGTTACGCGGCGGACGTGACCACGTTCGCTGCGGACCAGACGATCGTGGCCGATGAGCCAGACGAGATGGCGGAGCGACTCGCCGCAACGATGACGGTGGTCGGAGCGGATGCGCTCAACCTCCGGGTGCAGCTCCCTGGAATGTCGCCTGAAGGGGTGCGTAAGCAGATTGCACGCATTGGGACGGAAGTCATCGAAGCACTGAAGACGCGGTGGCCCTTGTAGGCATAAGGCGTCGCGCCGCTAGCGGATGGGCGTCCAACCCCGGCCGAGATGGTTCCCGCCGTCGACGTCCAGCGTGATGCCGGTGATCTGTCGTGCCTCATCGGACAGCAGAAAACACACCGCGGCGGCGATGTCGTCGGCTTCGGTCAGGCGGCCGAGGGGGAGGGCCGCACCGGCGGCCGCACCCCCGTCCGCTTCCCACATGGGCCGCGTCGCGGTGGTCCGCACCAAACCGGGACTCACGGCGTTCACCCGAACCCCGTGACCGGCCAGATCGGCCGCGATTGTCCGCGTCATGGCGTTGAGCGCGGCCTTTGCCGACGCGTAGGCCACCATCGCCGAGGTTGTCTTGTGTGGCGAACCGCTCGAAATGGTCACGACCGAACCGGCGTGCTCGCCCAGGCCCAGCGCCATGGCAGCACGGATCAGAGCAACCGCTGGCCAGGTGTTCAGCCGGATCGTGTCGAGAAGCTGGGCCTCGGTGATGGTGTCAAAAGAGAGCGGGTACGGAGCGCCCCCCAGCGTGCTGACGACCATGTCGATGCGGCCGAACGCGTCGACAGCCTGCTCGACGAGAATCGCCACTGCTGCTTCGGTGTCCATGGAGCCCGCCACCCCGACGACGTCGAACCCCTGGGCGCGCAAGGCCACCTCCGTCGACGCGACCCGCTCTTTGTCGCGACCGTTTATGACGACCGACGCGCCCTCTCTCGCCAAACGGGACGCACTGGATCTGCCAATACTCGGATCGGCGGTGGAGCCGGTGACGACGGCCACCCGGCCGGAGAACCGCTGGATTCCATCGGCCGCCGCGGCGTCGTTGGCGCCTCCTGTGATCCGATCGTCGGGTCCCATTCCGGCCATCTTGTCCCAGGTTGTGAGGCCGGCGCCCGGTCGGTCCCGCCCCGCGGTGACCGGTCTGTCGGATGCGAAAAGGATCCTTGGGTCATTAAGGTCTGTGAAAGGACCGGTTGGGACGTTCGGAGAAGGGCGGGGTCTGAATGTCGACGTGGTCATCACCGGTACGGAGGAGAGCGCACGCGATCGCAGCGCTCCTCTTCGGCTCGCTGGTGGCGGCCTTGCTGCCGGCGATCCAGACGGAAGCGTCGCTACCCCAATTCACCGCCGTCGGCAGTGCCGAACAGGTCTACGTGACGGGGCTCACGCCGCTGGCCAAGGCAACGCTGCTCGGACCGACAGGGAAAGCCCTTTACACACTGCGCGCCGACTCGCTCGGCGGCCTGCTGTTTCGCAAAGTGTGGGCCGACAGCGGCTACCGCGTGCGTCTCGATTCGGACGGTCAGGAATCGGGGCCGCTCACCGTCTCCACCGACCAAGCGGCGCCCTGGGATCCGGACATATATGACCAGTCGATCCCCGACAGCGGGTACGGCTATCTGACGACGAGGGACGGCACCAGGCTCGCCATCGACGTGCATCTTCCGACGCACCCGGCCGGCCTGCCCGGGCTACCGCCCAACGTTCCGCTGCCGACCGGTCCCGATGTGGTCGCGCCGTTCCCCACCGTGATCGAGTACTCGGGCTACGGGTACGCCGACCCTGCAGGGCCGGACAATGGCATCGCAATTCTCGCCAACCTCATGGGTTTCGCCGTGGTGGACGTGAACATGCGGGGGACTGGGTGTTCGGGAGGCGCCTTCGACTACTTCGAACCGCTACAGAACCTCGATGGGTACGACGTGATCGAGACGATCGCGCACCAACCTTGGGTACTCGGCCACAAAGTCGGGATGATCGGCATCTCCTACGGCGCGATCAGCCAGCTCTTCACTGCGCAGCTCGACCCCCCAGACCTCGAGGCGATCTCGCCGCTCTCGACGATCGATGCGACGGCCTCCACCCTGTACCCGGGCGGCATCCTCAACACGGGCTTTGCCACGGGCTGGGCGCAGGAGCGTCAGCAGAACGCGGAGCCGGCCGGACCCAACAGCGGGCAGTCCTGGGCCTACCAGCGCATCCAGAACGGCGATGCGACGTGTGCGGCGAACCAGGTGCTCCATGGCGAGGCAGCGAACCTCAACGCCAAGATCGCGGCCAACTCGTCGTACAACCCGGTGGTCGCCGATCCGCTCGACCCAGTCACATTCGTCAACAAGGTCAATGTGCCGGTGTTCTTGGCCTGCCAATGGGAGGACGAACAGACGGGCGGGCAATGCCCCGATCTGGTCCCACACTTCACCGGGACCGACGAGAAGTGGTTCACCTTTACAAATGGCGCGCACGTCGACTCAGTCGACCCCGCCACGTTCGACCGCTGGTACGACTTCCTCGAGCTCTACGTCGCTCACCGGGCGCCGCTCGATGACTCGCTGGCCATCCACGCTCTGGGGCCGATCATCTACCAGATGGCAATGGGTCTGCCGAAAACCGACCTGGTTGAGCTGCCGCCCGACCCGATGCAGCTGATCCCGACGTACAAGGCTGCGCGGGCGGCTTTCGAAAAGCTGCCCGAGGTCCGCGTGCTCTTCGACAACGGCGCCGGGACGCTGACCGGACCCCTGTCCAGCCCGGGCGACCCCTATGCAGGCTTCGAGCAGTCGTTCTCCAGCTACCCGGTACCGTCCACTGCGCAGACCACCTGGTACATGGGACCAAACGGGACGCTCGCCGACCAGCCCCCGGCGAATCAGGGCATCGACTGGTACACGTCGAACGCGAGCGCCCTACCCCTCACGGACTACGGGGCCAACACCGGCGGCGGCGGCCTGTGGAGCAACGCCTCAGCCTGGCAATGGGACTGGGAGCAGAATCCGCCGGGTACCGCGGTCTCCTATCTCACGTCGCCGCTTCCAATCTCGACCTCGGTGATCGGCGGGGGCGCCGTTGACCTGTGGGTGCGATCGTCGACCCCTGACGTCGATTTGCAAGCGACCATCAGCGAGGTGCGGCCGGACGGCAACGAGACCTTCGTCCAGAATGGCTGGCTGCGGGCCAGTGACCGCGCGCTCTCGTCGAGCGCGTCCGACGTCCTCGCGGCGGCGAGCACACCCGTCGACCCGGTCCCGACCCTGGCCTCAGCCGACGCAGCACCCATGCCGGCCAACCAGTTCGCGAAGGTGGTGATCCCGCTCTACGACGAGGGGCACGTCTACCGGGCCGGATCTCGAATCCGCGTCACGATCTCAGCTCCGAATGGGACGCAGCCCGTGTGGTCGTTCAGTCAGACTCAGCCGTCCGGCACCGGGAACGTGAGCATCGCCTACTCCGGAGCCATGCCTTCGAGTCTGGTGCTGCCCGTGGTGCCGGGTGTGACGGTGCCGACACCGTTGCCACCTTGCCCCAGCTTGCGGAACGAACCGTGCCGGTCGTATCAGCCGAAGGTGAATTACACCGCGACGCAGTGAGTATCTGAGGAATCGGGGAGTACGTTGGCACGATCGCACCGTCGGAGCACAAGATCGTGAGCGGGCCCGAGCACTCCCCACAGCCGCCGCCTCTGCACACGCGCGTGACTGACCTCCTCGGGGTCGACTACCCGCTGCTCCAGGCGCCCATGGGATTCATTGCGCGCGCCCAGTTGGCGTCGGCCGTCTCGAATGCCGGCGGCCTCGGGATCATCGAGACGTCCTCTGGACGGCTTGACGAAGTCCGAGAGGAAATGGCGGCGATGCGCGATCTGACCAACAAGCCATGGGGCGTCAACATCGCCCAGATGCTGGTGGCCGATCCCCATATCGTCGAGTTTGTTGCGGGACAAGGCGTCCGGTTCGTGACCACGTCGGCGGGGGACCCACACCGTTATACGCGGGAACTTCACGACGCCGGGATCACCGTGTTCCACGTCGTGCCGTCGTTGCGTGCGGCGCGGAAGGCAATCGACGCCGGTGTCGATGGCCTGGTGGTCGAAGGAGGTGAAGGAGCCGGTTTCAAGAGCACGAGGCCCGTCTCGTCCATGGTCTTGCTACCCCAGATCTGCGGGATGTTCGACCTCCCTGTCATCGCAGCGGGCGGGATCGTCGATGGCATTTCGATGGCTGCCGCCTTCGCCTTGGGAGCCGAGGGAGTCCAGATGGGGACGCGTATGGTCAGCGCTGCTGAGTCACCGGTGCACGACAACTACAAGCGACTGGTCACCGAGGCGGACGCCACGGACACCGTCGTGCTCAGTGCACACTCGAGCCCGGCGTACCGGGTCATGCGGACTCCTTTCAGCGAAGCCCTGGAGCAGCAGCCCTCGGTCGTCATGGGTCGGACCGTCGGCATGGAGGGCGTCCTCAAGCTCTATTACGAGGGGGACCTCGACGCCGGCTTTGCGTTCGGCGGCCAAGGAGCCGGGCGTATCTCTGAGGTCCTCCCGGTCCGGCAGATCGTGCACGAGACGGTGCGTACCTTCTACGACGTGGCCGCCAAACTTGGTCGGTACA
>DASZLL010000072.1:0-20119 GCA_035552395.1 Acidimicrobiales bacterium
CTGCACATCGCGATCAACACCGCCGGCGGCGGCGTCGGCATCCGGACGCTGTCCAAGGACGGGCCACATCCCCTGGCGGATTTCCGGCGCATGATCGAGCTGAACCTCATCGGCACGTTCAACCTGAACCGGCTGCAGGCGTGGCACATGTCGACGAACGAGCCGGAAGACGGCGAGCGCGGCGTCATCATCGATACCGCCTCGATCGCCGCGTTCGAGGGCCAGATCGGCCAGGTCGCCTACACGGCGGCCAAGGCTGGCATTGCGGGGATGATGCTGACGATGGCGAGGGACCTAGGCAGCCTGGGCATCCGCAGCGTCGCCATCGCGCCCAGCCTCTTCAGCACGGGGCTGACCGAGGGCATCCCCGACGAGTTCGCTTCGGTCCTCACCAAGGACGCGGCGTTCCCGAAGCGGATGGGGCGCCCCGAGGAGTACGGCAAGCTCGCCCTGGCGATCGTGGAGAACCCGATGCTGAACGGCCTGTGCATCCGCCTCGACGGCGGGCAGCGCTTCGCTCCGAAGTAGAGCGGGGGTGCGGTCGATCGATCTCGACATTGACGTCACCGAGGCGGCCGGCCTCGGTGAGCCGGCACACGTCGCGCTGACCATCACCGTGCCCGACGACGTCGACGGGGTGGGTGCGGGATCGGACGGGGACGACCCGGTGGTGTGCTTCGCCAAGCCCGGCGCCGGGTACTCGCGGGGCTACTACACCACCGACCTGCCCGGTCCGGCGCACGGCGTCGGCGCGCAGGCCGATTGGCATGCCGCGCGCGGATGGATCTTCGTGTCGGTCGACCATCTCGGCGTGGGCGACAGCTCCCAGCACGGACCCGACGCACTGGGTTTCGCTCCGGTGGTGTCAGCGAGTGAGGCCGCTGAAGCCGACGTGCTGCAGAAGCTGGCGGCCGGCACCCTGATCGACGGGCTCGGCAAGGTCGAGCACCCGCTGAAGATCGGCATCGGCCAGTCGATGGGCGGGTCGTTGACGGTGGTGCAGCAGGGGCGCTGGCACAGCTACGACGGCGTGGGCGTGCTCGGGTACGGGGTGCTCGGCACGCTGCCGCCGACTGCGCCGGGCACGCCGGCGCTCGTGTTGCCGTGGATGCCGCGGGATGCGGCGCTGGCGGAGGGAGTCATCACGAATGCACCGGCACTGGCGGCGCTCGATCCGGCCGCGAGCCCCGGGACCGACGCCATGGCGTGGGGGTTCCACTACGACGACGTCGATCGGGCCGTGGTGGCGCGCGACATGGAGGACTACCCGGCCCGCAAGGGTGATCTGCCGCCGTGGGGGTCGGCGACGATCCCGAGCCCGTTGGTGCTGTGGTGCCTCGCCCCGGGCTCGGTACTGGTGGAGGCGGCGGCCATTACGGCGCCGGTGCTCGTGGCGATGGGCGCGCGCGACGTGGTGGTAGACCCGCGGGGCGAGGTGCGGGCGTATGCGTCGTCATCGAGCGTCGACCTGTTCGTATGCCCGAAGATGGCGCACATGCACAACTTTGCGGGCACGCGGGAGGAGTTCTGGGCGCGGATCGAGACGTGGGCGAACTGGGTTCGGGCGCTGCGGGCCGCACGGGCGCCCGCGTGAGCGTGAGCGTGAGCGTGACAGGGTGATGGGGTGAACGGGCTCGAGCTGGCCAACGACCTGGGGTCGCTGCTGACGCTCGAGCGGGTCGACCGCGACTTGTTCCGGGCTCGGAACGCGAACTACGGGCCGCGCCAGACGCTCTACGGCGGACAGGTGGCAGCGCAGTGCCTCATCGCCGCCGCAGCAACCGTCGAGGAAGACCGCCTCCCGCACTCGCTGCACGGCTACTTCCTGCGGGCGGGGCGGAGCGACCTGCCCGTCATCCTCGAGGTCGACCGCGACCGCGACGGGCGTTCCTTCTCGGCCCGCCACGTGAACGCGGTGCAAGAGGGCGAGGTGATCTTCTCCATGGTCACGTCGTTCCACATCGAAATCGAAGAGACGAACGGTGACGGCGTGTTCGACGACGCACCACGGCGCGAGGTACCCGAGCCGGCTGCGACGCACCGAGGCGGGTGGAACCCACTGCTCGAGGTGCGCGAGGTGACGCCGACCGACTTCTTGAAGGGCGTCTTCACCGACTGCGCGTGGGTGCGCTCGCTCACCCCGCTCGGAGACGACGTGCTGATGCATCGAGCCGGGCTGGTCTACCTGTCGGACATCGGCACCGGGTTCGGCCAGCAGCCGACGTCACTGGTGGGCCGGGGCGGGCCATCCATCGACCATTCCATGTGGTTCCAGGAGCACATCCGCGCCGACGACTGGGTGCTGGTCGACCTGCGGCCGATCAAGGCACGCAGCGCGCGGGGCTGCTACCACGGCTCGCTGCGGGACCCGCACGGCTTGTTGGGGGCCACGTTGTATCAGGAGCATTTGCTTTTACCGGGGGCTCTGTCGGATGTCGCCGAGGCCGTTCTGCGTCACGAGGCCGAGTTGGCGGCTGCGGAGGGTCGGGAACCGCGTGATCTGAAGGAGCTGCAGCAGGCGCAGTGGGAGCACCCCGCGGGGCGCTGAGAACGGCGGCTGGCCGGGCCCGTCCCGCTGAACCTCCGACCGCATACGTCCGAACCTGCTCGGTTCGCGCGAAACGAGAAGAGCGTCATGCTCGTTTGGCGAAAGCGAGCAGACCTCTGTGCGCAGTTCGGTCGAAACGAGCACAAATTCGCGTATGCGGCTGGAACGTGGTCGGCGGGGTCGGCTTTGGCCCCCTGAGCAGGCCCGGGCCTACTGTCTGGCCATGCCGATCGCCATCACCGAGGACCACCGCACTCTGGGCCAAACGGCCTCCGACTTCCTCGCCAAGCACAACTCCCGGGACGCGGCCCGGGCCCTGCTCGAGGCCGAAACGGAGCCGCTGCCGCCCTTTTGGAGCGACCTCGCGGAACTGGGCTGGCTGGGCCTGCACCTGCCCGAGTCGGTCGGGGGCTCGGGGTACGGGGTGTCCGAACTGGTCGTGGTGGTCGAGGAGCTCGGCCGGGCGCTGACGCCGGGGCCATTCGTGCCGACGGTGATTGGGAGCGCGGTCATCGACGCGTTGGGGTCTTCCGAGCTGAAGGCGCGGTTGCTGCCGGGACTCGCCGACGGCTCGGTCTGCGGCGGCGTCGGGTTCGCGTCGGACATCACGGTGTCGGGGGGCACGGCCGCCGGAACGGCGCCGGCGGTCTTGGGCGGCGGCCTGGCCAACGTGCTCGTGATCACGGCGGGCGATGACGCAGTGGTCGTCGACGCGTCGGCGAGCGGGGTCACGGTGGAGGTGCCGGCCAACCTCGACCCGACGCGGCGCACGGCGCGGGTCACGCTGCAGGACGCACCGGTCGAGGTGATCGCAGGCGGGGCGCGCACGCTGGTCGACCTCGGGCGCGTGCTGGTGGCCGCCGAGGCCGCTGGCATCGCCACCGAGTGCACCGAGCAGGCGGCGGCCTACGCCAAGGTGCGCCTGCAGTTCGGGCGGCCCATCGCCATGTTCCAGGCCGTCAAGCACCACTGCGCCAACATGGCCGTGGCCTCCGAGCTCGCCACGGCCGCCGTGTGGGATGCGGCGCGGGCGGCGAGCGAGGGCGGGGACCAGCTGTCGTACGCCGCGGCCGTCGCCGCGACGCTCGCGCTGGCGGCGGGCGACGAGTGCGCGCAGCTCAACACCCAGGTGCACGGCGGGATCGCCATGACGTGGGAGCACGACGCCCACCTGTATCTCCGCCGGGCCACCGCACTCGAGGGCGTCGTCGACGCCGAGGCGGCGGCGCGGGACATCACGGACTTGGTGCGGAGCGGGACGCGGCGGGTACGCACCATCGACCTGCCGCCCGAGGCCGAGCCGATGCGTGACGAGGTGCGCGCGTTCGCGGCGCGGGTGAAGGGGATGGACGACGCGGCGCGGCGCGAGGCCCTGATCGAGACGGGGTACGTGATGCCGCACTGGCCCACGCCATGGGGGCGCGGCGCCGGCGCGGTGGAGCAGCTCGTGATTGAGCAGGAGTTCAAGGCCGCCGGCGTGACGCGGCCGCAATACTCGATCACCGGGTGGGTGATCCTGACGTTGATTCAGCACGCGACCGAGGACCAAGTGGCGCGCTGGGTGCTGCCGGCGCTGCGCCAGGAGGTCATCTGGTGCCAGCTCTTCAGCGAACCAGACGCCGGGAGCGACGCCGCCGGGGTCAAGACCCGAGGCACCCGGGTCGACGGCGGCTGGCTGGTCAACGGGCAGAAAGTGTGGACGAGCGGCGCGCACTACTCGTCGTTCGGCCTGGCCACCATCCGCACCGACCCCGAGGCCCCCAAGCACAAGGGCATCACCACGATGGTGATCGACATGCACGCCGAGGGCGTCGAGGTGCGCCCGCTGCGCATGACGACCGGGCAGTCCGAATTCAACGAGGTCTTCTTCAACGACGTGTTCGTCCCCGACGACGACGTGATCGGTCCGGTCAACGGAGGATGGACCGTGGCCCGGGCGACGCTGGGCAACGAGAGTGTCTCGATTGGCGGCGGGCAGGGTGGCGGCGGCATGCAGGCCGACGCGTTGGTCGGGCCGTTCGACGCCCACCCCGAGCGCCTGCCCGGCGGGGCCGCGCGCATCGGCCGCTACGTGGCGGTGACCGAGGCGCTGGCCGTACTGAACATGCGCAGCGCCCACCGGGCGGTGGTCGGGGGCGGGCCGGGGCCAGAAGGCAACGTGGCCAAGCTCGTGCTGTCCGAGCAGGGCCACGAGGCCTCGGCGATCCTCGTCGCGCTGGGCGGGCCCGACTCGGCCTACGCCGAGGGGGCTGGGCTCATGACCTCGTGGACGGTGCTGATGCACCGCGGCATGTCGATCGCGGGTGGGACGTCGGAGATCAAGCGCAACCAGATCGGCGAACGCATCCTGGGCCTGCCGCGGGACCCCCTGATCAACTGAGCCGACGTCGGAGGGGCGTGCGGGCTCGGGGCCTCAGGACTTAGCGCGGTCCGCCGCCACCAGGTTCGGGTAGGCGGCGGCCAGCCCGCTGAGCCCGGCGGCGGAAGTGTCGAAGCCGAAGACGTGGCGCAATTGGGCGGTGACGGCCTGGCGGATCAGCGGCCAGCCTTGCGGAGGCGGCAGGTCGGGCGCCATGCAGCCGTCGGTGGCCAGCGGCTTGAGGGATGCCGGGATCGGGACCTTGAGGGCCTGGGCGATGGCGAGGAGGCCGCCCTGGCCGGAGCCGACTTCGCAGATGTCGGCGAAGACGAGGTGACCGGCGCCCTTGACGAGGATGAGCCGCTTGGGCGTGTCCAGGTGGCCGTAGGCGGCGATCATCCCCGCGTCGGGCACGACCGTGTCGGCCGTCCCGGACATGAGGAGGCCGGGCTGGTGGGGCACCTTGCTGGCGGCCCCCTGCTTGGCCTGGCCGAAGGCGCCTACCGTCGCACCGGCCAGGCCGATAAACGTGTCGACCTTCGGGTCGCTGGCGGCGAGCGCCTCGACCGCGGAGCCACCGGACGAGTGCCCGACCGCGCCGACCCGCGTGGCGTCGACGTGGCCGTGGAAGGGGCTCGAACCGGTGGCGTTCTCGTGGCTCATCAGCGCGATGGTCGCCTTGAGGTCGTCGACGTCGGTCGTCTTGGTGGTGGCACCGGTCGGGCCGCCCAGGACCTCGGTCAGGTCGCGGCTGTAGTGGTCCGGCGCGGCCACCACGAAGCCCCACGAGGCGAGGAACGCGGTCAGGAACGTCGACTGGTCGCGGAAGCCGGCGTAGCCGTGGCTGAAGACGACGAGCGGGTAGCGGCCCGGTGCGACGGCGACGCCGCGCACGCCGCCGCTCGGATAGGTCACGCTGAAGCCGGCCGGGATCAGCTTCTTCAGCGCGGGTGGCAGCCACTCGCTCACGTCGTAGTTGGCGATGGGTATGCCGGCCACGCTCGCCTTTGTGGCGGGGTACCAGACCTCGACCGGCGCGCCGTCGGTCGGCAGCGTCAGCGTCGTCTCGCCGACCCCGAGCGGGCCGGGGGTGGCGAAGGAAGTCGCGCTGAGGTGGCGCACGACCGCGACCGTGTCGCCGTCGACGACGTGGGTGCCCGCCGGGTTCGTCGATGTCGCTGCCGAGGCCGAGGCCGAGGCCGCTGCCGAGGCCGACAAGACTCCGACGGTGCCGAGGAGCACGCCGGCGGCGAGGCCAAGCGGCAGCACCACCGGGAGTATGGCGCGTGCCATTCGTGACCTGACCATTACGACCTCCACCCCGACGTTGACCGGCCGAGCCTAACGAGCGGCCCCTGCAGTCATCGGAATACCGAATCGGGCGCACGCCAATCGGTGGACACGAATCGGTGCGCAATGAGCCAGCCGTCGCCTACGGGGACCAGACGGTCGCGGTAACGCCCCATGTGATCGAGCCCGATCTCGGTGAAGACCGTGAAATAACTGGCGACGGTCACTTCTGTCGGCGTCACGGTCTCGAATCGAACGTTGGTGACGTTATGGCGGACGATCCGTCTCGAAGTTCCCGCTTCACGCGCCACTGACGCCGTGTCTTGCGCTTCTTGTGCGCCGGCCGACCCACCAAACCGCTCCACGATCGCGGTGCGGCCGCGCAGCGGATCCTGGCCTCTGATCTCGAGCACACCGTCCTCGCTGAACGCCCCCGCGAACTCGTCAAGCACGTACCGATCTCCCGCGTGCGTGTACTGCGCCAGCGTGTCGCGACAACGCTCCCGGGCGACGAGCTCCCACAGTTCCATCAGCGTGACGCTAAACCAACCTCGGTCACGGAGATCGGCCCCGTAGAGTGCGCCCCATGGCCGAAACGCAGCCTGGTGCCGGTCGGGGGCAGGCGCTCTACCACCTGCTGGTCGGCCAGCCCCTTTCGTCCCGCGGCCGGGGAAAGGACCGGATCACCCCGGTCGAGGGGCTTTCGGCGCTCTCCCTCGACGCGCTCACCTCCGTCGCCTACGGGCCCGAGGCGATCGTGCTCGTCCTTGCGGTGGCTGGAGCCGGCTCCCTCCACCTGATCCTGCCCATCACGATCGCCATCGTCGGCCTCCTGGCGATCCTGGTCGTCTCCTACAGCCAGGTGATCGACGCCTACCCCTCCGGCGGCGGCGCCTACGCCGTGTCTCGAGCCAACCTCGGGAGCAAAGTCAGCCTGCTGGCCGCGGCCGCCCTGGTGGTCGACTACACGCTGACGGTCGCCGTCTCCATTGCGGCGGGCGTGGCCGCACTCCAGTCGGCCTACCCGAGCCTCAACGGGGCGACCATCCCCTTGTGCCTCGGGATCCTCGCCCTGATCACCCTGCTCAACCTGCGCGGCCTGGGCGAGACGGCCCGGGCCTTCCTCCTGCCGGCCCTGGTGTTCATCTTCGGCCTCTTGATCGTCATCGCGATCGGCCTCATCCACCCCCTCGGCACGCATGAAGCCCAGCTGGGGAAGAGCCAGCTGCCCACGACGGGGTTCAAGGCGGTGACGATCCTCCTGATCCTCAAGGCCTTCTCGGCCGGGTGCAGCGCGCTCACCGGCGTCGAAGCGATCGCCAACGGCGTGCCCCTCTTCCGCGAGCCACGGGCCGTCCGGGCCAAGCGCACCGAGATGCTCCTCGGCCTCACCCTCGGGGTCATGCTCCTCGGCCTGGCGATCCTGGCCAAGCGCTGGCAGATCGGACCCCGCTCCGGCCAGACCGTCCTCAGCCAGATCATGGCCATGGCGGTCGGCCGGAGCTGGGCCTACTACATCGTCTCCATCACGATCACGATCGTGCTTGCCCTGGCCGCCAACACCAGCTTCGGCGGGCTCCCCGTCCTGGCCAGCCTGGTGGCGCGGGATAACTACCTACCACACCTGTTTGCGATTCGGGGGGACCGTCAGACCTTCGCCAACGGGATCGTGGTACTCGCCGTCCTGTCGGGGGCGCTCCTCGTCGCCGTCGACGGGAACACGAACACCCTGATCCCGCTGTTCGCCATCGGCGTGTTCATCGGCTTCACGCTGTCGCAAACGGGGCTGGTCGTGCACTGGTCGCGCACGCGGCCCCGGGGCTGGCAGCGCCGCGCCGCCATCAACGGGCTCGGCGCCTGCATCACCGCCGTGGCGACGATCGTGTTCCTCGTCTCGAAGTTCACCGAGGGCGCGTGGGTGGTGGTGCTCGCCATCCCCGCCTTCATCTTCTTGTTCCTCCGCATCCACGCCTACTACCAGCGCGTCGGCGCGGAGCTTGGCATCGACCAGATCCCGCCGAAGCCCCAGACCAAGCGGACCTTCGTGATCGTGCCGGTGAACCGGATCTCACGGCTGACCGAGCACGCCCTGACCGAGGCGAAGTCGCTCGGTCAGGAGGTGATCGCAGTGACCGTCGTGCTGCGCAGCGGGGACGACGCCGTCAGCTGGGTGGACAGCCTCCGCCATGACTGGAGGAAGTGGGACCCCGGTGTGCCGCTCAAGGTCCTGCACACCGACTACGCGTCGGTGGTGGAGCCGGTCGTCACCTTCATCGACCGGGTACGCGGTGACCACCCCGACGACCAGATCGTCGTGTTGATCCCGGTGATCCGCCCCGACAAATACCGCTACCGGCTCCTGCACAACCAGCTCGACATCGTGCTGACCTCGGCGCTGCGCAGTCGAGAGGATGTGATCGTGGCCCGGGTCTCGGTACCGCTCGAACCCGAGTCAGCCTCTGATTCGCAGAAGAGCGGCTGACGCCAACGGCCCCGCCTTCCCGCCCGACCGTCGCGCTGGGGGCGCACGCGCACCGGCCGCCTCAGCCCTCATAGAGGGGCCGAGGCGGCCGGTGAACGAGCTGGTGTCCTACAGTGCGCCCGCGCTCGGCATGACGCCGGTGGTAGCCCCGCCGACGACCGGCTGGTTGAGGTGCGTGCCGCCCATCGAGCCCTGGAAGATTCCGTCTCCGTAGGTGAACACGCCGCCGTCGGAGGCGAACAGGAAGTACCCGTTACCCGAAGGGGTGTCGCCCATGCCCACCACCGGCTTGTTCAGCTTGATCGCACCAGTCGAGCCGTAGAAGCCGGCGTTGCCATAGTTGAAGATCCCGCCGTCGGAGGCGACAAGCCAGTAGCCGCCGCCGCTCGGCGTGGACGTCATGCCCACCATTGGCTTGTTCAGCTTGATCGCACCGGTCGAGCCGTAGAAGCCGGCGTCACCGAAGCTGAAGATGCCGCCGTCCGACGCCACCTCCCAGTAACCCTTGCCATCGGGCGTGGCCGCGATGCCGACGATCGGCTTGTTGAGCGGCTTCCCGCCCATGGAGCCGTAGAAGCCGGCGTCGCCGAAGGCGAAGATCCCGCCGTCGGAGGCCACCTCCCAGTAGCCGGCCTTGTCGGCAGTCCCGGTGATGCCCACCATGGGGGCGTTGAGCGGCTTCCCGCCCATGGAGCCGTAGAAGTTGGCGTCGCCGAAGGCGAAGATCCCGCCGTCGGAAGCCACCTCCCAGTAGCCGAGCCCGTCGGAGGTCGCCCCCATGCCCACGACCGGCTTGTTCAGCGGCTTGCCGCCCATCGAGCCGTAGAACTGCGCGTTGCCGAAGGAGAAGATGCCCCCGTCGGACGCGGTCATCCAGTAGCCCTGGTGCACGTACTCGTAGGCACCGATGTCACAGGTCGCACCCTGCGGACGGGGCACGCCACGGGCGTCGGTGTTCGGGCAGCCGTGGTTCGTCCCGGCGTCGACGGCCGGGCTGCCACCCGCCAACGCGCCCGTCAGGACCTGGCCGCCGTTGTTTGCGAGCGGCTGCACCATCGGGTCGGCGTTCGAAATGTCGCCGGGCTGGTTCAGGTTGCAGCTGCTCCCGCTGTCGAGGTTGTAGCCCTGCGAGACGATCTGTCCAGCGCTTCCGAACCCGCAGTTCAGCGTGGGCGTGGTCGAGGAAACGATCGTGTTCAGCATGGATACGGTGTCGTCCGACGGAACATAGACCAGGTATGTGCTCCCCGTCGGCCCCGACATGGCGTTGTTGGCGATGGTCGTGTTCGTGAGCTGCTGGCCCCCGCTCGTTGCGAACTCGAGGCCGTAGGCGTAGCTGCCACTCCCGGCCACTGTCGTCGTGACGTCGTCCAACGTGGCGTTGACCAGGTTCACCGTCAAGCCGTTATAGAGGATCGACCCGTCGACTGAGGCCGTCTCGACCGTGCTACCGGGTACGTCGACGGTCCCACCGCCGGCGGTGAAGTTCTCCGCATGTAGGAAACTGTTGTCGGAGTTGTCGAGGAGCCCGCCCTCGACGTAGTAGTCCGCAAAAACGGTGTAGCCAGTCATGTTCACGTTTGTGATGCCGACCCAATCCTCGTTGTAGATAGCACCTCCGTAGACCTCACCCGCGCCACCGGTGGCCGAATCGGTGGTGTTGGCGAACGAGGAGGAGTTCATCTGGAGGACGTAGTCCGTGTAGATGTTGCCACCCTCGATCTCCGAGGAGTTGGTCGTCGGTGTGGGCGTGGTCGACACGTCCGCGGTGTTGGACGTCCCTTGGGCGGTCGAGTTGTTGAAGCTCAAGTTGCCGTAGTTGTCGATGACGCCGCCTTCGAGGTAGCCGCCCGACGTGTCCGTCGCGTGGTTCGTGGTGCCGCTGATCGAGACGCCCTGTACCGTGATGTTGGTGGAGGAGTCATCGAGGTAGAAGGCCCCGCCATAGACGTCGTAGCCGGTGTTCGAGGTGTTGGTCACGGTCAGGTTCGCAAAGGTTGCACTGCCTCCGTCTCCGGCGACGGCTCCACCCTCCACGTACTCATTGGGAGCCGAGTTGTTGGTGGTGTTGGAGATCGTCACCCCGCTCACGGTCGTGTCGTAGCTGTCCTCGTAGATCGCACCACCTTCGACGTAGGGGCTCGAGGCGTCCGTGCCGTTCGTCGTACCGTTGATCGATCCGCCTTGCCAGTTGATGACGTCGCCGTCGAGCTCGGCGGCACCGCCGTTGACATCCCCTCCGGCGGGAGCGTTGCTCGAGCCGTTGACGGTGACGTTCGTGTAGTCACCGAGGTACCCGTCGTCGTAGAGTCCGCCGCCGTCCAAGCCGCCGCCGGTCGTTGAGTTGTTGTCGATGTTCGAATCGGACAGCGACAGTTGCCCGTCGTTGGCGACGCCGGTTCCTTCACCACCAGCGGTGGCGCTGTTGTTGTCGAAGACGTCGCCCGTGCCCTGGGTCACGTTGTCGTTGTAGAGCCCGACGCCGTAACCGTAGGTCGATGTGCCCGACGTGTTGTAGCTGAGGTTGCTGTCGTTCAGGATCAGCGAGCCGTAGGAGTTGTCGATACCCGCCCCGTATTCCGCGGTGTTGCCGGACCCGCTCGTCCCGCCGAACGTCGAATTCTCGACGAACGCCGTGGTGTACTCGTCGATGTAGAGACCCCCACCCGCGTTGTCCTCGGCCGTGTTGGACGTGAAGGTCGAGTTGTCGATCCAGAGTTGACCGTTGTAGGCGTAGATGGCCCCGCCGTCCGCGGTTGCGGTGTTCGAGGTGAATGTCGCCGAGTCGACCGACAGAGCACCGTTAAACAGTTCGAAGGCGCCGCCGTCGGTCGCACTCCCGTTGGTGAGAGTGAGGCCCGAAATCTGGACCGCGGCCGTGGCCGCGTTCTCGTAGAAGATTTGCGCCCCACCGCCGTCCACAGTCGCGCCGGCGCCTTCGATGAGCATCGAATTGGACGGCTGGATGAACCCGTCGGTGAGCGTCACAGTCATGCCCGAGGGCACCGTGATGCCGTCCGTGTTACCGGTGTCCGCGTTGGCCGCGGTCACGGCATCACGCAAGGTGCACGTATTGGCGTTGTCCGCCGCGCAGTTGGCGGGATCGGGGCTACTGGTGTCCCCGTTGTTGTTGACGGTGAAGGTCTGGTGCACCGACGTGAACGCAACGAAGTTCGGCGCAAGGAGGAACGCCGGGTGCGACTTGGCAACGTGGCCCGTGGGTTGTGGCGGCGTCGCCGGTGGCTGCGTCGTCGACGGAGTCTGGTGGCTTGTCTGCGCATGAGGTTTAGAGGCTGCGCCCGCGGAGGACGCGAGACTCACGGAGCTCACGGTCACCCCGGCTACCAAGGCGAGCCCGCTGATCAGGCTGACTCCGACAGATGCGATCCTGCTCCTACCCGCACGCGAAGACGTGGTTCGACGATGAAAATGCATGGACGAGGCCTCCCGGTTCGCCAAAAATTCCCTGTAGCCCTAGCCGACGCCCCAACCGCCGCGCCAGGATGACTTCATCTGTAGGTCGTCTTCGTAACACCGCCAGCTCACCCAAACAAGGATCTCGGGCAAAATATCTTCACTTTCTGTTCAATAATTCCCGGCGACAACAACCTGAACTTCTTGTGTCATAGCCGTGTGAGCGCAACGCCACCCGGACGAAAACCCCCAACGTCACGCCACGGGGGCCAGAAAGAGGGGCCGCGAATTGGGGGCCTCGTTCGATTACCGCCGTTATCGCGTAGTCAGCGCCCCTTCCACACGGGGTCGCGTTTCTCGATGAACGCCGTCGCCCCTTCCTTCGCGTCCTCGCTCCCGAACACCTTGGGTTGCCACTCGGCCGCCAGCGCACGCGCCTTCTCCAAATTCGTGGACGCGGTACGCACGAGCTCCTTCGTCGCCTGGAGCGCGAGCGGGCCGTTCCGCGCGATGCGATCGGCCAGCGCGACCGCCGCGTCGAGGACCTCGTCCGCCGGCACGACCTGATTGATCAATCCGAGCGCCTGAGCCCGTCCCGCGTCGATCAGGTCGCCCGTCAACGTCAGCTCCAAGGCCACCGCAAGCGGAATACGCGTGCTCACGAACACCCCACCCCCAGCGGCGAAGAGCCCCCGCTTGACCTCGGGCAATCCGAACGACGCCGCCTCCGAGGCAACGACCACGTCACACCCAAGCAACAGCTCGAATCCCCCTGCCACCGCGGTGGCGTTGGCGGCGCCGACGATCGGCACGCCGATCTCGCCCTGGGTAAAGCGGACGAACCCCTGCATCCCCCCTTTCGACCCGCCGACCGAGCCTCCCTCGGCGAAGGCGCGCAGGTCCATGCCGGCGCAGAACGCCCTCTCCCCCGTGCCCGTCAGGACGACGGCCCGGACGTCAGGGTCTGCCTCGGCCTCGACCATGCCGAGGCCGACCTCGGTGAGGAGCTCGGGGTTGAGGGAGTTGCGTGCCTCGGGGCGGTTCAGGCGCAGGATCGACACGGCGCCTCTCCGCTCCTTCACCAGGACCGGCTCGGACGAGGACTCTTGGGCAGGGCTCATGCGGCACACTCTTCTCGTCGGTCGTCGCTCGGACAAATCGCTCGAGGCCTGCGCCGATGGCCATGGCCGCTACCACCATGGGTATCGTTTGCCGCTGGTACCTCAGATCGAGGGCGGGGCGTAACGGCGACGGATTGGAGCGGAGGTCCCATGCGGAGTCGTTTGACGGCGACAATGGCTGCCATCGGGGTGGTGGTCGGGACGGTCCTGCTCGGTGGGTTGGCTTCCGCGGGCAACCCGTCTGCGGCCGCGGTGCCCGCCGCGCCCGCCGCACATCCCGCCGACACGACGACGACCTGCACCGGCGTGCTCGTCGCCCGCCTCGACGGATCCATTTCGGTGCTCGCGCCCAAGGGCGAGACGTGTGCGTCCTCCATCGCTCAGGGATCCCTGGCTGGGGCGAAGCTCAACGGGCCGATCATCGGCTCGGCCGCGCTGCCAAACGGCAATGGCTATTGGCTGCTCGGCAGCGACGGCGGCGTTTTCGCCTTCGGCCAGGCCCAGTTCTACGGGTCTACCGGCAGCCTGCACCTCAACGCGCCCATCCTCGGCATGGCGAGCACACCGGATGGAGGCGGGTACTGGCTCGTCGGCTCCGACGGCGGCATCTTCAGTTACGGCGACGCGCGGTTCTACGGCTCGACCGGGGGCATGAAGCTGAACAAGCCCGTCGTCGGCATGGCCGCCGACGGGGCGACCGGCGGCTATTGGCTCGTGGCCTCCGACGGTGGAGTGTTCGCCTTCAACGCGCCCTTCTTCGGCTCCATGGGTGGCCAGCCGCTGAACGCGCCGATGCGTTTCATGACCGGCACGCCGGACTTTGGCGGCTACCGGCTCGTGGCCATCGATGGCGGCGTCTTCGACTACGGCGACGCGCCGTTCTTCGGGTCGGCGGCCGGACCTGGCTCCACCGGATGGAGTGCCCTGGCTACGACGCCCGACAACGGCGGCTACTGGCTGTTCGCAGCGACCGGCCTCTCGGCGCTGCCGACCTACCAGGCCTTCGGTGACGCCGCCAACAACCTGACCTTCGTCGGCGGCGACGCCTTCTCGATCGCCTTGGTCGTCGGCGCCGCGACCGTCTCGTTCCCGGTGACGATCCCGTCGCCGCCGCCGTCGCCTTCTGTGGGCGGTCACTTCAATGCCGTCTCCTGCGCGACGACCACGGTGTGCGTCGCGGTCGGCGGCACGAGCAGCGGCAGTGCACTCATCGAGCGGTCGACGGATGGCGGATCGTCCTTTGCGCTCGACACCGTTCCCACGAATGCGCGCGAAATGTTCGGCGTCGACTGCAACAGCTCAGTCCATTGCGTGACCGTCGGAGCGGCGAACGCGAGTTCGGGAACTGGCGCATTGGTCTCGGACGATGGCGGTGTGACGTGGTCTTTGACCACCACGCCCGCCAACACCCTCCAATCGGTCGCGTGCGAGAACGACGCTGACTGCGCCGCCGTGGGTGGCGGTCCCGGCCAGTCCGGCGCCGTCTTCTCCACGAATGGTGGCACGACGTGGAGCAACAGCGTGGTGGCCCCGGCCCCCGCCGTCAACGTCGACTGCAATGCGTCGATGTGCGTCGCCGCCGGGGAGAATCAGTCCATCAGCACCGATGGAGGCGCCCACTGGACCTCAAAGCTCACCGGCAACCTCCCGTTGTTCTCGACGAGTTGCACCACCGACGGGGTGAACTGCCTGGCTGTCGGGCCGAGCAGCCACGACGATCCCACTGAGCAAGGACAACTCGCCCGGTCGACCGACAGCGGCTCCACCTGGTCGAACGCCAGTGCAAACCTGCCGGCCACCGCGAGTGGAACGTTCCAGGCCATCTCGTGCTGGAACACAACGCAGTGCATGACTGTCGGCCCCGATGCGACGAACGGGCTGGTCTCGATCCTCGGTTCGGTGACCTCCAACGCGGGTGCGACGTTCGGGACCGTGTTCCACCCAACCAACTCGGTGTCGCTCCTCTTGGACGCGAGCGTGCCCGTTCTCGGCTTCACCTGCACCGGCAACGGCACCTGCATCGTGGCGGCGAGCAATTCTGCCGGCGCGCTCGCCTACACCTCGAGTGACAGCGGCCAGACCTGGACGGCGTCCTCGATCCAGTAGGCCGTCAGCGAACGGTGTGGCTGTGCGCCTGGGCCTGCCCACTGCCGTGGAGCGCGCTCGTCGCCGCGAACAGTGGTCCACTCCAGACCGCAACCGTGGCCGCGATGGCACACAGGAGCCCGGCCGCTATCGCCCTGCCCTTGTGTACGTGCATCCCTCTCACTATCGGCTCCAAATGTCAGGAAACTGACAGAGCGACGTAAGAACCCGCTGAGAATTGTGGGGACCGATCGAATCCCACAGGGACTTGGCGTCTCAGCTGCCGAAGTGCAGTGGATCCAACTCGATCACTACTCTGAAAACATGATTTGCGAACAGCGGGTTCTCCGGTGACGGTCCTGGCCCCGGCTCCGGCCGACCCGGTCGAAACCCCACCGGCGCGGCGGCCGGGCTCGGTCCGCCGGACCTCGACGATGCTCATGTACTGGCCGGGTGGATTCGGCTCCGAGCTCCATCTCAAGGGCCGGGCGCGGGATCTCCTCACACCCGACCAAGGTGACCCCGCGGTCCTGGCCGCCTCCGATCTGCTTGCGGTGACCGGTCGTCAGCGCGACGTCCAGCGGATTGAGAGCGACCCGGCGTACGAACCGCTGCAGCGTCTCGTGGGGTGTCGCGCCGGGGGCAACCTCCGCTCGGCCATCGCCCAGGAGCTGCCCGACCTGGTCGAGGCCGGCACGCCCTTGCACCTCTTGCTCGACGACATTGCCGGCGCCACGCTCATCTCCGGCTTCACCTATTTCCGCTGGGCCGACGCGGTCCCGGGCATGCGCGAGCGAATGGGCCAGGGACCCAAGAGCGACATGCGGGGCATCTGCTCAGGGTTCCGAGACGGTTCGAGCGCGCTGTTCCCGGATGGCTCGCTGCGCGGCGTCAGCTCCAACACCCCGGTCTCCCCATCGCTCCACGACCCGGCCGATCCGGACGGCTGGCACCGACGCGACGAGGCCCCCGAGATCAACATGTGCCGGGCCCGGCGGATCGACGTGTGGGAGTCCGGTGACCACCTCGAGTTCGACGCCATGTTCCGCGACACCTGCTCGGTGCCCGAGGGCCCCGACGTGGTGTTGCACGAGTACCAGATCATCGGCACGGCCGATCGGGCGACGGGAGTCCTCGAACGCGTGGACGCGGTCCCCCGCGTGCTGCCCTACCCCGAGTGTCCCTTGGCAGCAGACAACTCGTCGAGGATGGTCGGCACGGAGCTGCGGGCCATGCGCACCGAAGTGCTGGGCCAGCTGCGGTCGATCGACTGTTGCACCCACCTCAACGACGGCCTGCGCTCGCTCGCCGAGGTACCCGTGCTGGCGGGTTCGCTAGGCGGGTGAGCGACCAGAAGGTGCTCCCGGTCGTCCCCCGGACCGGGCGACCCCGCCGCTTCGAGTCCGCGGACGAGCTGCGCATCCTGCTCGATGCGGCGATGGAGGTCATGGGGCGCAACGGCTACGTCGACGCCTCGGTGGCCGACATCCTGACCGAGGCGAACCTGTCGACTCGCTCGTTCTACCGCCACTTCGAGTCGAAGGACCACCTGCTGTGCGCGCTCTACCGCCGGGAAGCGGAGGATGCGGCGGCCCGACTGAACGCCAAGGTCGACGCCGCGCCCTCCCCCCGAGCCGCGCTCGACGCCTGGATCGACGAGATCCTGAGCCTGGGCCAACGCCGGGCCAAGGCCGCTCGGGTGCGCGTCCTCGGCTCGCCCGGCGCCATGCGGGCGGAGGGCTACGCCGAAGAGACGCGCCACGCCTCGAAGTTGCTCATGGAGCCGCTCGAGGCGTTGCTCGCCGCCGGTGCCGCCGACGGATCGTTTCCCCTGGCCGATCCGGCGGCTGATGCATCGCTCATCCGCTCGGTCGTCTGGTCCGCCGCTGGCCTCACACCCCTGCGCGACTGGTCGGGGTCTCGGACCGAGGTGACGCGCCAGGTGCGGTCGTTCTGTGCCCGGGCCCTCGGCGCGACGCCGGAGAGCTGAGGGGGTTCCCTTCTCGTTTCGCTCGGCTAGGTGTAATGCAGCTAGTCGGCCGCGATCGTGTCTGCCGCCAGCGTGTCGACGGCCAGCGTTTCGACCGGGATCGTGTCCATGGCCCGCTGGCCGACCCACTCGGTGGCGCGGGCGTACCCCGACGCGGCCAACACCGCGCCCTGGCTGAAGTCGAAGGGAGACGGTGCTTCGGGGAACGGAGAGGGCACGAAATGCACGTCGCCGCCCCGATCGACCGCCGTCGCCTGAGCGCTCTCCAACCTCGACACCTGCAACTTGGCGGTCAACAGCGACACGGTGCTCATCGCCGCCGCCACCGCTCCTCGTGGAGGCTTGCGCCTGGGGGCCGTCGTCGTGAGAAAGGCGAAGACCTCATCTGCCCCGAGATCAAGCGCCTCGGTTGCCGGGCAGCCGGCCGAGAGCGAGCCGTCGACCAACCAACGACCGTCGCGCCACACCGGAGGGAACACGCCGGGGATGGCCGCTGTGGCCAACAGCGCGGACGCCACGTCGCCGTGCGTCATCAACACGATCTCGCCACTCAGCGCGTCGGTGGCGACGGCGGCAAACGGAATGACGGCCTCTTCGATCCGTTCGATCCCCAACCACTCTTGGATGATGGCCCTAAGTCGATGGGTCGTCACCAAGTGGTCCCGCAGACCGACAAAGCCCGCGATGGCGCGGGACAGCTCGAACCGAAAGACGTCCTGGCGGCGTAGGTTGCTCCACGCCGCCTCCAGCGCCGTGCAACCCTCGATTCCCGGATGGGTGGCGTAGAAGGCCGCGTTGAGCGCGCCGATGGACGAACCCGTCAGCAATTCGGGCTCGATACCCGCTTCGACCAGCGCCCGCATACCCCCGGCCTGCATGGCGCCCAAGTTGCCGCCGCCCGAGAGGGCGAACGCCCGCTTCATCCCGCATCACCTCGCCCCGCTGTGTGCCCGGACGAGGTTATGCGCGCGCCGTCTCGAGTGCCGCGCCCGCTCAGTGATTGGCCAGCTGAACGATCGCTCGTTCGGTCAGCGACCACATCGACGGCTCGCCGTCGTCCACCCGCACCAGGCCGTCGATCTCGAGCGCTCGCAGGTGGGAGACCGCCTCGCCCACCGCAGCGCGGCGCATGAAGCCGGCGATGTCGTCCCACGAACGCGACCACCGCATGTGCGACGCGATGTCCCAGGCGGTGTGCGGGCCTTCGGAGAGGAGCGCGATCACCTCTTTGAACCGGTCCTGGTGGTGCTGGCGCAACTCCACCAGCCGGGCGTGGAGATCGTCGAAGCGGTACTCGTGCGCCGGGAGGACTTCCTTCACCTCGTAGGGCTCGAGCTTGTCGAGCGACGCCAGGTAGTCACCGAGCGGGTTGGCGCCTGCCTGCGGGTGGTACGGGATGTTGGGGGTGATCCGCGGCAGCACGTGGTCGCCCGAGAGCATCAGCTCATGGCTCGACTCGTAGAAACACAGGTGGCCTGGCGAGTGGCCCGGCGTCCAGATGGCCGTCAGGTCCCAGCCGGGTACCTCAGGCCGGGCGCCGTCCTCGAGCAGGACGTCGGGGAAGACCGGGTCGACCAGAGGCCGCAGCGGCATTGAGGCATTGCGCAGTGGTTGCAGTTCTTCGTCCGGGGCGCCCATCTTGCGCAGGGCGGCCGCCACCCGATCGAGCAGGTCGTCGGGCTCGTCGTAGCGATCGTGGATGAGCTCGGCGTCCGCCGGGTGCAACGAGATCCACGCACCGGACGCCTCCCTGATGCGACCGGCCAGGCCGTAGTGGTCCGGGTGGATGTGGGTGACCAGCACGCCCTGCACGTCTGCCACGTCGCAGCCGACCTCCTTCAGGCCACTCTGCAGGGCGCCGAAGGCATCGTCGGTGTTCCACCCGGCGTCGATCAGGTACGGCCCGCGGTCCGTCTCGAAAACGTAGACCAGGACGTACCGCAGCGAGTTGTTCGGCAATGGAACCGGGATGCTCCACAGGCCGGGACGAACCTTCTCGACGTTCGGGAACGGATCGTTGGCCGCCGCGGCCCCGCGGGCACGCTGGGCGTGCGTCGGCGCGGGCACGTGACTGTGGCCTGAGCCCGCGGTGGACGACACGCGACGAGCGTAGATCCTTGGCCCCGGCCTGGGGCCGTCGTCCTTGGTGTCCTCCTAGGGCTCGATCCAGTCGACCAGGCCCCAGTCCAGAGCCGTCCTCGCGTCGATCGTCTGGGCCGAAAAGGCCAGCCAGGCTGTGCGCAGCCGTCCGATGCGGCGAGGCAGGCTGACCGTCCCGCCGGCGCCGGGCACCAGCCCCAGGCCGATCTCGGGGAGCGCGATCTGCGTGTCCGGGTTGGCCATGACGGTGGAGGTGAAGGCCGCGAGCTCGATGCCCGACCCCATGCAGGGCCCGTGGAGATAGGTGACGCTCGGCTTGTCGAGTTGGGCGAGCACCCGGGCGACGCTGCGCTGGAGGCGCACAAGGTGCGCCGAAGCCGGGTCCGGCCGGGTGCCGAACTCGTCGAGGTCGCCGCCGGCACAGAACGCCCTGCCTTCCCCACGCCACTCGACGCCGACGATGTCTGGGTCGGCCGCCGCCAAGGTGAGCGCGTCGACCAGCTCGTCGCGCATCTGGGCGTCGAGCGCGTTGAGGCGCGCCGGGCGGGTCAGTGTGAGAACGAGAGTGCCGTCATGGCGCTCCGTCCTCACACGTGGTCCTTCGTCATAGCCCCTGCGGGGTGGGTGCGCCGCCCGCCAGGTGGCGAATTCCGGACCCGATTGCAGCACCGAGTACGCCGCCGATTCGGCCACCAGACCGTCGGCGAGGGAGCGCCGTTCGACTCCTCGA
>DASZLL010000073.1:0-14108 GCA_035552395.1 Acidimicrobiales bacterium
CGAACGCGACAAGATCCTCCATCAGCCCCGGCACCGCCTCGGGCGGCGGCGGCACGAACGCGGCGTCGCGCGGCGACGTGCCGCCGACCCAGGACTGCTCGGACCGGTACGCGCCGAGCAGGCGCGGCGGCAGCCCGCCGCGCTCGGTCATCAGCGCGCGGTGCCAGGACCACAGGTGCTCGTGCGTCAACGCCTCGCCCGAGGACTGCAGCGCCTCGACGACGGTGGCGAGGTTGTCGGCCACGTAGCTCGCGGCGTGGGAAAGGACGCTCCCCACCTCGGCTGCGGCGACGTCGACCAGCGGCGTGCGGATCCCCTCGATGAACGAGGACGCCACCCCCTCGGAGCGCAACAGCAACATGGCCTCGGGCTCGAAGCGGGCCGGCCGGCTCCCGGCCACCTCGATCGCAGCGGCGGCCCGCTCGGTCAGGCGGACGGCCCGGGCGCTCCCGAGTTCGAAGGGCTGGCCCGCCAACGGCGCCGGCACCCAGGCCCGCAGCCGAGCGCCGTTCCAGGTGATCGGTACCTCCCGCCCCCGGCCCGACCCTTCCCCCGTCAACGTCATAAACGAAGCCTACTTCTTGATCCTTCTTTAATGGGTCTGGTTACGGAAGGATGCTGGGCCGGAGGCGGCGCCGGCCCGGCGGGTCGGGTCCGGCCCCCGCCCCCCGGGCGATGCGAAGCTGGCGGGGTGGCCACCATCAGGGAGCTCCAAGCGACGGATCGGGACGACTGGGACGCGTTGTGGAAGGACTACCTGGCCTTTTACCGGGCCGAGTTGTCGGAGGCGACGGGCCGGGCCACGTTCGAACGGCTCTGCGCCGGCGGCGAGGGCATGTTCGGGCTGATCGGGCTCGACGAGGAGGGACGGGGCATCGGGATGGCCAACTGCGTCATCCACGCCACCACCTGGTCCCGGCAGCCCACGTGCTACCTCGAGGACCTCTTCGTCGCACCGGCGGCGCGGGGCCACGACCTCGGGCGCGCCCTGCTGGGCGCCGTCAAAGAGCAGGCGGCGGCGCGCGGCGCGCGGCGCGTCTACTGGCACACCCAGCAGTACAACGGCCCCGCTCGCTCGCTCTACGACCAGGTCGGGCGGCCCACCTCCTTCGTCGTTTACGAAATGTGACGGCCCCGCCCCCGTGTCACAGCCGTTCCTTAACGTGCCCGCCGTGCCCATGACCCTCCGGCCGCCCGGTCGCGCCCGCATGCCGATCCCGGACTGGTCCGGGGCCGGCCGGTAGCGTTCGGTCCGCTCATGCCGCCGCGCCGTCGCACCGCAACCTCCACTTCGAACTTCGGCGTCGGGCGCCGCGAGTCGCACGTCGCCGACGCGTTCTACGCGCGCTTCGAGGCGCCCGAGCTCAGCGCCGACGAACACGTCACGCCGCACGCGCCGGGCGTGACGTGCGTGTGCGGCGACGCCCGCCACATGGAGGCGGTGGCCGACGACTCGGTCGCGCTCGTCGTCACCTCCCCGCCGTACTTCGCCGGCAAACAGTACGAGGAGGAGCTCGACCGCGAGGGCGTGCCCGGGTCCTACATCGAGTACCTCGAGCTGTTGCGCGACGTCTTCGCCGACTGCAAGCGGGTCCTCGAGCCCGGGGGCCGCATCGCCGTCAACGTCGCCAACTTGGGACGCAAGCCGTATCGGAGCCTGTCGGCCGACGTCATGTCGATCCTCCAGGACGACCTACACCTGCTCCCCCGCGGCGAGATCATCTGGCAGAAGGGTGAGGGCGCCAACGGCTCGTGCGCCTGGGGCTCGTTCCGCTCGGCGGCCAATCCCGTACTGCGCGACGTGACCGAACGCGTGGTGCTCGCGAGCAAGGGGCGCTTCGGCCGGGCGCGTTCTCCGAAGGAGCGGCGCCGCGACGGGTTGCCGCACGAGAGCACGGTCGGTGCCGACGACTTCATGGCGTTGACGCTGGACGTGTGGGACATCCCGCCCGAGAGCGCGGTACGCGTGCAGCATCCGGCGCCCTTCCCCGTGGAGCTGCCGCAGAAACTGATGGAGCTCTACACGTATCGAGGCGATCTGGTGGTCGACCCGTTCTGTGGCTCGGGGTCCACGTTGGTGGCGGCGCGGCGCAGCGGGCGTGACGCCGTCGGCTACGACCTCGACCCCGCCTACGTGGACATCGCGCTGGCGCGGCTGGCCGGGGACGAGGCGGCGCCGTCGGGCGCGACTGCGGTCGCCGCGGACGGTGCCGGTGGCGGTGGCGTCAGCGGGAGCGCGGACGGAACAGCGGCCATGACGCTCGCCCGCGAGGCAATCGAGGCGGCCGGGTTCCGCGACGTCCGGGCGAACCGGCGGCTGCGCGGCCTGGGCCTGGCGGTGAGCTTCTCGGCCGTCGGGGCCGGCGGGCGGACGTGGTACTTCGACGTGGCGGGGGCGAACTCGTCGTATCGAGGCGGGATGGCCAAGTCCGAGACGGTGTGGCGGACGCTGGGGCGGGCCCACGTGATGGCGGCCGGCGGCGTCGGGCCGCTGGTCGTACTCACGACGCAGCTGCCCCGGGCCGGCACCGAGCCCGACCGGGCCCTGCGGGCGCCGGGACCGGGCGGCCTCTTCGACGTGGTCGACCTCGGGTCGGCGGGCGCGGGTGCGGGGGCGGCTGGTGCGGCCCGGCTGGCTGCCTACGCCAAGAGCCGGGGCGGCGCACCGCTGCCCGGGTTCTGGGGCGAGGGCGACCTGGCACCGGGGAAGGTCTGAACGAGTTGCGGTTGGTCGTGGCGGTGAGCCGGTGAGTGTGCTCGTCGCCTGCGCCGTCGTGCGCGACGACCCGCCCCGGGTCTTCGTGGCCCAGGACATCGACAGCCTCAACTGGGTGCTGGCCTGCCAGCTGGTGGCCAAGACGCCGGGGCACGACCTGCCCGCCGGCGAGCGCGAGGAGTTGCGCCGGGCGCTGCGCGAGGAACGCTGGGGTGACGCCGTGTTCGCGTTCATCGCGCGCACGGGGACGGCGGTCGACGTGTACGAGAGCACCGACATGCATCTCGCGGCGGACGCCGCGGTCGGGCCGCTCGAGCTGCAGCTCACGCCGCTCTTCACGGACTAACGGCTTCGGGCGAGGGCTCGGCACCGGCTGGGCGCCGAGATTTCTTTCGCACGGGCAGGTTCCGAGCGATGCTCGAGTCGGGATCAGGCCAGGCCGTGGAAGGATTCGAGGGTGCCGAGCGACCGGACCACCGTGACCGAGCTCGGGACCGGCCTCGGCATGCTGGGCTACTCCGACATCGACGACGCGGTCCGCTCGCGGTCGTCCGTCATGCACAGCTTGTCGCCCGAGATGTGGCAACACCTGGCGCAGTTGCGCGCCGGCGGCGCCTACGATGCAGAGTTCCACGCCGCGTGGGCGAACGGCCAGGCCTTCCTCGCCGCGTCAGAAGGGCTGCGCGGCCGGCTGCCCGAGGTCATCGAGTGGAAAGGCACGGGACGCGCCCCGGGCGACGAGGTGGCGCCGATCGACCTGCGGGTGGACCACGTCTACCTCGTGAGCTGCAAATACCTCTCGAAGATCTTGTTCAACGTGTCGCCGGCGGCCGTCTTCGACCATCTGCTACTGGCGGGCCGGGGCCGGGGCAGCCGGGCGGCCCGCGAGATCCTGCCGGGCGGGGGTGACTGGTTCGCCGAGGTGGCGCCGGCCCACTACCAGTCGCTGTACGAGGCCGTACGGGCGGCGGTGCTCAGCGATGACGGTGCCGCCGCACCGGCTGGGCGGACGACGCCCCCTCGCCCGGATGCGGTGCGATCGCCCCGTGCGGGAGGTGCTCTGGCCTTGCCCGGCCTCGATGCGCCCGAGACGGGAGTGGCCGCCGGGGTGGGAGTAGGTCGCGTCGGGGGCGAAGAGCTGCGGGACCTCCCACGCCGCGCCGTCGAGCTCACCACTGCACAGCGGGATGCACTCGGAAGATGGCTGCGCCCCGGCTGGCCCCCGGGCGTGAAGGATCTCTACGTCAGCCTCTCCGACGCCGTGTCGTTCGCCTCGGTGCACCGTTGGTATGCCGCCATGGACATGGGCGGCGGCACGGGCGAGGCGATGCTCTGGCGCCTCCTGCGCATCGGTAGCGCGCCGTACTTCGTGCTCGGCTCGTCAGCCGAGCGCTCGCTGCGTCTGCGCATCGCGACCTCGTGGGACTGGAGGCAGCACTTCCAGTTGATCTCCATCCAGATGGATCCGCAGCGGGGTGGCCAGCCGCGGGTCGGTTGGCAGGCCATCGTGCGCGACCGCATCACCTACGAGGTCAGCGAGGTGGCCGGCCACATCGAGGTGCGCTGGAGCCACGGTCGCTTCGGGGGTCTACCCGAGGCCAAGGGGTACCTCGACACACCCCACCATCTCGTGCCGGGGTATTTCGCCCTGCGATGAGCATGTTCGACCTGAAGGCGGTGTCGCCACCGCTGCGCGTGCCTCGGCTGACGTCGCCGCCCGTGGTCCTGCGACCCTACGGCCTGGCCGACCTCGACCTGGTGCGCGCGGCATCGGCCGACCCCCTGATCCCGTCGATCACCTCGGTGCCGCGCACCTACAGCGACGACGCGGCGCGCGACTTCATCGAGCGCCAGCATCGGCGCGCCATCGACGGCGACGGCTTCTCGTTCGTGGTGGCGGAAGCCGCCGATCCCGCCGCCGGCGTCGGCTCGATCGGCTTGTGGTTGCACGAGATAGAGAGCGGGCGCGCCTCGGTGGGGTACTGGTTGGTCGCCCCCGCTCGCGGCCGTGGACTGGCCGGCCACGCGTTGCGTGCTTTGGCCACTCACGCCTTCGAAGTGCTGGCCATCCCCCGGCTGCACCTCTTCGTCGAGCCGTGGAACGTCGCCTCGGCCCGCACGGCGGAATCCGCGGGTTTCCGGCGCGAGGCCACCTTGCACGGCTGGGAGCGCATCGATGGCGAGCAGCGCGACGTCGACTGCTTCGCCCTCTTGCGCTCGGAGTGGTCCCCCCGCTGAGCGGGAGGGAAACTGCGCCCGTGTTCCGCCGCGACCACCGAGACGAAGACCTGACCAACCGCGTCGACCATCTCATGGCCGCCGCCGTGCTGGCCGACGCCGGGGCTCGGCTCGAGGCCGTCGGCGCCCACGTGGCCCAAGACGTCGTCTACGTGAGCCCCGAGGCCGTCTTCGACGGGCCCGCCGGCCTGAGCGAGGCGTTCGAGCGCCTGCGCCGCCGCGATCGCCAACCGGCGGCGTTGCGTCGCACCAGCGTGGTGGACCAGCACCATGGCTATTTCCGCTTCACCTGGGATCGGGTGGAGCGCGGCGCAGTCGTCATGTCAGGCTGGATCTTCGGCTCGCTCGACGAGTCCGGGGCGATCGATCGGATCGTCGCCTTCGAGGGGCTCAAGTCGGGGTACCGCGAGGACAGCAAGCAGGCGCCGCCCGTGCGGCACGACGCAGGGGAGGCACGTTGACGGTCGTACTCGTGGAAGTGGCGGAGGGGATCGGCACCATCACGTTGAACCGTCCTGAGGCGCGCAACGCCATTTCGGGCCAGTTGACTCGTGAACTCGACCAGGCGATCACCGACCTCGACGCCCGCGAGGACGTCGCCTGCATGGTGCTGACCGGGGCCGACCCGGCGTTCTGCGCGGGCGTGGACCTCAAGGCGCTGGCTTCGGAGCGCAGGGCCGATCAGCAGGAGCGCCAGAGTGGCCCCGTCGCGCACTTCGGGTTCCTCCCGCCCCACGAGACACCGGTGATCGGCGCGATCAACGGCGCCACGGTGACCGGCGGCCTGGAGATCGCGCTGAACTGCGACTTCCTGCTCGCGTCCGAACGGGCTCGATTCGCCGACACGCACGCCCGCGTCGGCGCCATGCCGGGTGCGGGGTTGACCATCCGCCTGCCCCAGCTCGTCGGCGTCGACCGGGCCCGGCGCATGAGCTTCACGGGCGACTTCATCGACGCGGCCACCGCCCTGGCGTGGGGTTTGGTGGTCGAGGTGGTGCCGCACGAGCGCCTGCTCGAGCGGGCCCGGGAGATCGCCGCCGGCGTGGCGTCGATCCCGCGCGAGAACGTCCGCGAGATCCGGAGGATGTACGACGCCATGGGCGCGTTGGCCGGCGAGGCGGCCTGGCAGGCCGAATCGGACTGGTCGCGCCGCTGGATGCAGGAGCACTTTGACCAGGCACGCCTGGCGACCGAACGCGAGAAGATCATGGCCCGGGGGCGGGCCCAGAGCACCGGGCTCGACGGCACGCCGGCGTGAAGGTCTACGCGGGCATGGACCCGCGGCTGAGCTTGCCCGACGTCATCGCGCACGCCCAACGGGTGGAGCGGCTGGGCTACGACGGCCTGCACGTCGCCGAGACCATCCACGACGCCATGGCCGTCGCCCTGTTGGCGGCGGAGCACACGGAGCGCATCACGGTGCGCACCAGCGTGGCCCTCGCCTTCACGCGCAGCCCCACGCTGCTGGCCTACGCGGCGTGGGACATCGCCAAGCTGAGCGGCGGCCGCTTCCAGCTCGGACTCGGGACCCAGATCCGGCAGAACATCGAAGACCGCTACGGCGTCGAATTCGGCCCGGATCCCATCGGGCGACTGCGCGACTACGTCGGCGCCGTGCGCGCCGCCTTCGACTCGTTCGCCTCGGGCGTGCCGCCGTCGTACGAGAGCACCCACTACCGGGTGACGCGCCTGCAGCCCTACTTCAACCCCGGGCCCGACCGCGAGACGGCGGCGCCCCTGGTGTACCTGGGCGGGGTGCAGCGGCGCGCCTGCGCGTTGGCCGGGGCGGTGGCGGACGGGTTCGTGAGCCATCCGACCAACTCCAACCCGCGCTACCTGGAGGAGACCTGCCTGCCCGCGTTGGCCGAGGGGGCGCGCACGGTCGGGCGGGACCTCGCCGCGGACGGGTTCGAGACGGTCGTCGGCACGCCGGTCATCACCGGCTCGTCCGCGCCGGCAGTCGAACGCGAGCGGGAGCGCCAGCGCCGTCTGCTGGCCTTCTTGTACTCGACGCCTGCGTACGCGACCACCCTCGAGCTCTATGGGTGGGGCGACCTCGGGCCGCGCCTGCGCGACCTCATCCGCCGAGACCGCTGGGACGACCTGGGCGGCGTGCTGTCCGACGAGGTACTCGACACGCTCGTGCCGTCGGGCACCTTCGACGAACTGGCCGAGGTGCTGCGTGCGCGCTTCGACGGCCTGGGCCAGGGCATCGTGGTGACGGCGCCGGCGGAAAAGGCCGACGACGACGCGTTCGCCGGCGTGGTGGCCGCCCTCCACTCGGCCTGAGCCGGCTTGGCGCGCCTAGCGCGGCATGGGGAAGATGAGATCCTCGCTGGCCATGTCGTCGACGGCGGCGGCGCGCTCAGCCTCGTTCATACCTCGGGCGCGCTCGGCCGAAGCCAGGACCCGTGGGAGAAGCGCAATGTCGCCGGGCGTGCAGAATGCGTGCACTCCCGGCGTCGAGAGCGCGAAGTGGATCCCGCGGTCGATCTCCTCGTCGCTCGCGGCCGGCTCGTACCACGAGGAGGCCCAGCGCCCCGCCGTCTCGGCGCTCCCGGCGATGGCGTCGGAGAGCGGACGGTGATCGGCCCACGGCCGGCGGGCCACCGCCTTGATCGCCATGACGCCGATGTCGCGCTCGGCGCAGACGGCGAGAAGCTCCTCGGCCGCCTCGCGGTAGTCAGGTCGGGCCCAGAGGGCAGGGTAGACGGGGAACATCACCGTGTCGAGGTCGAAGCGGCGCAACGCCTCGAGATGCGAGCGGGGCACCTCCATGTCGTGGCCGGTGATACCGGCGAAGCGGGTGTGGCCGGCGTCGCGCAGCGCGATGATCCGCTCGAGCGCGGGCGAGCGACGGTCCAGCTCCTCGAGCGAGGTCACCGCGTGCGCCTGGTACAGGTCGAGCACCTCGGCGCCGAGCAGGCGCCGGGTGGTGTCGAACTGATCCTGCACCCCCTCGGGATTGGCGCGCAGCGTCTTGCCGGCGATGAAGATCTCGCCGCGATGCGCGCCCAGATGCGGACCCACGACCGACTCGGCGGCGCCGTATTGCGGCGCGATGTCGAGGTGGTTGACGTCGTGGGAGCGCGCAAGGCGCAGCCACTCTCCTGCCTCTTCGACTGTGGCTGCCCAGCAGGCGGCGCCCCCGAGCACGGCCACGCTGCTCTCGTGCCCGGTGCGGCCGAGGCGTCGGCGCTCCATGGTGCCTCAGCTCTTGGGCTGGAGGATGTTGAACACGGCGCCGACGTTGTCGGCCAGCACGGCGAAGCGCCCCGGCTCGATGTCCGTCGGACCCATGAACAAGGAAGCCCCAAGCTTCTGGGCCTTGGCCACCGAGGCATCAGTGTCGGCCACCGCGAAGTAGACGCCCCAATTGGGAGGCATCTCGGCTGGCATGTCCTCTTGCTTCAGCATCATGCCGCCGACGGACTTCCCGCCCACCTTCCATTCGGTGTAGGCGGGCGGTCCCCCGGGAGGGCCCTGGTCCTCGGCGTCCCAACCGAAGACGGCCTTGTAGAAGGCCTTCGACTTCTCGAGGTCCGTCGTGATCAACTCGCTCCAGATGTACGTGCCCGGCTCATTGGCCAACTGCGCCCCGGTGTGTTGGTTCGGCTGCCATAGGCCGATGACGGCCCCGAGCGGATCGGCCACGATGCCCATGCGCCCGGCGTCCATCACGTCCATCGGCTCGACCAGGACGGCACCCCCGGCGGCGGCGACCTTGGCCGACGTGGCGTCCGCACTGTCGACGTTGACGTAGGTCATCCAGGTCGGTGGGAAGTCGGGGTTCATCTGGGGCCCGAGCCCGGCAACCGTCTTCCCCCCGATGTCGCAGACCGCGTAGCCGCCCGCCTCGGGCGGGCCCTCCGGACAGTTCCAGCCGAACAGCTCTGCGTAGAACGCCCTCGTCTTGGCCGGATCGGTGCTCCCCAGGTCCACCCAGGAAGGGACACCGTCGTCGTAGCGTGCAAACTCCATCTTCCTCGCTCCTTTCGTTGGGCACCGCGCTTCTGACGGTACCGCATCGATCCATCACCGACACCGGCCCGGGTGAGAAGATCACAGGGATGTCACAATCCCCGGTGCCAGGGTGAGTCCCAACCCCATCGGGTCGCGGATGGAGCAGCTCGCCCAGGCCCTGGCGGAACGCATCGTGCCGATGGTGATCGATGCGATCGACGTCGACTCGATCATCGATCGCGTCGACGTGGACAAGGTCATCGACCGGGTCGACATCGACAAGGTCGTGAGCCGGGTGGACGTCGACAAGATCATCGACCGGGTCGACGTGGAAAAGATCATCGACCGGGTCGACGTGGAAAAGATCGTCGAGCGCGTCGACGTGCAGAAGATCATCGAACGCGTCGATATCAACTCGATCGTCGACAAGATCGACATCGACTCGCTGGTGGAGCAGACCGAGCTCGGGTCGATCATCGCCCGGTCCACGACCGGCATCGTCACCGAGATCCTCGACGTGATCAGGGCGCAGGGCGTGGGACTCGACGACTTCATCTGGCGTTGGGGGAACCGGTTGATCGGACGTGGGCCGCGGATCTCGACCTGGCCCGTGGGCCCGCCCCTGCTCGTCGAACATGAGGCGGCCCCGTGACCGTGCCCGTTCCGGCGCCGGAACTGACCGTCGGCCGCCAGGGCCATTACGCGGGCGGGGTGAGCCGCCTCGTGGCGTTCGCGGCGGACGTCGGGGCGTCGTGGGGCCTCTACACGCTCGGAGTGGTGCTGTTCGACACCGCGTTCAAATTGGTGACGCGCCGCTCCTACAACCTGACCAACCACCAGGTGCTCGCCCTCGTCCTCCTGGGGCTGTGGGAGTTCATCTACTTCGCCTACCAGTGGGCCGTCAGCGGCAAGACGTTGGGGATGGCAGTCTTCGGGCTCCAGGTCGTGACGGCGGAGGGCCGACCCATCAGCGCGCGACAGGCCATCGTCCGCACGCTGGCGCTGGGCCTGTGCCTCTTGACCCTCGGCCTTGCCTTCCTCGGGATCGTCTTCCAGCGCGAGCGGCGGGGCCTGAACGACCTGATCGCCGGGACGGCCGTCGTGTACTCGTGGGACGCCCGGGCCGCTCGCTTGCGCTGGATGGCCCGCACGGAGAACCCGCTGCATCGAACCGGCCCGCAAGGTCCGGCGCCCGATCCGGGGCCCAGCGCCGCGTCGTAGCCATCGGGGGTGCCGATCGCGCCCCTCTACGATGCCGGTCCATGTCCTTCACCGAAGTCACGACGCCACATCCCGGCGTTGCCGTCGTCACCCTCAACCGGCCCGAGCGGATGAACGCCATGGCGTTCGACGTCATGATCCCCTTCCGCGACGCCCTCCGCGAGATCGGCACGGACAACTCGGTCCGGATCGTGGTCATCACGGGGGCCGGTCGCGGTTTTTGTTCGGGCGCCGACCACGAGAACCCCGGCTCCATCCCGCACATCGACGGCCTCACGCTGCCGACGATCGCACTGCGTTCCATGGAGATGCTCGACGATGTCATCGCCACGATCCGCCGCCTCCATCAGCCGGTGATCGCCGCCATCAACGGCGCCGCCATCGGCGGGGGTTTCTGCCTGGCCCTGGCCGCCGACATTCGAATTGCCGCCGACGAGGCGTACTTCCGGGCGGCCGGCATCAACAATGGGCTGACGGCGGCCGAGCTGGGGCTGAGCTATTTGCTGCCGCGGTCGGTGGGTCAGTCGCGCGCCACCGAGATCATGCTCACCGGACGGGACATCGACGCGGCCGAAGCGGAGCGAATCGGGTTCGTCTCGCGCGTCGTACCGTCGTCGGAGCTCCTTCCGGCGTGCTTCGAGCTGGCGGACCGCATCAACGGTTGGAGCCGGGCCGGCGTCGAGCTGACCAAGCGCCAGCTCTGGAACAGCCTCGACGCCAGCAGCTTCCAATCGCACATGGACGCGGAGGGCACGTCGCAACTGTTCGTGCGGTGCCTCACCCGCAACTTCGAAGAGTCTGTGGCGGCGCGCAAAGAGGGGCGCACGCCCGAGTTCAAGGACTGAGGGATGCGTGCAGGCGGGCCGACCGCTGGCTTAGCCGGTGTTGACGAGCTGGTGCGCCGCCATGTCGAGGTAGGCGCGCAGCTCGTCGGCATCGACGTCGGCGATGCGCCCGGCCCCCTGCAGGTCCCCGAGCGCCTCGGACATGTGGCGTAGCCAGGCATCGCGTTCGGCCGGACCGATGACGAACGGAGCATGGCGCATGCGCAGCCGCGGGTGTCCGCGCAATTCGTTGTACGTCGACGGGCCGCCCCAGTACTGCATCAAGAACAACGCGAGGTGTTCGGCCGACTCGGTGAGGTCGTCCGGGTAGAGCGGGCGCAGCAAGGGGTCGCCGGCGACGCCGAGATAGAACCGGTTCACCAGATCGACGAAGAATGACTCCCCACCGACCCTTTCGAACAGTGCGTCCACGGGTTGGAGAGTAGAGGCTTTAGAATGTCGTCGATTCGCGGCCGTAGTTCAATGGTTAGAACCTCAGCCTTCCAAGCTGATGATGCCAGTTCGATCCTGGTCGGCCGCTCTCTCGCTCGGTGCTGGTCATGCGCACTGGACGGACTTTGCCCTGGCGACGCGTTCGAATCCATGAGGCACAGGTCGCTCAGAACGTGCTCGGTCTAATATCGCGTCGGCTGCAGCGAGAGGAGCGCCAATGGATCGAACCAATGTGAACCCTTGGGAATGGTCCAAGGCGTTCGGCTTCTCGCAGGCGGTAGAGGTGAGAGGAGCTGAGCGGATCCTCATCTGCTCCGGGCAGACCGGGATTGCAGAAGACGGGTCGCCGCCTTCCTCCTCTGTTATGGGCGATCAGGTGAAGAAGGCGTTCGAGAACCTCGCTGCCGTCCTTCATGAGAGTGGGTTCGCCGCCTCTGATGTGGTCAAGGTCAACTACTACACCACGGATGTCGACGAGTTGATCACCGTGCTCGGACCACTTGCTTCAACATTTTTCGGCGAGAATCTCCCGGCTTCAACCCTTCTCGGCGTCGCCCAGCTGGCCTTTCCAGAGCTCAAGATCGAGATTGAAGCCACCGCTGCCCGCTGAGAATTTCTGCCGAGTCGGCGCTCTGCCGCGTATGTTCATGCTCCATGGTGCAGGCTGTCGCAGATCTGGTCGGTCCGGATCTGCGCGTGCTCTTCTGCGGGATCAATCCGGGGAAGCTCTCGGGTGATCTTGGCCTGCACTTCGCCCGGCGGGGAAACCGGTTCTGGAAATTGCTCTATGCGGGTGGATTCACGAAGTCCGTTCTGCCTCCCGCCGAGCAATTCGTGCTGCCCGCGCTCGGTATAGGCATCACGAATCTCGTGGCGCGTGCGACCTCCGCCGCCAGCGAGGTCGGTTCGGCTGAACTGCGCGAAGGGGCAACGCAGCTCGAGTCAAAAGTGCGCAACCTGCGGCCCCGGAGCGTCGCCGTGCTGGGACTCCAGGCGTACCGGACGGCCTTTCGAAGGCCGGGAGCCGTCATCGGCCCGCAGCCCGAGCTCCTCGGCGATGCTCGTCTTTGGCTGCTACCCAATCCGAGCGGCCTGCAGGCCCACTATCAACTTCCCGCGATGGAGGAGATGTTCAAGTCGCTCTTTGTGGCGACCGAGGCAGGCTGAGGCAGGCTGAGGCAGGCGCTGAGGACAGATGGACCGACGCACCGTCCCGGTCGCCCGACCGGAGCCGCGACTGCTGGTCACTACCCTTTCGGTCGGAAATGGACGAACACCCGTCCGAAATTGCGAGAGTCCTTCTCAACTCGATCGTAGAGCGCCTTGATGTCCTTCTGGTCGAGAAACCGCAGCACGCGCTTTTTGAGCTGGCCGCTTCCTTTGCCGGGAATGATCTCCACCAACCGAACCTTTTTCTCAATCGCTTCCTCTATGACGCCTCGCAGCGCACGATCGATATCCTCGCCACGGTTGTAGATCTCGTGCAGGTCCAGCTTGAGCTTCACCGCGTACGGTCTACACCGGACGGTGGTTCACCATGGAACCTGACGCTCGTCAGGTCTGGACTGAGGGATCTCTCACCCGGCACGCCGACGACATGCTGCTACGCGAGTCCGCGAGAGGAGCGAGTCGCACGTCAGGTGGACCTTGGGACGCCCTGACCGCGGTTTGTACGGCTAGAGCGACCAGCTCTTCGACTGCCGCATCGGCCTCTGACGTTGTCAACGGCCGAAGCCTGGTGCTGCGTGGACCAGCGGTCGGGTCCGCGGCTCCATCCCAGAGGGCTTTGAATCGAGCGAGAAGCTGGGTCGTGAGGCAGGTTTGCTCCCAGATGTGCTGCACCGATTCGCCCCAGGCCGTCTGCAGCCTTGCCTGCAGAGGACCCGCGGAGACCGCGACTGACCGAACAGCGGCGAGGAGGTGTTCGGCGGTGTTGTCCAGGGCCACGACCACAAAGGTTTGCACCGCAGAGCATCGCGAGAGCGCAACTCGCTGATCCCTTCTGTTACGGGTCTCTGCTATCGATCAGGGGCGCGGATCTCGGGCGTGTTCGGGTTCGTTCCGGTCACCTCAACGCCCTTCCAAAACGCTACGTAACCCTTGATGTCCTCGGCGGCATCGAAGGGTACCGGGTAATACCACGCCGCATCGTCATTGCGTCTGCCATCCACAACGATGTTGTAGTAGCTGGCGTCACCCTTCCAGGGACAGTAGGTCGACGAGTCGCTCTTCTCGAATCGCTCCGTCGTCACGTCCTCCACAGGGAAGTATTGGTTACCTTCGACGAGAATGGTTCGATCGCTCTCGGCGAGTACCTCGTTATTCCACATCGCTCGCACTGTCATGAACTGGTTAACCATATGAGGCCCGGGGTATTCCCGAGCCCGATCTGTCGCGAAGTGCCAAAGGCAAACCGAACGATCGAGTTCGTGCCGAGTGCGGAGAACGAGACGGTGCGACCACGCCGATTCTGGGCTCGCTGGTGCGATGCCGGTTATACCGAGTGCAGTCCACTCATCGACGCAAAGAGTCAACGCGGCCGTAACCGTGTGATCGAACTCCGTTTACGTTCGCCTCGTAGCGTTGGTGGGGCGCAACGGACTTCATCGAGTGGGGACTCGATTCGCCATTTGGAGGCGTCATGACCACTACGAACAAACTCAGGGTTGCCACCATCGACCGCGCGCGCCGTT
>DASZLL010000074.1:0-28040 GCA_035552395.1 Acidimicrobiales bacterium
CTACCCGTGCCGCTCGCGAGTACGACCTCCTGCCCGCCCGGCTTGGCTCTCCTCCCCGTCACGTCGGGGACTGCAACCCTGACGCCATAACCCAACACAGCCGACGGGAAATCCGGGGGATCCGCCGCTATGGGACCGAGCGGTTCTTGAACTCGTCCGTGGCGAGTGGCACTAAGGCGGCGGCGCGTCGCTCATGGCGGCGCCGAGGTAGGCCCCGACCACTTCGTCGCGGATGTCGGCCGGCTTGCCCTGCTTGACCAGCTCGCCGTTGACCATGATCGCCGCCTCGTCCGCGATCGCGAGCGCCGTCTGGACGAATTGCTCCACCATGATGATGGTCAGCCCTTCCGAAGCGACGAGCTGGCCGACGATCTCGTAGAGCTGGTCGACGATGATCGGGGCCAGGCCCATGGAGAGCTCGTCGAGCACCAAGATCTGGGGATCGGTGGTGAGGGCCCGGGCCATGGAGAGCATGCGCTGCTCCCCGCCCGACAACGTGCCCGCCAGCTGCTTGCGCCGGTCCGCCAGCGCCGGAAAGCGCGTGAAGGCGTGCTCCTCCACCCGGGCGCTCTTCAGGCCGCTCTGGCGGAAGGTGTACATGAGGAGGTTCTCCGCCACCGTCAGGTTGGGAAAGATCGACCGGCCCTCGGGGATCATGCACACGCCCGAGCGCGCCAGCCGCTCGGTCGCGTTCCGCCCCAGGCGACGGCCCGCCACCTCGACGGTGCCGGCGGTCAGCGGGATCTGTCCCGAGATCGCATTGAGCAGCGTCGTCTTGCCGGCGCCGTTCGGGCCGAGCAGCGCCATGGCCGAGCCCGAGCGCACCGAAAGCGTGATCCCGTGCAGCACCTCGATGCGGCCGTACCCGGCGCGCACGTCAACGGCGGAGAGGGCGAGCGGCGGGCCCGAGTCGGTGCTTTCGGGCCAGCCGTTGGAGCGGGCACCATCGCTCGTGTGCTCGGGGACCGCCCGCGCCGCGCCAGGAGAGGTGGGCGGGTCCGACGCCGTCTCCCCGCCGAGATAGGCCTCCTGAACGACGGGGTCGGCCTGCACCGTGGCGGGATCACCGCGCGCGATCACCAACCCGTTATCGAGGACGTCGACGCGAGCACAGATCGCCATCACCAAGGCCATGTCATGCTCGACTAGGAGGACGCCCATCCCTTCGGACGCCAGCTGCTCGAGCACGTCGCCGACGCCGCGGGTCTCCTCGGCGTTGAGACCGGAGCTCGGCTCGTCGAGGAGGAGGACCGAGGGTGTGGTGGCGAGGGCGCGCGCCATCTCGACCAGGCGGGCCAGCCCGGTCGGCAGTGAGTCCGTCGGCTCGTTGGCCACGTGGAGGATCCCGACGCGCGCCAGCTGATAGTCCGCCTCCTCGGCCGGCGTGCGCCCACTCGTGAGCTTGTGCTGCTGCACCTCGGCCGCCATCTGGACGTTGTCGCGCGCGGACAAGGTGCCGAAGAGCTCGAGGCGTTGGAAGGTCCGTCCGAGGCCGAGGCGGGCGCGCGCGTGTGGCTTGATCCCGGTCACCTCGTCCCCGCCGAGGAGCACGCGTCCGTGGGTCGGGCGCTGCAGCCCCGTGATGACGTTGAACAACGTCGTCTTGCCGGCGCCGTTCGGCCCGATCAGCCCGTGGATCTCTCCGGCCGCGACGTCGAGCGAGACCGAATCGAGCGCCTGCAGGCCGCCGAAGCGCACCGAGACGTCCTCGACGGCGAGCGCGGCGAGTGCGACCGGCGCAGTGGGCGCGGAGAGATCCGGCTCAGCCAACGGAGCCCACCTTGGGTGGCAATAGGCCGCCGGAAACCTCCCTCGGCGGATTCCCCGGCACCCCACCGTTCGCCTGAGTGCGGGCCCGGCGGGCGTCCCACCACTCGCCGAGGCGCAAATAGACGAGGCCGAGCCCGTAGGGATTGCGTCCCACCGCGATGATGCCCGCCCCGAACAGGATGTAGGTGAACCCCGACACCGAGGGGATGTGCGTCGCGATGAGGGGCAGGAGCGCCACCCCGATACCCGCCTGCACCGCGCCGCTGAGGATGGTGATGCCGGCCAAGGCCACGGCCACGAAGAGTACGAGGCTGTTGACGAACCCGAACTGCGAGAAGGAGACGGTCCGCGACATGCCGCCGTAGAGGGCGCCCGAAAGACCGGCCATGCCGCCGGCGATCACGAAGACGGTCAGTTTGGTCCGCGTGATGTTCATGCCCACCGTGGCACAGGCGGCCTCGCTGTCGCTCATGCCGACCAGGCGACGGCCGAACGGGCCGCGGCGCAGCGCGCCGACGCCGATGAGACAGAGGGCGAAGACCACGGCGACGAGCACCATGAAGGCGCGGTCGGTGGTGAAGTGCATGCCGAAGATGTCGGGACGTCCCACGTCCATCGAACCGCTGGGGAGGATGGACGGGTTGGTGAAGAAGAGCTGGTCCATCAGGACGGCGAAGGCCAGCGTGGCGAGCGCCATGTACAGCGCGCGTAGGCGGAGCGCGGGGAGCGCCAGGATTCCCCCGGCGGCGGCGCACAGCCCGATGGCCGCGAGCAGGCCGAGGACGGAATCGCCCCCGCCGACCTTGGTCATGGCCCAGGCGCCCAGCCCCATGAAGGTGAATTGGCACAACCAGATCTGGCCGCCGTACCCCGACAGCAGGACGAGCGACAGCGCCCCCAGCCCGATGGTCAGGGCCAGCCCGACGGTGTACAGGTTGTTGCCGGTGACGAAGGTCCCGACGACCACGGTGGCCACGACCAGCACGACCGCACCGATGACGGTGGAGCGCAGGCTGGCCGGCCTGGGGGGACGCAGGCGTACCACGCGGCCGACGGCGAGCTTGCCCTGGGGGAGCAGGAGCAGGGCGATGATGAGCAGCCCCATGGGCAGCACCGCCACGACATCGTTGAGGTAGCTGGCAGGGACGTACCCGACGGCCAGCGACTCGGACACGCCCAGGATCATGGCGCCGACGTAGGTCAGCGGCAGGCTGCTCAGGCGCCCGACGATGGCCGCGGCGTAGCCGAAGATGACCAACTCGGAGAGGATGGCGATGCTCATGCCGGACCCGGGGGCGAGGAGGATCCCCGCCAGCCCGGCGAGCATGAACCCGACGATCCAGGCAAAGCCCGCGATGCGGCTGGTGCGCGCACCGGTGAGGGAGGCCAGGCTCGGGTCGTCGACCACGGCGCGCATGGAGACGCCCATGCGGGTCGTCTTGAAGAGCAGATACAGCGCGAGGGCCACGACCACCGCGCAGCCGAACGTGATCAGTTGCTCGTAGGTGAGGTTCACACCGAACACGCCGACCTGGTTGCCCTGGAACCATTCGGGCAGGTTGCGCGTGATCGTCTGGTCCCACACGGTCGAGACCAAGCCGTAGAGCACCAGGAACAGACCGAGGGTGACCACGATGGTGGTGCTGAGGGCGGAACCGTAGAGCGGCCGCATGAGGACGCGCTCGACGAGCAGCGCGGAGATCGGCGCGATGACGAGCAGGACCACGACCAGCGACACGATGGGGTTCCACCCCCAGCCCTGCCAGAACTGCCAGTACAGGTAGGCCATCAGCATGCCCACCGCGCCGTGGGCGAAGTTGAACACGCCGGTGGACTTGTACGTGACCACGAGGCCACTGGCGGTCACCGCGTAGATGGACCCGGTGACCACCCCGGCCACCACGAAGCTGATGAACTCGTTCACGACTTGTTCACGACGTCACGACCGTCACGACCGCTGCACGTTCGTCACTCCGGCGACCACGGCGAACGGGTCGACGCGGCCTAGCGCGAGACGCCCTTGTAGCTGCTCGGGTAAAAGCCGCCGGGGTTGCAGACGAAGCCGGCCTTGGGGTCGGGTGCGACACGCGCCCAGTTCCCGTTGTTGTACTCGGCCATGATCCAGCACTGGCCGGGGATCTTCTGGGCCGGGTTCTGCGGCGAGATCAGGCCGCTGGCGTTGAACGAGGTGATCTTGTCGAGCTGCGCCTCGAGGCTGGCCCTGGTCGGGTTGGCCCCGGTGGCCTTGAGGGCCTGGACGAACAGCTGGGCGTTGATCCACCCGTACAGCGTGTACAGGTCGAGCTGGGTCTGCGGGTCGACCTTCTTGGCCCACTTGTCGAACGTGGCCACGGCCGGGATGACCTTGGCGTCCTGGCCCATGTAGAGCGCGGTCACGGTGCTGACGAGCGTCCCGTTGCCGGCGGCGCCGGGGTTGAAACCCTCCTCGTAGGTGTTCGCCCCCGAGTACAACAGGGCGTTGAGGCCCTCCTGCTTGTTCTCCTGGGCCATGGTCGAGATGTACGCGCCCTGCTGGCTGGGCTCGAAGAGTAGCTTCACGCCGGCGTTCTTCATCTTGATCATGTCGGGCAGGAAGGTGGTCTCGGCGAAGCCGGCGTCACGGGAGTAGACCCACTTGTAGCCCAGGCTGTTGGTCAGGTTGTGGAACGTGTGCTCCGCGGTGACCGCGGTAGCGGCGGCGTTGGAGCCGATGACCCCGACGTGCTGGATGTCCTGGGGGTACTTCTTCTTCAAGAACTTGAACGGGCCGGTGATCTCACCGCCGGTGACCAGCGGAACGGCGGAGTAGAGGTTGGGGTCGGTGTAGAGCTTGGGGTCCAGCACTTGGGTGACGACCGGCACCTTGCCCGCGTCGATGGCCGGCTGCTCGGCCCCGTCGAGCAGCGAGAAGCCGCCCACGATGGCGAAGTCGTTGCCGGCGATGCTCTGGGCCTCGTTTGTGACTGTCCCCGAGGAGAAGGCGCTGTCCATACCGTTGATGACCAGCTTGCGGCCGTTGACCCCGCCCTGGCTGTTGATCATGGCGAAGTACGCCTCGGTGCCCACCTTGGCTCCCTCGAACAACCCGGCGATGGGCGCCGAGATGTCACTGATCGAGCCGACGGTGATGGAGTTCGCCGTCACGCCGGGGCTGGTGGCGGTCGACGCGGCGCCGGCGGGGCCGGCGCCGAGGGCCAGCGCGCTCGTCCCGAGGGTGAGGGCGAGGCCCGACGTGACCACGAAACGGGCCTTGATCTTGGTTTTCAGCATGCGTGCGGTCCCTCCCGATCGATCCGGGACTCGTGTCCCCCTAGGCCGCGCCGGGTGAGCGCGAGCGTCGCGTTGTTCCCCACTGCCACCCCTTCTCTTGATGCTCCCCATCGGGCCGTGCGGCCCGATCTGACGCGAAGTCAGATGCCGGGTGGCGACTCTATGTCAGAAAGATTTCGCATGGAGGTCACATCCATTGCGGCGGGGTGCCCCGTGGCGTACGCGGCCCTGGCGCCCTCGAGAAAGTCGGCCACCGCCGAGGTGGTGGCCCGGCAGCGCAGCGACGCCAGGACGTCGAAGGCGTGCTGGGCCAGGGGCAATTCGGCATAGGCCACCGGCGACGGTGACACCGCGCGCAGGCGCTCGACGAAGGTCCGTGCGGTCTCGACCGGCACCAGCGTGTCGTTGGCCCCCTGCAGCACGAAGAACGGAGGGGCGCCGGCGTTGACCCGGTAGGTCGGCGAAGCGGCCCGGAAGAGCTGGGGCTGGTCGGCCTCCTTGACCTTCATCACCGTCTTCTCGAGCATGTCGAGCAGGCCCGGGCCGAAGATGGCCGAGCCCTCGGGCGATGAAGTCAGGTCCATGACGCCGTAGGCGGGGACGCAGGCCTGCACCGAGGTGTCCGCCTCCTCGAAGCCGGGCTGGAAGGCTGGGTCGCCCGCGGTGAGCGCGGCGAGCGCACAGAGGTGGCCGCCGGCCGACCCGCCACTGATGGCGACGAACGCCGGGTCGCCGCCGTACTCGCCGATGTGCTCCTTCACCCAGGCGAGGGCGCGGTTCACGTCGACGATGTGATCGGGCCACTTCCCCTTCGGGCTCAGGCGGTAGTTGATGGCGACGCAGACCCAGCCGCGCGCGACCAGCTCGAACATCATCGGCTTGCCCTGCTCGCGCTTGTCGCCGATCACCCACGCCCCACCGTGGACGTACACCATCACCGGCGCCTTCTCGGGCGGGGCGAGCCGCGAGCGGTAGATGTCGAGGCGGTGGCGCCGCTGGCGATCGCCCCAATAATCGATGTTGCGCGTCGTCTTGACGGCCCGCGACTTCATGGGGATGGCGCGGGTGACGCGCCACCAGCGACCCCAGATCGGCGGCGTGGGGTCGGTCGGGATGGGAAACGCGTCGCTGCGCACCTCGGCGAGAGCCGCGGCGGTCACGTCGCCGGCGCGGAGGCCGGCGACGCCGAGGCCGACCAGTCCGACCCAGCCGGCGATCGCCAGGGCGAGGCCGAGCCACCCGGCCCAGCCCTGGAGGGCGCCGAACGCGACGAAGAGCCCGGTGGCCGCCGCCTGCCAGACGATGTTCTGAAAGGCCAGTTCGCCGGCGATCCACGCCATGGCGAAGCTGACAATGGTGAACGGCTCGCGACGGATGGGGCGGTAGGCCAATGCGACGGCGACGACCCCGACGGCGGCGACGGCCAAGAAGGCGTACGGCACCCCCCCATCATCGCCTGAACCGCCCCGGCCGCGCCCGCCCTGGTCGGAAGCTTTTCCCAGTTGCCCGACGTCCGACTTGGTGCCAGGTTATGGACGAGGGGCAGTGACCAAGGAGCGTCGATGACACCCGAACGGCTGAGCGGGCTGGATGCCAGCTTCCTCTACATGGAGACGCCCACGCTCCACATGCACGTCGCAATGACGGCGGTCTTCGACCCCGCCACCGTGCCCGGCGGCTACTCGTTCCGTCGGGTGCGGCAGCTCATCAGCGATCGCATCCCGCTCGCACCCGTCTTCCAGCGCCGCCTGGTGGAGGTGCCACTCCGGCTTGGCTTCCCGGTCTGGGTGGACGACCCCGAATTCGACATCGACAACCACCTGCGGCGCGCCGCCCTGCCCGCTCCCGGCGGCATGCGCGAGCTGGGCGACTTCGCGGCGGACGTCATCAGCCGCCAGCTCCACCGGGACCGGCCGCTTTGGGAGATGTGGATCGTCGAAGGGGTGGAGGACGGCAAGATCGCGCTGGTCACCAAGATGCACCACAGCACGATCGACGGGGTCTCGGGGGCCGAGCTGCTCGGCGTGTTGTTCGATCTCGAAGCGGACCCCCCCGACGCCCCGCCGGTCAGGGCGCGTCAGCTCGATTCGCGCATCCCGTCGAGCGTCGAGCTCATGTCCCAGGCCATGGTGGCCAACCTGGTGGCGCCGTACGACATGGGCCGCATGATGTTGCGCACGACGCGCAGCCTCCTCGGCATCCGTCGCGTCCGGCGCGCGCTCCCGCCACCGGCCAAGGGGGCGCTCCCGTTGACCGCCCCGCGCACCTCCATCAACGCCGCCGTGCACGCGCGGCGGCGGGTGGCCTTCGCCGCCTCCAGCCTGGCCGACGCAAAGAAGTTGAAGAACGAGCTGCAGACGACGGTGAACGACGTGGTGCTGGCCATGGTGACGGGCGCGCTCCGCACCTACCTGCAGGCGGGCGATGAGCTACCCGAGATTCCCTTGGTTTCCGTCGTGCCGGTTTCCGTCACGCCCGACGTGGCAGAGCTGAAGGGTTCCAACAAGGTCTCCTCCATGTTCGTGCAGCTGCCGACGCACCTCGAGGATCCGCTCGAGCGGCTGCAGGTGATCCACGAGGGAACGAAGGGAGCCAAGGAGGAGCACAAGGCGTTGGGCGCGAACATGTTGCAGAATTGGGCCGAGCACGCCAGCCCCAACGTCTTCGCGGCGGCGGCTCGTCTCTATACCGGGATGCGGCTGGCCGATCGCCATCGTCCCGTGGCCAACCTCGTCGTCTCGAATGTGCCGGGACCCGATTTCCCGCTTTACCTGGGCGGCAGTCAAATGCTCGGCATGTTCCCGCTCGGGCCGGTCATGGACGGCATGGGCCTGAACATCACGATCATGAGCTACATGGGCGTCCTCTACTGGGGGCTGGCATCGGACGCACGCGCCGTGCCGCGGCTATGGGACATTGCGGCGGCGATCCCGCACGCGTTGACAGAGCTGATGGAGGCCGCCGGCCTGGAGTCCGAGCCGTTCGACGTGCCCATCCACCTCGGTCCGGGCATGCCGGCGACCGCGAACTGGGTGCGCTCGGCGGCGGCGGCCGAGAGCGAGGCGACCGGTAGCGTGAGCGCATGACGGTTCGCGAGCTCGGCCACCTTGTCCTCTACGTGCGCGACGTAGGGCGCTCGGCCGCGTTCTACCGCGACGTCCTGGGCTGGCGGCAGATCCTGCCCGAGGAGGGTGAGGACCCGGTCGGGGCGGCGGCCTTCTCGTCGGGGCGCACGCACCACGAGCTGCTGCTCATTGAGGTCGGCGCCGCTGCAACACCGATCCCGCCGGGGCGCCGCGTCGGGATGTACCACTTCGGCCTCAACGTCGGCGAGACCGACGACGACCTGCGCGCCGCGCTCAAGGAGGTACAAGCGGCCGGCGCCACCGTCGTCGGCATGTCGGACCACACGGTCACGCACAGCCTCTACATCCTCGACCCCGACGGTAACGAGATCGAGCTCTACGTCGACGTGCCCGGGATCGATTGGAAGTCGCACCCCGAGCTCATCGCCGCCGCCGTCCGCCCGCTGCAGCTCTGAGGGGGCATGGCACGGGCCGCTCCCCGCGGTGCACGAGCCCTGCTTGTGGCGGCCGACGACGCGGGCGCGCGGGCGGCGACCGAGGCGTTGCGCCGGGGCGGCATCGTTGTCGTGCCGACCGACACGGTGTACGGGCTGGCGGCGCGTCCGGACGACCGCAACGCGGTGCGGGCCGTCTACCGGGCGAAGGGCCGACCTGACCGTCTGCCCCTGCCCGTGCTGGCGGCGTCGCTCGATCAGGTCCGGGCGCTCGGCGTGGAGGTGACGGACGCGGCGAACACCCTCTCCGGGCGGTGGTGGCCGGGGCCGCTCACGCTGGCCTTCGGGTTCGCCGCCGGCGTCGCTCGACCGGCGTGGCTGGACGGCCGGGACGAGGTGGCGGTCCGCATCCCCGACCACGACTTCCTGCGCGGCCTGCTCGAGGGGACGGGGCCGCTGCTCGTCACCAGCGCGAATCCGCATGGCACGCCCACGGCGCGGGTGGCCGGCGACGTGGCGGCCAGCCTCGGCGGGTCCGTTGACCTCATCGTCGACGGCGGGCCGCTGACCGAGGTCCCCTCGACGCTGGTCAACGTGCGCGGTTGCGGCGCCGCGGTGGAGCGCGAGGGTGTGATCACACTTGGCGAGATCGAGCGCGCGCTGGCCGTGCTGTCGTGAGCCGCCTGCTGTTGGCGATCGAGTCGTCGTGTGACGAGACGGCCGCTGCGGTGGTTGACGACGGGTACACGGTCCACTCGTCGGTCGTGGCGAGCCAGGTGGACCTGCACGCCGGCTTCGGCGGCGTCGTGCCGGAACTGGCCAGCCGCGCCCACATTGAGACCATCACGCCGATCGTGGCGCGCGCCCTCGAGGAGGCCGGAGTCGCGGGCCCCGACCTCGAGGCGGTCGCGGTTACGTCGGGACCCGGGTTGGTGGGCGCGCTCCTGGTCGGCATCGCGACAGCCAAGGCCCTCGGCCTGGGCTGGGGGGTGCCAGTGGTGGGAGTGAACCACCTGGAGGGCCACCTGGCCAGCGTCTACCTGGCCGACCACGAGGTGCCGTTCCCCCAGACGGCGCTGCTCGTCTCGGGCGGTCACTGCATGCTGACCCGGGCGACGGAGCCGGGGCACTCCACGCTGCTCGGCGAGACCGTCGACGACTCCATCGGCGAGGCGTACGACAAGGTCGCCCGCTTTCTGGGGCTCGGCTATCCAGGCGGTCCGGCGATGGATCGGCTGGCCGCAGGAGGCGAAGACCGGCTCGGCTTCCCGCGTCCGATGCTGACCGACGGCTACGCCTTCTCCTTCTCGGGGTTGAAGACCGCCGTCGTCAACTACGTGCGCGCAAACCCGTCGTTCGTCGTGGAGGAGGTGGCGGCGTCGTTCGTGGCCGCGTGCATGGACGTGCTGATCGCCAAGCTGCGCCGTGCGCTCGAGGAGTTCGCAGATCCGGCGCTCGCCATCGTGGGCGGGGTGGCCGCCAGCCCGATCCTGCGAGCGCGGGCGCAGGCCCTGGCGGACGAGTGCGGCACCCGGCTCCTCATCCCGCCGCAGGCCATGGCGACCGACAACGCCGCCATGATCGGCGTCACCGCGTGGCACAAGCTGGCGACGGTCGGCCCGAGCGCGCCGTCGTTCGGGCCGGAGCCGGACCTGCGGCTGCAGTTCTCCTGACGGCCTTCTGCTGAGGAGCCGCCGAGAAGTGGACCTACGCCATTTGCGCGCGCTGCTGGCGCCGGGCACTCCGGCGGCGGGCCCCACGCCCCTCGAACAGGTGCGACGACAGGTCGAGCAGGATCCCCAGGGCAACGATCACCCATCCGAACGCGTCGACCCCCTTGTGGGGTGCGTAGACGAGCGCGTAGAAGAGGGTCGCGTAGGGCAGGAAGAGGAACCCGATGATGCCCTCCCAGCCCGAGCGGAACGCGATAGTCAACCGGTCGCTGAACACCCAGACCAAGAACAGGGCGAGACGCGCCGAGAACGCAGAGACGAGTGCGAAGAGGCAGCCCATTGGTCTCCCCCCTCAGAGGGGCAGTGCTCCAGTGGCGGAGTTGGTCGAGCCGGTGTCCTTGTAGGCCGCAATGGTCCGCTCGGCGATCCGCATCTGGTGGATTTCGTCCGCCCCATCTGCGAAGCGTGCCCAGCGCGCGTGCTGGAGCATGTTGGCGAGGGGAGTGTCGGTCGAGTAGCCGAGCGCACCGTGCACCTGCATCGACCGGTCGATGATGCGGTTGAGGCTGTTCGCCACGAAGTGCTTGGCCATGGAGACCTCCGTGCGGAAGTCGTCGCCACGGTCGATCTTGTACGCCGCATGGAGGACCATGAGCTTGCACTGGTAGAGCTCCATCGCCGAGTCGGCGATGAGCCACTGCACGCCCTGCTTCTCGGCCAGGAGGGAACCGTGGGAATACCGGTGCAGGGAGCGGTCGACCATCATGTCGAGCGCCGTCTCGGCCTGCGCGATCCAGCGCATGCAGTGGGCCAGCCGGGCCGGTCCCAGGCGGTACTGCCCAAGGCGGTGGCCGTTGCCACGCCCGCCGAGGATCTGCGAGTCGTTGACGCGCAAGTCCTCAATTACGATCTCGGAGTGCCCGGTCGAGCCGTGCATCGTCTCCACCTCGCGCACGTCGTTCCAACCCTCGGCCGGGAGGTCGACCAGGAACGCGGTGTTCGCCCCGCGTGAACCCGCGGGCACGTCGGGCTCGGTGCGGGCGATCAGGATGGCGAACTGGGCGCGGCGCGCGTTGGAGATGAACCACTTGTGGCCGTTGATGATCCACTCGTCGCCGTCCTTCTCGGCACGGGTCTGGATCAACGTCGGGTCGGAGCCCGCCACCTCCGGCTCCGTCATGGCGAAGCAGGACATCGCCGTGCCTTCACACAGGCGCCGCAGGTAGTTCTCGTTCTGCTCCTCGGTGCCCCAGTGGAGCAGGGTGTGCATGTTGCCCTCGTCGGGAGCCATGCAGTTGAGGATCCATGGGCCGAGCCGCGTCTTGCCCGACTCGGCCTGCACCATGGCCAGGGCCACGTGGCCGAGGCCCATGCCACCCCATTCCTTGGGCATGTGGGGCAACCACAACCCCTCACGTTTGGCTTCCTCGCGCAGCTCAAGGATCGTGACCAGGTACTCGTGGCGCTCGGTGACCCGCGACTCGTCGTCGAACCCCTTGATGCGGGGCACCACCGTGTCCTGGATGAAGGTGCGTACCCGGGACCGGATCTCTTCGTGTTCAGGGGCGAGGGTGAAGTCGATCGCCATGGGTTCATCCTCCTCCGGCCTCAGTAGAGGCCAACGACGTTTCCGTTCTCGTCGATGTCGATGTTCTCGGCGGCCGGGCTGTGCGAGAGCCCTGGCATGGTCCGCATGTCGCCGCTGATGAGATACACGAAGCCGGCGCCGACGTTGGCCCGGGCCGCACGCACGGGTAGTCGCCAGCCCTTCGGCGCGCCGAGGAGCTTGGGGTCCGAGGAGATGGACAGATGGGTCTTGGCGATGCAGACCGGCAGGGAGCCGAACCCGGCGCGCTCGTACGTGTCGAGCTGGCGCGCCGCTTGCGGCTGGTAGTCCACGCCGTCGGCCCCGTAGACCTCGGTGGCGACGGCTTCGATCTTCTCGCGCAGGCTGGCAGCGTCCTCGTAGAGCATGCGGAAATCGCTTGGCTCCTCGGCCGCGTCGACCACCGCCTCGGCCAACTCGACCGCGCCCTTGCCGCCCTTTTCGAAGTGGTTGCAGACGGCGGAGCGGGCGCCAGCCGTCGCCGCGATGTCGCGGATGGCCGCATGCTCGGACGGGAAGTCACCCGCGAACGCGTTGATCGCCACCACCGGGGTCACGCCGTGCCGGCGCACGATGGCCAAATGGGCCAGCAGGTTGGCCGCGCCGAGGCGGACCTCGTCGGGATTCTCCCCGAGCATGGCGGGTGGGAGCGGGCGACCGGCGACCACCTTGTGGCGCCCGGAATGGAGCTTCAGCGCACGCACGGTCGTCACGACGACCGCCGCGTCGGGCACGAGGCCCGAGGTGCGGCACTTGATGTTGAAGAACCGCTCGGCGCCCATGTCCGACCCGAAGCCCGCCTCGGTGACGAGGTACTCACCGGAGTGGATGCCGATCAGGTCGGCCACCACCGACGAGTTGCCGTGGGCGATGTTCCCGAACGGCCCGGCGTGGACGAGCACAGGCGTGTTCTCGAGGGTCTGCAGCAAGTTCGGCTTGATGGCGTCGCGCATGATGACCGTCATCGCGCCGGCGGCCTTCAGCTGCTCGGCCGTGATGGGCTCCCCGGCGTCGGTGTACCCGACCACGATGCGCCCGAAGCGCTCCCGCATGTCCTGCAGCGTGCGCGAGAGTGCGAGCACCGCCATGACCTCGGAGGCGGCCGTGATGTCGAACCCGGTCTGGCGCGGGGTGCCGTCCTGGCGGCCGCCGAGTCCGCTCACGAGGTTGCGCAACGAACGGTCGTTCACGTCGAGAACGCGCTTCCACGTGATTTCGTGAGGGTCGATCCCGAGCTCGTTCCCGTTGTAGAGGTGGTTGTCGACCATGGCGGCGAGGAGGTTGTTGGCCGCGGTCACCGCGTGCAGGTCGCCCGTCAGGTGCAGGTTGAGGTTCTCGAAGGGGACGACCTGGCTGTAGCCACCGCCGGCGGCGCCGCCCTTGATCCCGAAGGTCGGCCCCATGGAGGCCTGGCGGATGGCGATGGTCGCCTGGCGCCCGATGCAGGCCAGGGCCTGGCCGAGACCGACCGTGGTGGTCGTCTTTCCTTCGCCGAGCGGGGTGGGTGTCACCGCCGTCACCACGATGTAGCGCGCCTTGGGCCGGCGGGCCAGCGCCCCGACTGCGTCGAGGCTCACCTTGGCCACGTGCGAGCCGTACGGCTCGAGCAGCTCCCGTCCGAGGCCCATCTGCGCCGCAATGTCGGTGATCGGGTACAGCGTGGCGTGGCGCGCGATCTCGATGGCTGGAGGGAGTGGCACTCCGATCGATCATGCCAGACGGCGCGAGGGGGCAGCCCGGACCGAGCTGTGCCGGGTCGTTCGCTCTACGCTCGTGCGCGGACCGGAGGAGGAAGATGGCCCCAGGTCCGGACGACGGCGGGCCGGCGGGGCCACCAAAAGGAGCAGAGGTCATGTCGAAGAACGACGGCGTCTTGATCTTCACCGGGCCCCACGCCAGCGAGGTCGACGCGCGGGCTGCCGACGCAGCGAACTCACCCCACGAGTAGCCGGACCGTGATCGCACTCCAGGTCCTGTCGTTCATCTTCGGGGCCGCCGTCGTGGTGGCGATCCTGGGGTCGGCGCTCAAGACAGTCGTCCTGCCCCAGGAGGGCATGCCGCGCCTGTCGCAGGCGGTGTTCGCTTTCAACTATCGCTTGCTCGTCCATCGCGCACGGACCCGCGACCTTTCGATCAGGCTCCAGGCGTTGTACGCCCCGGTGGCCCTCGTCAGCCTCCCCCTCGTCTGGATGCTCCTGATGGTGCTCGCCTTCAGCTTCGTCTTCTGGGGCACCGGGTCGTTGACCGTCCAGCGAGCCTTTGAGATCAGCGGCTCCTCGTTGACCACGCTCGGGTTCGCCGAACCGGAGAGGACGACCCGGATCTGGCTTGCGTTCATCGAGGCGACGATCGGGCTCGGGCTCGTCGCGCTCCTCATCAGCTATCTGCCGACGATCTACGGCGCCTACAACGCACGCGAGAAGGGTGTCGTCCGGCTCCGCCCCATCTCGGGTGCGCCGCCGCGCGCGGTGGACCTCCTCCAGAATCTCCAGCGCATCGGGAGCCTGGACAGCCAGGAATTCTGGCGCAACCAGGCCGACTGGATCCTCGACATGCAGCAGACCCACACGGCGTTCCCGATCCTCTCGTACTTCCCCGAGACTCGCCCGGACCACTCGTGGGTGGCGGCGATCGGTGCGCTGCTCGATGCGTCCGCGCTCGTCCTGTCCGCGTCGGAAACGGGGGCCGGCGATACGTTCGAGGACATCGAGAAGGGCCCGACGATGATCCTCGTCTACGGCATGCCGAGCTTCGTGCGTATCGCGCGGGCGGCCAGCCTCCCCCTCCCCGAGCCGGTGGGGTTCACCGAGCTCACCGGGCACTTCAACGAACCCGCCCCTCCGATCACGATCTCGCGCGCCGAATACGACGATGCCATGGCGCAGCTGACGCCGCTCATTGAAGTCCCGGCCGAGCGCCAGGAAGAAGGATGGCGCCGCTTCGCGTGGGTGCGGTCGAGTTACGAACCCGCCCTGCGCGCGCTTGCCGGCCTCACGTTCGCGTCGCCCGCGCCCTGGACGAGCGATCGTCCTGCGGTGGTGGGGAAGCCGCGGTTCTTCGGGCGTCGGCCCATCCACGTGGACTGGACGATCAAAGTGACCAACGGTGGGGTCCCAGGGCGGGCGTCGCCTACAGGTGGCTGAAGCCCCCTGACTCCTCCTTGGTCATCGGCACCGAGACCGGGTGGCGATCGAAGTGCGCGATGGATTGCTGTAGGTCGTCGAGCAGGATCGTGGCCAGGTCGCGACTGACGCCCTGGCGCACCAGGATCCGCTGGACCGACACGTCGGACACCGACCCCGTCAAGGGGTAGGCCGGCACCTGCCAGCCGCGGGTGCGCAGGCGGTCGGCGATGTCGTAGAGCGTGTAGCCCGGGTCCTCTCCCTCGCGGATGCGCCAGGCCACCGAGGGGATCCCGGTCTGGGGGTCCGAGTCGCACAGGATCTCGAACGGCCCGAGCTTGGTGATCTCGTGCGCCAGGAACTTGCCCGTCAGGTAGCACGAGTTATGCACGTTGCGATATCCGTCGCGGCCGAGGCGGACGAAGTTGTAGTACTGCGCGACGATCTGGCCGGCCGGACGCGAGAAGTTGATCTGGAAGACCGGCATGTCGCCGCCCAGGTAGGTCACGTGGAAGATCAGGTCCTCGGGCAGGTCGGCGACGTCGCGCCACAGGACCCAGCCGACACCGAGAGGCGCGAGCCCGAACTTGTGGCCCGATGTGCTGATCGACTTGACCCGCGGGACGCGGAAGTCCCACAGGATGTCGGGGGCGCAGAACGGCGCCAGGAAGGCGCCGCTGGCGCCGTCCACGTGGATGTCCACGTCGAGCCCTTTGTCCTCGTGCAGTTTGTCCAGCGCCTGGGACAGCTCGAGTACCGGCTCGTACGCGCCCGTGTACGTCACGCCGAACGTGGGCACCACCATGATCGTGTTCTCGTCCACGCGCTCGAGCATCTGTTCGGCGTCCATGCAGTAGCGACCCGGGGACATCGGGACCTCACGGATCTCCACGTCCCAGTAGCGGGCGAACTTGTGCCAGACCACCTGGACCGGCCCGCACACCATGTTGGGGGTCTCCGTCGACTTGCCGGCCGCCTTGCGCCTGGCGCGCCACCGCCACTTGGCGGCCATGCCGCCCAGCATGCAGGCCTCCGACGAGCCGATGGCCGAGCAGCCCACGGCCTCCCCGGTCTCCGGTGCGTTCCACAGGTCGGCCAACATCGTCACGCAGCGATGCTCGATCTCGGCCGTCTGCGGATATTCGTCCTTGTCGATCAGGTTCTTGTCGATGGCGATGTCCATCAGCCGGTGGATCTCCGGCTCCTCCCAGGTCTGGCAGAAGGTGGCCAGGTTCTGCCGCGCGTTGCCGTCGAGCATCAGCTCGTCGACGATGCCCGCGAACGCGTCGTCGGACGGAATCTCCTTGGTCGGGAAGTGCGTGGACGGCAAGCGGGCGTGCAACTCGCGATCCGCGTAGATCGAGTCGAGCATGCCCTCGCGGACCGATTCCGTAGGGTGCAACGGCTCCCTCTTGTGCAAAGGCATGGTGCGCCCCCTGTCATCCGGACTGAGTGCTTCGGATGCGTACCGTACCGGTGCCCTTGGCGCTGGGGCGACCGTGCGCGGCCGGGCGGGTCAGCTGGCGAGCAATTCGAGGCGGCGGTCGTCACCGCCGGGACGCTCCGTCAACTTCGAGCGGAGCTGGCGGAGCACCTTCGTGTGGATCTGACACACACGACTCTCGGTCACGCCCAGCACGATCCCGATCTCGGTGAGCGTGAGGCCGCCGTAGTAGTACATCGTGAGCACGGTCCGCTCACGGTCCGGCAGGCCCTCAACCGCCTCGAACAACGCCTTCTTCGACTCCTTCTCCTCCAAGGAGTCCATGGGGCCAAAGGAACGGTCGGGCAGCGAATCGCCGAACGTCGTCCGGTCCGAACGATCACCCCCGCGCTGCACATCGTCGAGGGCGACCAGGCCCGCCGACGAGATCTTACGCAGGGCTGCGTGGAAGTCGGCTGACGTCATCTCGAGCTCGGCCGCCACCTCGGCCCCAGTCGGGGTGCGGCGCAGTGTCGCCTCCAGGTGAGTGATTGCCTGCTCGACCGCTCGTGCCTTGCTCCGCACCGAGCGGGGCACCCAATCGATGGAGCGGAGCTCGTCAATGATGGCGCCCTTGATCCGCGGGATGGCGTAGGTCTCGAAGCGGAGATTCCGGTCGGGCTCGAAGCGGTCGATGGCGTCGATGAGCCCGATGATGCCGTAGCTCATGAGATCGTCCTCGTCGAAGTGGCGCGGCAACCCGCCCATGACCCGTCCCGCGACGTACCGCACGAAGGGCGAGTAGTGCTCAACCAATTGATTGCGCGTGGCGAGCGCGCCGGTCCGTTTGAACTCGGACCAGAGGCCGTCGATACCCTCACCGACCTTCTCCGGCGTCGCCGAGACTGCACGAGACATCGATCCCACGTCTCCCCCTCCCCTGGTGCATTCGTCTCCCGGCGGACGCCACACCCTCCGTGAGGCTTTCCATTCGACCATGCAGACTTCGTCGCGACAAGAGTCTCTGCGTTGTAGGACGGTTGCAGAGACACGGGCTGGGCGTCGGTGTGGACTGCTGCACGCGGGAGTCACACCGAGTGCACAACATTTGGTCCAAAAGGCCTATTGAGCAGGTTGGACCTTCCGGCAACACTGTCACCAACGGGACGCGAATCGCTCGCGGCGGGACCGGAATGAATGGGGTTCGCGGCCGTCGCGAAAGCCCGTGCACTCAGCACGGGAAGATGAGGGGGACGTTCACATGATGCTCGACTCGCTGTGTCGGCATCGCCGTATTGCGGCACCAAGAACCGGGACAGACCGGCCATGACCGCTCCTGTCGACATGCGGGCCCGCTTGCCGCATCACGAAGGGTGGCGTCCGGCCAACCCGGCACAGCGAGGGCCGTCCGGCCAGTTGACCACCACGAGAACCATCCTCGTGGCCGAGGAGGACGACGCCTATCGCTCGGCGTTGCACCGTTACCTCGAGCAGTCCGGCTACCGGGTGATCGAAGCCGAGAACACGGCCTCGTCCCTGCGCGCTGTCTTCCGCCAGGAAGCCGACCTCGTGGTCCTGGATCTCGACCGCGACGGCGGCACGGCCGACGTGCTGACCAAGATCCGGCGCCGCAGCACGGTGCCGGTCATCGTCTGCTCGGGACATGCATCGGAACACGACCGGGTTCGCCTGCTCAATCTGGGTGCCGACGACTTCCTCGTCAAGCCCTACTCCATGGCGGAGCTCGAGGCGCGGGTGCGCGCCGTGTTGCGCCGGGGCAGCGCGACGCCGATCACGACGCTGGACCTCGGCGACCTCGTGATCGACCGGGGGACACGTACGGTCACGATCGCTGAGACCGAGGTCGCCATGACGCGCAAGGAGTTCGACCTGCTCGCCTTTCTGGCCTCGTGCCCCGGCCGCGTGTTCTCGCGCGAGGAGCTCCTCGAGCGAGTGTGGGGATCGACCAGCCGCTGGCAGGGTGGCTCCACCGTGACCGAACACGTGCGCCGGGTCCGACTCAAGATTGAGAGCGATCCGGAGAAGCCGTGCTGGATCACGACCGTACGCGGCATCGGATACCGCTTCCGCACGGTCAGCGCGGCGTAGGCGCGCCGTAGCCTGTCGCGCCGCCACGCCCTTGGTGTGGCCTTGGTGTGGCTGTGTGGCTGAGGTGTGGCTCGCTGCTCGGTTAGGGCGGCGGGTGCTGGCCCGCGAGCAGGTAGCCCCCACCGTCGGGCGTCGCCGTTATGGCGAAGAAGCGATCCACCGACGACTGCCCGCCGCGCGAGCCGAGGAATGGCACCTCGAATGCGAACACTCCGCCGTCAGCCGCCAGTTGCCAGTAGCCGGCGCCATTGGGACCCGCGGCCATGCCCACAATCGGCGCGTTCAGGGGTTGGCCGCCCATCGAGCCGTGGAACTGCGCGTTGGCGAACGAGAAGATGCCGCCGTCGGACGCCACCTCCCAGTAGCCGGCGGTTCCTTCGAACGCGGCGCCGACGAGCGGCAAGTTCGAGGTGACCGGGGGCCCGGGCGTCGGCGCGTCGCCGAAGTTGTAGGTGGCCGTGACCTGGGGGCCGGAGTTGCCGTCGCAGATCGAGACGAAGGCGTACCCCTCGGCCCGCAACTGCGTGATGATCTGTGGCAGGGCGGCGACGGTTTCGGAGCGATCGCCGCCGCCGTCGTGCATGCCGACGACGGCCCCGGGGAACGCCGCCCCGACGACTGCCTGCGCGATCGCGGGGACACCCGGTCGCGTCCAGTCCTTGGAGTCGACCGGGTAGCTCATGGTCGTCATCCCACGCGCCGCGACCTGGCTCAGCACCGAAGCGTTGAACGCGTCGTAGGGCGGGCGCAGGCACAGCGGCGTCGTGCCGGTAACGGCGCCGATCTCGGCCTGCGTCCGGTCGATCTGGGCACCGACCGCCGCGGACGACAATTTGGTCAGGTCCGGGTGGCTCCAGGTGTGGTTCTCGACCGGATAGCCGGCGGCCGTCAGCAACCGGGCGTCCTGCGGGTAATTCGCCACCTCCTCACCGACCTCGAAGAAGGTCGCCGGCACGTGGTATTGCTGGAGGACCGAAAGGACGGCCGGTGTGTAGGGGCTCGGCCCGTCGTTGAAGGTGAGGGCGATCACCCTGGCCCCGGCCGTCGTCGACCCGCCCGGCGCCTGCCACGTGTAGAAGGCCGGCCCGCTTCCCGCCGCCCCCGCCGGGTGCATGGCCACCAGTCCGGTCAGCGCCATGGCTGCCGCCGCCGACCCCGCCAAGAACCACCGAACCGAAGCCGCCGCCATGCACCTCCCTTCTTAGCAATCGAACGGCCCCCCTTGTCACTCCGCCTCTCCATCCCCCAATTGGGGGACCACGGCCCCCGCGGAGCGAAGCCTCGTCGTCCTCGACGTGAGCTGGCCGGGGCACACGGGCCTGTTCGAAACGGGAGGCGCCCCCGGATAGGGCCAGAAGTACCGCCCGAGTTATGACCTTGGGCCCTAGGGGAGTACGAGCGTTCGCTCGATACTGAAGGACCAGGAGGCACATTTCCATGCCGCGGGCCCCGCACGACAGGCAGGACCACCGATGAGCTCCGCCGGGCTCGGCCGCGCCGCGACCGACGACTGGCGTCTTCGCTTCGTCGAGGAGATGGCAGGCCTCATCCTGGTCCACGGCACACCGCCGGCGGTCATGCGCGTCCTGGGCTGGATGATCGTGTCCGAGTCTCCGGAGCAGACGGCGCCCCAGATCCAAGAGGAGCTTGAGTTGTCGGCCGGGAGCGTGAGCACCTCGCTCCGGAACCTGACCGCCGTTGGCGTCCTCGAACGTGTGGCGCGGCCTGGAAGCCGACGTACCTATTACCGCCTGTGCTCGCAGGGCTGGGAGCGCGTGCTCGAATCGCGGTTCCGGGCCTTCACCGAAATGCGCCGGATGGCCGACCGCGCCCTGGACGCCGCCGGCAGTGAGGCCGACGATCGCCTCGTCTGGATGCGCGACACCTACGCCTTGATGGAGGCCGGGGTCAAGGATCTCTTGCGCCTCAGCCTCGAGAGCAAAGAGGGTGCGGCGCCGACCGCCGGGACCACGCCGCTCCGCCGTCGTTTCTGAACGGCCCGGCCCTCCACCCGGTCAGCGCACCGCTTCCCAGACGGCCCATCCGGTCAGCCCGAACAGCACGACCGCGGTGATGATCCTGATCGTGGCGATGTTGATCACGCGCAGCACGCTCTGGCCGGCGAGAACGGCGAGTGCGGCGACGGCCCACAAGCCAAGCAACGCGCCAACGCCGACCGAGAGGGCGTCGTGATAGTGGGCCGCCAGGTTCGCCGTGAGGATCTGCGTCAGGTCGCCCCACTCGGCGAGGAAGATGACCACGAACGCGGTGAGCGCCACGCGTCGGTGTGATGCGACCTCGCGCTCGACCAACTCCTCTTCGCTCTGCTGCTTTTTCGCCTCGCGGAGCGCGAGGACCGCGCCGGTGAAGAACATCGCGGCCACGATCGCCTGCAGCGCGCGGTGCGGCAACAGGTGGAAGAGCGCGACGCCGATGGTGACGGCGATGACGACATGGACGGCGAAGGCGGCGGCGGCGCCCAACCACACGGCGAAGGCCCGACCTCTTGTGGCCAGGACGAGCGAGGCAAACATTGTCTTGTCGGGGAGTTCGCCCAGGAAGATGATCGGGAAGACGGCGAACACGACGGCGAATTGCACACGGACCTTTCTGTCGCAGCCGAACGTAGCCCGCCGGTTGCAAGCCAACGCACCGACGCTCCCCGCTTACGTCGGCGCGGATTCGCCTCCGGCCTGGCCGGCTTGGTCCAACAGCCCTTGGCCCGTGAGGGTGAAGACGGTCTCGTCGTCGTTCTGACGCCAGAGGTCCATCAGTTCACGCGATACCGGGTCGCAGCCGTAGCGCATGGGCCCCGAGGAGTCGAGGATCGCGTCGACGATCGCCACGGCCGCCGCGGCTGGCTCCACCACCCGCGGATCGGCGTAGACGCGTCGCAGCTCGCCGCCTATGTCGGCGAGCGCTCGATACTCCGGGTACCTCGCCGCGACCGGCTCGCCCGTGCTGAGGCGGAACATGTCGGTGTCCACCGGGCCCGGCAGGATCTCGACCACCCGGATGCCGAACGGCGCTACCTCGACCCGCAGGCTGTCGCCCAGGGCCGACGCCGCGGCCTTCGACGCGCGATAAGCCGAATAGAACGGCACGGCGGCGATGATGGACGAGGAGGTGATCGTGCAGATGACCGAAGGCCGGTTGTCCCGCAGCGCCGGGATGGCGGCCGCAGTGAGTGCCACCGTGCCGAAAACGTTCGTCTCGAACATGCGGCGCCAATCGTCGATCTCTGCGTGCTCGACGGGCAGGTAGTCCGTGTCCACCCCGGCGTTGTTGACCAGCACCCGCAGGTCGCCCGGGAGGTCGAACGTCGTCGGGTCGGTGACGTCGAGGCGCCGCACCTCCAGCCGCCCGTCCGCCGCGGCGGCCAGGTCGGCCCCGGCGGCGGGGTCACGCATGGTGGCGACGGTGTTGAAGCCGCGACGGGCCAGCTCGAGCGCCACAGCCCGGCCGATGCCGCGGCTGGCACCGGTGACCAGTGCACTGCCGTGAATCTCCATGGCCGTGATTCTTCCCCACCGTACCGATAGCGTCGTCGTGTGGGCATCTACAACGAACAGGTCGTGCCGCGGCTCGTCGAGTGGACCTGCGGCTCGTCCGGGTTTGACAAGTGGCGGGCGCGCACCACCGAAGGCCTGGCCGGACGCGTGGTGGAGATCGGCTTTGGCTCCGGGTTGAATGTGCCCCACTACCCACCAGGGGTCGACACCGTGCTGGCGGTCGAGCCGGCAAGCGTGGCCCGCCGGCGGGCCGTGCACCGCATCCGGTCTTCGCCGGTGCCGGTCGAGGACGTGGGCCTCGATGGCGAGGCGCTCCCGCTCGAGGACGCCAGCTGCGACGCCGCACTCTGCACGTTCACGCTCTGCACCGTCCCCGATCCGGCGCAGGCGCTCTCGGAGCTCCGGCGGGTGCTGAAGCCGAATGGCACTGTGCACTTCCTCGAGCACGGGTTGTCGCCCGATCCGGGCGTGGCCAAATGGCAGCACCGGATGGAGCCGTTGCAGCGCCGGCTGGCCGACGGCTGTCATCTCACTCGGGACGCCACCACACTCGTAGAGCAGGCCGGCTTCGTGATGGAACGCAACGAACAGCGCTATGTCAAGGGCCCCAAGCCGTGGTGCTGGCTCACGCTCGGCGTCGCCGCGAAACCCGCGGCCTCAGCCGCCTAACCCCGCCCGCCGCGCCTCGTCGAAGGCTGCGACCTTCTGGGTGTCGAGGAAGTCCTCCTGGGAGACGACCTTTCCCCACTTGCCCCGCAGCAGGAACATCGCCCGGTTCTCGTAGATCGTGGTCCCGTCGGCGCCGGTCGCCCGGTCGACGAACAACGCGCAGACGGTCATGCGCCAAGGCGGCCCGTTCACGACGATGTCGCGGACCTCGCCGCGCAAACCGGCCTCTCGGAACCGCCGCACGAATTCCTCGATGGCCGGCTTGCCCCGGTACTCGCCGGCCCACGAGCTCTGACCCGGGAAGGTCAACACGGCGTCTTCGGAGAAGCTGGCGAGCAGCGGGCCCAGATCTCCTGAGTTCAGCGCTCGCACCCCCCGCCGCATCAGGCGCCTGACGGTGGCCTTGTACATGGAGCACCTCCTTGGGTCTCTTTTCTGAAATTATTTATTGGATGGATCGTTCCAGTCAACCGAGTAAAATCGAAACCATGCGCCAGGACACCGCTCGACCAAGCCCACCGCGCCCACCACGCCCACCACGCACGGGCCATCAACCTCGACCCCTCCCGGGCCAGGGCGGTCGACCTCTTCCGGGTCGCGAGTGGAAGCAACGCGCAGGCCGACCGAAGGGCACCAGCGACACCAAGGAACGCCTGGTCAGTGCAGGTGTCGACCTCTTCAAGCGCCAGGGCCTCCACGCCACCGGGGTCAAGGAGATCCTGCAAAAGGCCGGAGCCCGATCCTCGTCGCTCTATCACTTCTTCCCCGGAGGCAAAGAGGAGTTGGCCGCCGAGGTGATCGCGACCGCCGGCGCCGACTACCAGCGACTGGTCGAGGGGGTCTGGGACAGCGATGACGACACCGTCCGCGGGCTGCGTGAGATCTTCGAAGCCGCGGCCGACGTCCTCGAGGCGAGCGACTACGCCGACATTTGCCCGATCGGGACCCTCGCCCACGAAGTGGCGGGGACCAACAACGAGTTGCGCCTCGCCGCGGCTGACGTGTTCGAGGCGTGGATCGACTCCGCCTCTGCGCGCCTCATCGACGCGGGAGCAACCGTTGATGACGCCAGGACGATGGCGCCCACGCTTATTGCCATGCTCGAGGGCTCCTTCATCCTCTGCCGCACCATCCGCAGCACCGAGCCCCTGCGCGACGCCGCCCGTGTCGCGGCGTACCTGGTGCGACCGCTCCTCGCCCGCAGCAAGAAGTCGTACCTCTCCGCCGAACCACGCGAGCAGGCACCGGCGCACCTCTAAGAGGGCAGCAGGAGGGATGGGCCGGCATCAACCCTTCTACGGCGCTGGCTACGTTGGAGCGCCTGATGGGGGCGTCCGACGACTCGATTCGCGGCGCCGGGAGGCCGACCCGGCGACGTCTGACCGCAAGGCGGATGGCAGGCGCCCTCGCGCTCGTCGCCGCCGTCGCATTGGCCGGTTGCTCGTCCGGCCCGAGCAACTCGGGCAGCGCCTTGGCCACGCCGTCGCACTCGATCACACCGACGCCCGACTACCCCAACTCCTGCGGGCCGGTTGGCGGCGACTCCTCGAGCACCTGCCTTCGCCTGACCCTCCAGGCGATCGACACGGCCCGGTCCGCCGAAGGGTTACGACCCATGACACTGCCCTCCGACTTTGCCCGACTGAGTGTGCCCGAGCAGCTCTTCGTAGCGCTCGACCGCGAACGCGTCGATCGCGGGTTGGCACCCTTCGCTGGACTGACGGCGGCGCTCGACGCCATCGCGGAGAAGGGTGCCGGCACGGCCCAGCTGCCGCCGCGCCCCGGTCGCGACTACGCATCGGTTGATGCCGAGTGGATCGGGGCGGTCGACAACGGCCTCGACGCCGACTTCCAATGGATGTACAACGACGGGCCCGCCAGCGGCGTCCCCAACTGCTCGAGCAACCAGACGTCGGGCTGCTGGGCCGACCGCCAGATCGTGTTGGAGCACTTCAGCTCGCGACACCTCGTCATGGGTGCGGCCTTCGATCCCACCGGCGACACATCGCCCGGCGACCGCGGCGGATCGTCGCTGGCGGCGACGCTGGCGGTCGACGAGCGACCGGGCACCTACGTCTACTCGTGGAGCGACGCGTTGGCCGCGACCAAGGCCGGCGCCATGCGGCCCCTCCGGGACGTCCCGGCCTCCGAGTCGAACGCGGGCATCGCCGACCCCACTGGCAACGTGCCGCCCTATCCCGACTACACCCGCGTCTGCGCGGACAACGGGATCGACAACTCCCCGGCCTGCCTGGGCGCCGCGTTGGAGGCCGTCAACCATGCACACGCGCTCGAACGCATCCGGCCCATGGTGCTCCCGGCCGGATTTGCCCAACTGAGCGTGCCCGAGCAGCTGTTCGTGGCGGTGAATCTCGAACGGGTTGACCGCGGGTTGCCCGCGTTCAGCGGCCTCACAACGGGCTTGAACCAGAACGCGCAGCGAGGCGCCAACCAGGCCGACGACCCACCCGACCCCGGGCCGGCCTACGTACTCGATGACGCCGAGTGGGCCGGTGGCTCGTCTAACGGGCTCGATGCGGTCTACGGATGGATGTACGACGACGGCTACAACAGCGGCAACCTGGACTGTCTCCGTCGCGGTGCCGCCGGTTGCTGGGGGCACCGCAAGGGCATCCTCGACGATTTCGGGACGGGAGCCAACCTGGTGATGGGGGCCGCCCTGAACGCGAGGGGCGACAACCACGACGGCGACAGCGGCGGCACGTCCATGGCGGTCACGCTGGCGGTGGCCGGCGCCCCCGCCCACGCGTTCACCTACAGCTGGAACGCGGCGTTGGCCGCGCTCCCAGCAACTTCGGGCGTGCCGGGAGCGGCCGCGTCCGACTGAGCCGTTCTGCGCCGAGTCGTATCGTGGCCGCCGTGACGAACGACACCGAGAACGAACCCCAGCTTTACGTGAATTACGAGTGTTCGAAGTGCCGCTCGGCGCTCGCCATCCTCGATGAGAAGTCCATTGGCGCGCGGCGCGTCCGGTATCTCGAAGAGCCCCCGACGCGGGCCGATCTCGAGCGGCTCATGCGGATGCTCGCCATCGACGACCCGCGCCAGATGATGCGTACGGGCGAGGCCGTCTACACCGAGCTCGGCCTGGCCGACGCCACCCCCGCCGCGCTGCTCGACGCCATCACCAAGCACCCGATCCTGCTGGAGCGTCCCATCTTCGTGGTCGGCGACCGGGCCGTGATCGCCCGACCGCCCGAACGCCTTCTCGAACTCCTCTAAGTCTCCCAGCGCGCCGCGCCACGTGCCCTTAGGGTGGGCGCACCCGCACCCACGAGCGCAGGAGGACGGGCATGACGTCGCAGCTCCTGATCTTCGGCATCCTTGGCCTCGCGACCACCGCGGTGGCCTTCTACGTCAACCGCCACCTCTTCACCGCCGGCACCGGCGCGGGACGCGTCAGCGTGCTCGAGGGCGTCTACTACGTCGTCGGCGTCTGCTCGATCGTGCTCGGCTGGTACTTCAACGTGCGCTACTCGCACACCTACCACGACGCGAACTACTGGAATTACACCAAAATGCTCTTCAGCAATTGGGCCGCCGACTCGGCGGCTCAGGACTACGTCATCGTGAACGTGGTGCTCATGCCGCTGTGGACGATCGTCGAGGGCACTCGGCGCGGGGTCAAGTGGGCCTGGATTTTCTTCGTGATGAGCCTCTTCACCAGCCTGGCCTTCGCCATCGCGTTCTTCCTCGCCTTCATGGAGCGCCAGCTGCGTTACAACAACGCGCTCGCTCAGCTCACGCCCGCGCCGGCGGCGTCAGCGACGCCGGTGGCGCCCGCACCGACGGCGTCCAAGACGTCGTAGCCGGCGTTGTAGCCGGGGATGAAGGTGACCCCAGGGCCGCCGTGGCACCCGGCACCACACATGTAGAGGCCCGCAATCGGGACCGGATTGTCCGACCAGCCGCGCGGCCCGGGCCGGAACGGGCCCATGAACTCGGGCTGGAGGAGTCCGTGGGTGAAGTCGCCGCCCGTGCAGCCGAACATCAACTCGTAGGTGTAGGCCGGGTAGTTCAGCTGGCGCTCGACCAGGTCGGGGAAGTTCGGCGCCGCAGACGCGATCTTGGACACGATGCGCTCGGCCATCTCGTCGCGCTGGCGGTTCTGCGTCTCGCGATCGCCGGCTACGGGCAGGTAGAACGCGAAGCTGCTCGCGGCGTGCATGCCCTCGGGGGCCAGTGAGGGATCGTCGAGCGAGGGGATCTGCAGGTTGAAAGAGGGCGACGCGGGCACCTCGCCGCGCACGCAGCCCTCAAAGTCGCGCTGCATCTGCTCTGCCGTGCTGAAGAAGGTGACGTTGCGCCCCATCGACGACCCGTTGAGCGCCTCGTAGGGAGCGCGGTATTCGGGGAGGCCGCGCAGCGCGAAATGAGCCTGGAAGTAGGCGGCCCGATGGTCGATGCCGCGCACCCGACGGGCGAAGCCGTCGGGCAGCGAATCCGGGTCGAGCAGCTGGACGAAAGTGGCAGTCGGGTCGAGATTCGAGACGACGACCGGGGCCGTGACCACCTCACCCTCGCCGAGCTCGACGCCGCGCACGACGCCCCCGTCGACCACGACCCGCGTCACCTTGGTGTGCCGCCGCAGCTCGCCCCCGTTGCGCTCGAACAACGACAACAGATGGTCGGCGATGGTGCCCAGCCCGCCGCGCACCTTGGACATGGTGGCGGTGCCCGGCGACGCCAGCGCGAAGGCGAGACACAACGCGCTGCCCGGGGAGTACGGCCCGCGGTACGTCGAGTTGACCGCGAGGAAGCTGAGCATGCTGCGCACCGGCGCGTGCTTCACGGGATCGGGCAGGTAGCGGTCAACGACGTCCATGACGCTGCCGAACATGGCGATGCGCAACGCATCGCGTTCCGCCTCGTTCGACGCGCAGGCCCACATCTCGTCGAGCGACTTGGGAGGCTGGCGCACGTCGAAGCGACCGATGGCCCGCGCCGGCGCCTCCGCCCAGGCCGCCACCTCGGCCATGCCGAGCACCGCCTCGATCCCAAGCGTCTCGCCCAGGTGCTCGAGCAGCTTCTCGGGGTCCGAGTAGAGGAGGATGGGCGACTGGTCGCCATCCCCGTCGCGAATGCTGGCCGACTGGACCTCCGGCTCATAGATCGGGCAGGACCCCAGCTCAAGGTCGTCGAAGATCTCGTTGGGGATCGGGAATTGGATCGACCCGGCGAGCTCGAAGCGGTAGCCCCGGATGAGCTCGGTGGTCGAGGCCATGCCGCCGATGAAGTGGTTCTTCTCGAGGCAGAGCACGCGCAACCCGCCGCGGGCCATGACCGCAGCCGCAGTCAACCCGTTGTGCCCTGCGCCGATGACGATGGCGTCGTAGTCCTGCATG